>VXOE01000150.1 GCA_009840225.1 Caldilineaceae bacterium SB0662_bin_25 | reverse complement strand
GCCCCCGCACAAGGGAGGGCCGAATAGGCCCGACCGCCCAAATGCGAGGAGAGAGAGGAGAGAGAAAAGAGAAGCATCTTCGACATGCTGAATATTGATCGCCATTGGGCAGGGACTCAGCAGTCACCGATGAGAGGTAAAGAAGGATCGCCCTATCGAGCGCGCAGTCGGCGCTGATTGTTGTTCATCGAGGAAAGGGCACTATAATGCAGACAGAGTCCGGCCGGTATCCTCCGCGCTGCTTTCGTGACACTGGCTCTACCCACTGCAAGCGACACCTTTGCTGAGAGAGGCGGGAGGGCCACTTTACTCATTCAGACACTGAAAGGAAATGCTTGTGACGCAGTATTCATCTCCCCCGGCGATGCAGATCGATCCGACGAAGAGCTACACGGCCACGATCCAGACCACCCGCGGGGATATCGTCATTGACCTGTACGCCGACAAGGCGCCGAACACGGTCAACAATTTCGTAGCGCTGGCACGCGACGGCTATTACGACGGCGTCAGCTTTCACCGCGTAATCGCCGATTTCATGATTCAGGGCGGCGACCCCACGGGCAGTGGGCGGGGCGGCCCCGGCTACCAGTTCAACGACGAATTTCATCCGGAGTTAGTGCATGATGGCCCAGGCGTGCTCAGCATGGCCAACGCCGGACCCAACACGAACGGCAGCCAGTTCTTTATCACTCACGTGGCCACGAACTGGCTCGACAACAAACACTCCGTCTTCGGCAAGGTGCGCAGCGGCCAGGATGTCGTCGATGCGATTCAGCAAGGAGATGTGATGGAGAAAGTCGAGATCGAGGAGGGTTAGCGGCGAATGGTGAGGAGTGAGGAACCAGATTGTTCCTCACTCTTTGCAACGATACCGTCAGTTCAGAACGTATTTTTTAGCACGCGGGTCGCTCTCCACCGCCCATTGCATCGTGTAAAGCTGGTGGTAGCGGCCCTGTCGCGTCAGCAGCTTTTCATGGCTGCCCTCTTCCAGCACCTGCCCCTGATCGAGCACAACAATCTTGTCCGAATTGACAATTGTATTGAGCCTGTGGGCGATGACAAAGCTGGTACGCCCCTTGAGCAGCTCTTCCAAGCCGGCCTGAATCTGACGCTCGGTCGTCGTGTCAATGGAACTGGTGGCCTCGTCCAGGATCAGGATGCGAGGGTCCGCCAGCAAGGCGCGTGCGAAGGAGACGATCTGGCGCTGTCCGACGCTGAGATTGACACCGTTTTCTCCCACCTGTGTGTCGTAGCCATTGGGCAGCTTGCGGATGAATTCATCGGCGCCAACGGCAACTGTGGCAGCTTCCACATCGGCGTCGGTGGCGTCCAACCGGCCATAGCGGATATTTTCGCGGATCGTGCCGTCGAAGAGAAAGCTGTCCTGCAGGACAATGCCCAATTGCGCCCGCAGACTGGCCTGGGTTACATCGCGAACATCGTGGCCATCTATCAGGACGGCCCCGCCGGTCACGTCGAAGAAGCGGGCGATGAGACGGATGACGGTGCTCTTGCCGGCACCGGTTTCACCGACCAGGGCAACTCGTTCGCCCGGTTCGGCAGTGATGGTCACGCCACGCAGAACGGGTTCATCTTCTTTGTAGTTGAAGTGAACGTTTTCCAAGTCGACCCGGCCCGCGATCGGCGGCAGCGCGAAGGCATGGGGGGCGTCTTTCAGATCCGGCTCGGTGTCGAGAAGGGCAAAGAGGCGCTCGCTCGCGGCCATGGCCGCCTGGAAGGTATAGTAGCGTCGCGACAGTTCACGTATTGGTTCGAAAAAGCGATCCACCCAGATCACGAATGCCGCCAGAACGCCGGCGGTCAGCTGGTCGCCCACAATGAGCCAGCCGCCGACACCGACCACCAGCGCAGTAGCGAACGAGCCGATAAAGTCGACCCCGGGGAAGAAGTAGGCAGCCAGCTGGGTGGTGCGGACATTGGCGTCAAAGTAGGAGCGGTTGAGATCTTCAAAATGGCGCGAGTTGGCCTGCTCGCGGGAGAAGCTCTTGGTGACGCGGATGCCGGTGATAGACTCGTTGAGAAAGCCATTGATCAGTGACAGACGTTGCCGCGCCGCTCGGTAGGCCTGGCGCACATAGCGGCGGAAATAGTTGGTGAGCACGATCATAGCCGGCATGACTGCAAAGGTCACCAGTGCCAGCTGCCAGTTCAGGAGCAGCATCGCCAGAATAATTCCGATCAGGATAAAAGCCGATCGGGCCAGCCCGGTTATCGACCAGGTAACGAAGTCCTGCAGCACACTCACATCGCTGATCAGGCGGCTCATCAGGCGGCCAACGCTGTAGTCATTGAAGAAGCCCATCGACAGGGTATGCAGATGGCGAAAGAGCTGACTGCGGATGTCGGTCACGATGCGTGTGCCGGCGAAGGCCATTACTGTAAGGCGGGCGCGGCTTGCAACCCATTCCAACGCGATCGTGCCCAGGAAAAGAAAGGTCCAGAAACGCAGAGTGCCCACATCGCCGGCGCGGATGCCTTCGTCAATCGCCCGCTGGATGATCCAAGGCGTTCCGACGCTCATGACAGACGTTAAGACGATAAGAATGAGAGAGAGAAAGAACTCCCGCTTGTAGACGGCTACATAGACCATCAACCGTTTAACCAGTCGACTGTCGTAGGTCTTCTCCTGCGCCTCCTCTTCGTCCGGCAACAGGTCCTGAATTTTGCGCTCGCGGCGCAGCCTTTCCTGTTCAACGGCCGACAGACTGCTGTCCGAGGTGGCTCGGACCCCCTGTTCGCGGCCGAGCACATCTCGCTGGAGTGGTAGTTTCTCGGTTACCATACCTATCTCACTTTGCAGGGAGGAAGCCTGTCCGTTTTCTGGGTATGCGTGAGCAACCGTTCCACTGCCATTCGAATTGCTCATCTCAGTTTCTCCCTTCTTCCACGGCGCCGGCAAGAACCTTTGGCCGGACAGGTGGTCGGTCCGGGCTTTCATGTCCCGTCCCGGCATGTTCACGCAACTGTGCTTCGAGCGCTGCGAACTCCTCCTGGTCGCGCAGTTGCAGATCGTAGATGCTGCGGTAGAACCCACCTGCGGCCAGGAGTTCATCGTGGCGACCCCTTTCGACGATGCGGCCGCCATCCAAGACGAAGATCTGGTCGGCGTTCTTCAAGGTAAGAAGCCGCTGGGCGATGATAAAGGTCGTGCGCCCTTCCATCAGAACGTTGAGCGCCTGCTGGATCAGGTGCTCGGTCTCGGTGTCGACGCTGCTGGTGGAGTCGTCCAGTATCAGGATACGAGGTTCGTAGAGCAGGGCGCGTGCGATCGCCACCCTCTGTTTTTGCCCGCCGCTGAGGGTAACGCCTCGCTCGCCAACCACTGTTTCGTAGCCGGCGGGGAACTCCATAATGAAATCGTGCGCTCGCGCCGCTTTGGCTGCGGCGACAATTGCGTCGGGCGAAGCGGCCGGCATACCATAGGCGATATTCTCGGCGATTGTCACTCCGAACAGGAACGGGTCCTGAAGGACGGTTCCGATATGCTTGCGCAGACTGTGCAGTGTCAGGCTGCGCACGTCGTGTCCATCGATGCGGACGACGCCGCTGGCCGGGTCGTAGAAGCGGGGGATGAGATTGGTAATCGTGGATTTGCCGCTGCCGGTTGGCCCGATCAGAGCGACAGTCTGTCCCGCCTCCACCTCGAAGTTTATGTTATCGAGCGCTCGCGGCCCGCCCTCGTAGCCAAAGCTGACGCTCTCAAAGGTCACGGCGCCGAGGGTGTCTTGCAGAACGGTGGGGTTCTCCTGTTCCTCCACTTCAGGGGGCGTGTCGATGATTTCAAACACACGTGTCGCGCTGGCCCCGGATGTGGCGGCCATGTTAACCAGAAAACCGAGTCGTTGTACGGGGCCGTTGAGCATCATGACATAGGCCAACATCGCGAAGAGGGAACCGATGGTAATTGTACCTTCGATGGCCTGGGGCCCTCCGACCAGAAGGAGCAGGAAGTTGCTGCTCAACAGGATGAAGGTGAACGTAGGCCAGTTATTGGCCCAGATTTTGATAATGCCAAAACGCTTGGCGAACCAGTCCTCGTTGGCAGCGTTAAACTTTTTCAGTTCGTCCGTTTCGCGGGCAAACGCTTTCACCACCTGAATACCGGTCATGCTCTCCTGCATGGTGGAGGAGAGCTGGCCCATCTGCTCCTGGACGCGCTTGAAGCGGGGTCGGATGACCATACCGAAGCGGAGGGTCAACACCAGCAACAAGGCAAGAGGAATCAGCGCGAACAGAGCGAGGCTGAAACTTTCCAGCACCATGGCGACGATGACGCCTCCAAGCAGAAGGAGTGACGCCGTCAGATCCATCAGCCCCTGGCCGGCAAAGCGCTCCGTCTCGGTGATATCGCTGGTGGCCCGGCTCATCAGGTCGCCGGTTTGCGAGCGGTCGTGGAAGGCAAAGGGGAGCCTCTGGGCCGCGTTGAAGAACTGATTGCGCAGGTCATAGGCCACGCGATGGGTGAGCCATTCACCATAATAGCGCTGACCGTAGGCGGCGACGCCGCGCACGACCGCGATGCCGAGGATCCATCCGGCCGCGGTGAAGAGGGCACCGGCGCGCTGACCTTCGACGCCCTGGTCAATGGCGTCCTTCAGGATCTGCGGAATGTACAGATTGAGCAGCGAAGCAAAGAGTACCGAGAGGTATGCAAAGGCAGCCTGCTTCCAGTAGGGTCGCAGAAAGCCGATGAGCCGCCGGTAGACGTCCGCGCGGGCTTTGGGTTGTTGAGGAGGTGCCATTTTCAATTCTGTGTCCTCTTAACCGCTTGAGCGTATGTGTTTTCTAAACCGCTACAGTGAACCAATAGTATATTTTACCAGATCGCGGCGACTTTGTAAACCCATTTTGGTACTGTTGCCAATGCAGAAAACCATCTTCGTTCCAGTAGCGTATGGGCTGCGTATGGTATTCGCATGGATAGGGCGTCAGGCGTGAATTGTGCAGTCTGCCAGAAGTCCTGAACAGGGATGCTGAGACAGCATGAATGTGGGGTATAATGGGCACGCGTGTGGGGATTTGCAAGCTGGCCCGCGTGTGCTGTATCTCAGTCTGAACTATGTTTATCGTGAATCAGAGATGACGACAAGAGCGGGTGAACCAACAGCGGCTTCAGAGCTTGGAAGACGATTCAGTACTGGATGGTTAGTTGTGCCAGATTTTTGGGGCAGGCCGAAATGCGCGCAGCATTGCAGATGGGTGGAGAACTTCCAAGGGTCAAGTTATTGTATGCCGTACGAAAAGCGATAAAGTCTTTGCCACAAGGGAACTGGCAAAACGATGAATCGCACTTTCAGTGGAGTTACTCCATGAGTAGTCAGGACGTCCGCTGGATCCAGAGAGCCAATCAGTTTGACAAGGCGTTTTCCCAATTGAAGGAAGCTGTCGAGCTGGCGGGACAACGGCAGCTCTCGCGGTTGGAAGCTCAGGGGTTGATACAGGGATTTGAATATACGCACGAACTTGCGTGGAAGACGCTTAAGGACTTTCTTGAAGCGCGGGGCGTGCGTGACCTATACGGTTCGAGAGACTCGACCCGCGCAGCCTTCGGCGCCAACTTGATTGGGAACGGCGAAACGTGGATGGAGATGATACAAAGCAGAAACCTGACGACACATACCTACAATGAAGCCACAGCCGCCCAAATTGTTGCAGCGATTCTCGACAAGTACTTTGTAGAATTTCAAGAATTGCACGCAAGACTTGCGCGCCTGAAACAAGGGGAGTCGTCATGAGTCCTTCTATCCAAACGTGCCCTGGAAGCGGCCTGTCAGACTCGGTGACCCAGAAGATTTGCGCCGTCCTGAACCGCTACCCGCAGGTGGAAAAAGCGGTCCTGTACGGCTCGCGCGCCAAAGGCTCCCACAAGAATGGCTCTGACATCGATCTGACACTCTGCGGCGGGGCCGACCTGACGCTAAGCGTGCGCCACAGAATCGCTGTTGATTTGGATGACCTGCTTCTGCCTTACATGATCGATCTTTCCATCTTTGGCGAAATCGGTGATCCCGACCTGATTGAGCACATTCAACGCGTAGGGACGATACTCTATTCTAAGCAAAAGCAGTTGAGAGACAGGAGTGCACCAGAGCTATCTCCCAAGAATTCAGGGAGCCAATAGCCTGGAGGCACACTCTTATTGCCCTGCTCAACACTGTCGGAAAGCAAGCCGCAGTGCAGGAATTCTCCTTCACTAAAGGAAACAGCATTCGCCTGCGGCCCTCTCTCACAACCTCTATGCCTTCCTTTCAGGCAGAGGCGCGTGAACCCATTACTGTGGAGGAACTATGGCTTACAGAGTCGCCATCATCGGACATACCGGTCGCGGGAATTACGGCCACTATGTCGACGAGGCCTTTGTCGGCGTAGAGGGCGCCGAAATCGTAGCGCTCGCTGACCCTGACGACGCAGGCCGGCAGCAAGCGATCGAACGTACGGGCGCGGCCAAGGGGTATGCAGACTACCGGGAGATGCTGGCAGAAGAGCGCCCCGACATCACCGTGATCGCCACGCGTGAGATCGGCGATCACTATGAACTGGCGATGGCCGCCACGGCCGCCGATACGCACATCTACATCGAGAAACCGGTTGCGGCCTCGCCGGCCCAGGTCGATGAGATGGTGGCGGCATGCGAGAAGAACGGTAAACTCCTCATTGTCGCCTGCCCATGGCGCGGCCATCCACCCATCCAGCATGTGGCCATACCCCTGATCAAGGGGGGCAAGATTGGTGAACCCCGCCTCGCCCGCATTTACGGCATGAACGGCCACGAGGGAGGCAACCAGCTGTTCCTCGACCTATATCCCCATTTCTTTGATTTCCTGTGGCAGGTCTGGGGGCAGCCGCTCTGGTGTCACGCCCACATCACGCAGGACGGCCGCGACGCTACACCGGACGATCTCATGCAGGGCGCGGAAGGGATGGGGCTGGTCGCCGGCAACGGCATTCGCGCTTATTACGTCTTCAACGACGGCTTCGCCGCCGACTTTGAGTCTTACGAAGGCGACCATAAGGAGCGCCCCTACCGCATCGACATTCACGGCACGACGGGGACGCTCTCGCTGCCGGGCCCGATGAGCAACCAGCCGGATATTTACTATCACCCGCTGGTCAGTCCGGGACTATTCAACGATGACCGCTGGGAGGTGATTCCGTCTGAGCCGCCGCCGGACGACGACAAATGGGTCAAGGCGCACCACCGCATGGCGCGCTCGATGCTTGACATGCTCGACGGCCGCGAGCCGGAGTTTCCACTGCTGGACGGGCGAACCGCCCGCCGTCATCTTGGATGGGCGATGGCCGCGCACGCTTCGCATATCGCCGGCGCACGCGTGGCCCTGCCGTTGGCCGATCCGCACAACCCGTTTGATTCCTGGCGCTGACGCGGGGTTTTGGCCGTCTGGGGAGGAGAATACAGTTCAATACGCCCACTTGGAAGCGGGTACCATAGGAGAGAATCCAATGCAACCATTTCTTGATTCAACTGATTTCCTGCAGGATGGCGCTGAACTGCGCAGGCGGATGGACCGGGACGGCTATTTGTTCATCCGCGGTTTGCTCCCTGCTGCAGTCGTCGAGGAGCTGCGCATGCAGATCCTTGAGATTGCGCGCGCAGCCGGTTGGGTACAGCCCGACACGCCTCTGGCAGACGCGGTCGCTGATCTGAACGGGTTCTGTGTCGAACCGGAGCCAGAGTACATGCAGAAATACCATGCCATGTACAAGCTGCCAGAGTTTCACGCTATCCAGCATCACCCCAACCTGACGGGTCTGTTCGAGCGCATGTTCGAGGAGCCGGTGTTTCCGCACCCCCGCATCATCGGTCGCACGATATTCCCCCAGCGCGAAGCGTTCACCACGCCGCCGCACCAGGACTTCATTCCGATTCAGGGTACTGCCGACACCTATACGGCCTGGATCCCGCTGGGCGATCTGCCTACCGAATTGGGGGGACTGCAGGTGGCGGCCGGGTCGCATCGACGCGGGGTCTACGACTTCCAGCCGGCGATGGGGGCTGGGGGGTTGGAGGTAATCGACCCGCTCGAGGGCACCTGGGCATACAGCCCGTTCCAGCTAGGGGATGTGCTCATTTTCCACAGCATGACGGTCCACAAGGGAATGCCGAACAGTTCCGACCGGTTACGCATGTCGATGGACGCCCGCTACCAGAAGGCCAGCGAACCGATTGCGCCCGGCAGTCTGCAACCGCACAGCCAACCGAGCACATGGGAGGAGGTCTACGCGGACTGGCCCGACCTGGACCTGAAGTACTATTGGCAAAAGTGGGACCTCGAAGTTCGGGAATATGACAACAGTTATCACGACAGGCGCGACGAGATGGCGATCAAGATGGCAAAAGAGGGGGATACACGGGCCATCTCGACGCTGCAGCGTATCATCGCTCGCAATGAGGACCCGGACAAGCGGCGGGAAGCCGAGGAGTTGCTGGCTGCGCTGCAGGCGCCTGCGGACGCGTAGGGCTGCGGAGATTTTGGGGACAGGGAGAGGCGTCCCGCAAATCGCCGAACTGCAGTGGTCAGTGATCAGTAGTCAGTGATCAGCGAATGCAGCGATTGATTGGTGATAGGTTTGAAAAGGAGTAAGGAGAGAGAACTTCGGCCGCCTCGTTCATCGTTGCGCACTTATTTTGGATTGGTCGTTGCGAATTCGGAGCCAGTCGATACCAGCAGAGAAAGTGGCCGGTGAATCTGGTCTGATTGTGGGGGTGGATGGGCGGGGTACGGGAGTGGATGCCACCCCGTCCAACTGCGGACAGACCAATTTGCCCTTTAATTTCAACTTGCGTTATACTTTTGCACACTTTCGGGGAGTAGCGCAGCTCGGTAGCGCGCTTCGTTCGGGACGAAGAGGTCGGAGGTTCAAATCCTCTCTCCCCGACTCGGTTGCAGCATGGTTGAGCCGTCACATTACTGTCTGACCCCTGTGGTCCGACTACTCTGCCAACTTACGAACGTCTTGGAACTTGCCGTCGGGAACAGGTTTATTCTACGACGGCATTTTTTATCCCACTGTGATTTTTAGAGGACAAAGGCGGCAGAGACGCCGTTTTGAAGGGCACAGAGAAGCCCACAAACAGAGATGGATAGCCGGGTCAACTCCTGTTCCTCATTGACCGAGCGCGATATCGCGTTGCTCTATCGGATCGAAGCCGGTCTGGCCATCACGGCCGACGTCAGCCGTTCTGACGTAATGCTCTGCTGTTTGATGGACCCCCAAGAAGAGTCCCCCTCACACTTTGAGTTCATCGAGTCACCTACGATGCAACGCGTCCCAGTCGGTCAGATCCTGGTTGGCCAACACGCTGCGCCCCATTCG
The DNA here is from genome assembly GCA_009840225.1 of Caldilineaceae bacterium SB0662_bin_25. Taxonomy (GTDB): domain Bacteria; phylum Chloroflexota; class Anaerolineae; order Caldilineales; family Caldilineaceae; genus Bin5. The sequence goes on along the minus strand of VXOE01000150.1, from coordinate 14,239 downwards.
CTTTCATCCATTTACCAGGATGACATGACCGGACGCACGTACACATTTACTGCCCAGCCAACGGTTCATCGGGCCCTGATGGAAGACCGAAGAGACAGGATGGCAGAGAGCAAGATTCCCCCCGAGCGCACCAGCAGCGGCGCGCCTGTTATCCAGCAGGTGTACACGGTTCACAACGCTGTCAATCAGGCGATTGCGGCGCTGCTCATCGAGACAAATCTGATTGAGTATGAGCGGCACCGGCGCCGCGAGCGGCCATTCCGCAGTGCCGTACGCTGGCTGCAAAGGATGGCAGTGCAAGGTGAGATTGAGACGGCCGAAATCTCAGGCGGGTTCGGGAGCCTGGACGGAATCTACCTGGTAGATGAGCATTTCCGCATCAGCTACATGAGCGGCATCGCCATGAACCTGTTTCGCTCGATCGGTCTGGTGGCGGATATGCGGCGTGCACCGGTTTCTGATCTGGAGGATGCGGACGAGGAGATTGTGAGCCAGGCGATGCAGGCCAACTGTTGTGTGCAGACGCGTCATGAGAGCGAAGACGGGCGCGTTTGGGTACGAACCGCGATTCCGCTGCGTGCGCCGCGCGGCGCTCTGTACCTGATGCAACGACGAGTGCGCCGGCAACTGCCCTGGACGAAACCGATGCCGACAGAGGAGGCGCCGCAGGTCGATGGCGTGTTGGTGCTGGTGCATAACGCGACGGAGACGGTGCAGCGCGAGCGCGAACTCAAGGTCAAATCGGCGATGATCCAGGAAGTGCATCACCGGGTAAAGAACAATTTGCAGACAATTGCCGCCATCTTGCGCATTCAAAGCCGTCGATTCCAGGGCGAAGAGGGCCAACAACAGTTGACCGACGCGGTGAACCGCATTCTGAGCATGTCGGTGATTCACGAATACCTGAGCCAGGATGAACACCGCCCGATCAATATCCGCGACGTATGCCAGCGCATCCTGGGGCAGGCCCAGCAAGTTTCAATCAACCCGGGACAACAGGTGGAGATTGCAATGGAGGGACCGAATATCCGCCTTCCAGCGAGTCAGGCTACAGCCTCAGCGCTCGTTGTCAACGAACTGCTGATGAACGCGATGGAACATGGTCTACGGGACCGACAAAACGGTGAAATACGCATTGCGCTCGAAGACCTGGGGGACGAGGTACGCATCACGCTGCTGGACAACGGGTTGGGACTGCCTTCCGACTTCGATCCGGATGAGAGCCGCAGTTTAGGGTTGCAGATTGTCCATACGCTTGTCACTGATGACTTAAAGGGCAATCTGTTATTTGAGCAGGTGAACGGCGATGACGCTGGCGCCAACGAGGGCACGTACGGGGGCACGCGGGCAATCGTCACTTTTCCAAAACGTTCAATCACCTTAGAATCTGTCGTAGTTTAGCTGATGCGGCAGGCGATCAGAGACGAACAGAACCAGCAACCATCGAAAACGAACATCCAGCCGCCAGTATTTTAGCTAGCTGCCGACTCCGAGTACTTTACATTTGGCGACCGGGAAAGGGATAGACTGTGGAGCGTACGCGCATAATTATCGCAGATGATGAATCCCTCATTCGGATGGATCTGCGGGAGATGCTGACCAACCTGGGTTACCTGGTCGTCGGCGAGGCAGGTGACGGGCAAAGCGCCATCAACCTGAGTTGGGAACTTCGACCGGACATCGTGATCATGGACATCAAGATGCCGGACGTGGATGGCATTGAGGCTGCGCGCGTTCTGACGGAGGAGCGACTGGCCCCGGTGCTGCTGTTGAGCGCATACAGCCAGCAGGAGTTGGTGCAACGCGCCAAGGAGGCTGGTGTTGTCAGCTATCTGGTCAAACCGTTCCGCGAAAGCGATCTGACTCCTGCGATCGAGGTGGCTCTGGCGCGTTTCGGCGAGTTTCGAACATTGGAGAAGGAGATCGATGACCTGAAGGAGACGCTCGAAACGCGCAAAGCGGTTGAGCGCGCGAAGGGCATACTGATGCAACTACAGAATATGAATGAGGCCGAAGCTTTTCGGCGTATTCAGAAGATGAGTATGAACAACCGCAAGCCGATGAAGGCAGTGGCCGAGGCGATCATTCTCGCTCATCAGGCCGGTGAATAACCAGACAACTGTGACCTGCTCAGAGCACTGGTGTGACAGGTCACGAACGACCGCTGTATTATGAAATCTTCAGATGGTGCCCCGCCTGCGACACGCCTGTCGATCATCATGCCGGTCTACAATGAAATCGGCACGCTGGAGGAGATAATCCGCCGCGTGCGCGCGGTCCCGTTGACGGTCAATGCAGACGGCGCGACGGATCTGAACGGCAGCGCCAGCCAACTGGAAAAAGAGATCATCATTGTTGATGACGGCTCTACCGACGGAACGCGGGACATTCTAGCCCGTTTGCAGGCGGAAGAGCCGAAAGATTTGCGCATCATCTATCATGAACGCAACGGGGGCAAGGGCGCGGCCTTGCGCACGGGTTTTGAGGCGGCGACCGGTGCAATCTTCGTCGTGCAAGACGCCGACCTTGAATACAATCCTGGGGACTATGTCAAGCTTCTCGCCCCTATATTGGAGGGGCGCACCGATGTCGTTTATGGCAGCCGCTTTCTCGGCGGCCCGCGTGCGGCCATGAGCCTTGCACACACGATCGGCAATAAAGGGGTCACCTGGTTTACCAATCTGTTATACGGTACGGTTTTGACCGACATGGAGACCTGCTATAAGTGCTTCCGGCGGAGTGTAATCGAAGGGATGACCCTCCACAGCCAGAGGTTCGAGATCGAAGCCGAACTGACGGCCAAGATCCTCAAACGCAACTACCCGATTTTTGAAACGCCAATCAGCTATAACGGGCGCCAGTTCCATGAAGGCAAGAAACTTACCTGGCGGGACGGGTTTACGGCCATTGCTACGCTTATCAGGTACCGTTTCAAGGACTAAGCACCGGTGGACCTTTGTTTGCGGTGTTTCTGAACAGTAGCCGCCGCAGTTGGATAGGCCGCCTTCTACCCCTCCTTTCAGCCGCTTCGATCCTGGCACTCTTCGTCCTGCTTCTCTTCTATCGCCTCCTGTTCACGGATCGAGTGCTGGCCAGCGGCGACATCCTCCACTACTTCTATCCCTACCGCGACTATGCAGCAGCCTCGCTGCGTGCGGGCCGGATTCCTTTCTGGAACCCGTACATCTTTATGGGTGCGCCATTCCTTGCCAATCCGCAGGCGGCGGCGCTCTATCCTTTACACTGGCCGCTGAGCTGGCTGCCGGTGACGCGGCAACTTTACTGGAGCGGGGCCATCCATGCCTGGATCCTGGCCGTGGGCGGTTTCGCGTTGATGCGGCGCTGGGGGATGGGGTGGCTGGCCGCGGTCGGCACGGGACTGGTTCTGGCGGGGAGCGGATTTTACGGCGGATTGCTAGGGCATATCAATCAGATGAACGGGGCAGCCTGGCTGCCTTGGCTCCTGTGGGCGTTGGAGGGGAGGTGGGCGTCGGAGGGAAGAGCGAAGAGAAGTGAGGAGAGAGAGGGGGTTACCGGCTCCTCGCGTCTTGCTTCGCATGCCTGGCGTTACGCGGTTTTGCTCCTGCCATTCGCCATGTTTGTGGCGCTCACTCTGCTGGCCGGCCACACGCAAACGACCTATATCAATCTGTTCGGTGTGGGTGCATGGCTGCTGGCGACGAGCCTGCGTTCGTATACGCGCGGACTTCTTCACCTCGCGGCCTCATTCCTCATCTATTTCCTAGGGGTCCTGCTGGGTGTCCTGCTCGCCGCCGCGCAACTGTTGCCTACGCTGGAACTGAGCCAGTTGGGGTTGCGGAGCGGCGGGCTCAGCTACGTGGATGTGACCAGCTTCAGTTTGCGGCCGCTGCTGCTCCAGTGGACGCTGCTGCCCTCCTACGGACTGCGCGACTTGAGCGTTGTTTTTGCTACGCTCGGGTACACGGAGTTTGTCGCCTATGTGGGCGCGGTGGGGCTACTGCTGGCCCTGGTCGCGGTGGTGAGCCGTCTTGAGCCAGCGGCCGGGAGGCGGCCATGGACATTGGGTCAGTGGCCCTTGGCTGCGCTGTGCGGGCTCTTTTTTGCCTTTCTGGGCCTGTTCCTGGCGTTAGGACGATGGAACCCATTTTCGTTTCTCTTTTATCATGTGATTCCCGGCTATGATCTGTTCCGCACGCCTGCCCGCTGGATGATGCTCTATACGCTGGGGATGGCAGTGCTGGCAGGCGTTGGGGCGGAGTGGCTTTGGCACAGGTTGAGAGACGCCGGCGGCAGTAAGGCGGTCTCGCTGCGCTTGTCTGCCGCCGCCGGCGCGGCGCTGCTTGCGGTTCTGGCGCTCGATCTGCTCCTGGCGGCGCGTGCGCTGCCGCACACGGAGCCGACCGCGCCGCAGGCCGTGTACGACGTGCGGACTGCGTCTGCTCACCTGCTGACGGAGCCGCGGCGAGGGCTTCACCCGGCGGCCGCGGGGCGGCTGCTTAGCATCAGCGATATCACGTTCGACCCGGGCGACATGCCCGACTGGCGGCGAATCCTGCGCGGCGGCGCGCGTCCGCAGCTGAGCGAGGCCGGCTTCAGGGAGTTCATCATCGCGCTCAAGTCTCAGGAGATCCTGGCGCCGAACCTGTCGTTGCTGTGGCGCATACCCACTGTGGACGGATTCGACGGCGGCGTGCTTCCTCTGCAGCGCTACAATGCCTTTCTGTCGCTGCTGATACCGCCGGATGAGCTGGTGCCTGACGGCCGCGTACGTGAACAGTTGCAGACGGTTCCACACGGCGACATTCTCGAGTTGATGGACGTCGGCTTTGTCGTCACCGACAAGGTACGTGATTTGTGGGTCGACGGTGTGTATTACGACCGCCAGATCGGCGCGACTCTGGAAACTAGTGGCGCGAGCGACGCAGCCGGCGATGGGACTGGAGGGGGAGCTCGACTGACGGTTGACGTGCCGCACAGTTTCGAGGCGACCGCGGTGGATGTCGTCGGCTTTGTAATCTCAGACTCCGACGGATCTCAAGCTGGCGCCGCAAATCAGCCCATAGCGGAAGTAACTGCCCTGGTAGGTGGTGAGCGTATCGCAGTTGGCAGGTTTCTCACCGGCAGCGGGGGAGGCGCCTTTGAGGCGGCGGGACCCCATTCAGCATTTGCCAGCAGCGGGGATGTTCCTATGGTTTATCGTGACGGTGCAACTGGGCAGGAGGAGTACCTGGCTCGCTTTGCGCTACCGGAAGCCGCCCGTCCAGTACAACTGGAGATCGCGCTTGCAGAAGACGGTGGCTCAACCGGGCTGGTGGTGCGGGCGATTACGCTCATTGACGAGCGCACCAATACCTTCGTGCCGCTTCTTCCCAGTGACCGAGGCAGCTTTCAACGTGTACACAGCGGCGACGTCAAGATCTACGCGCGGCTCGAAGGCAGCGGGCGGGCGCAACTGTTCGAGACGGTGCGGCAAGTGTCATCACCGGACGACGCTGTAACGGTGCTGCACGTCCTGGCTAGGGTTGGCTACTCGCAGGCGGCGGTCGTCGAGGCAAGCGCCGAGGCGGTGGCGGCCTGGGGGCTTGCGGCCGAGGCCGGCGCACCGGCAACGAGAGGGGAGGTCTCGATCATCTCGTATTCGCCCGAGCGGGTCGTCATCCACGTGCGCTCCGGGCGGGCGGGTTTTCTCGTATTGAAGGACGCCTATTATCCTGGTTGGCATGCAGTGGTCAACGGGGAGGCGGTGGACGTTGTTCCGGCCAACATCCTATTTCGCGGCGTACCATTGCCGGCCGGAGAGAGTGAGGTCATCTTCGAGTACACGCCGACTACCTGGCAGACCGGTCTGCGGCTCAGCCTGGCGGGCGGGCTTTTGTGGTTGGCGCTGGCCTGGTTGACCCTCGGCCGCGCGTGGTGGTGGAGACGCTAAATCCCTTGCTTCGCGGCGTATAACGCTGTAATGTATAATCGAAGGACGGAGTTTCTTTAGCGGCGTTTAAAGTCGACGAAGAGTTCCCGGTAGTCCGTCCTCTTTCGCCTGACGAACGGACAACCGGAAACCAGTGCATGCATTTCGGGCTCTAGACCGGACGTGATTAACGCATTCAATCGATTCGTCGTCGTTGTGCTTTGGCTGGCGCTGCTGGCGGGCACTGTCTATACGGCGGTATTTCCAGACAGTACTTTTGGTGCGCTCGTGGGCAGTCTGTCGGTGGCCCAGGAGTTTCTGCGTGCGCAACATCAGGCGAACAGCATGAACTACCTGATCGGCCAGGTAGCAGTGGGCTCTGTCGCGGTGCTCATTTTCGGCAGCCTGCTGTGGTTGGAGCTGTGGCCCCACCGCCAGCGCGGTGTGCGCATGAAGACGGTGAAAGGCAGCTCGGTGGAGCTGGACACAGAGAGTATCGCACGCCGCCTAAGCTGGCACCTGGACCAGCTTGCCGACGTGATTACGGTGTTTCCGGACGTGAAATCCCGCGGCAATGCGGTCGACATTCAGTTGGAGGTCGAGACCGCGCCGGATATCGACGTGCCGATGAAGACGGACGAGGTGGTGGAATCGACGCGGGATATTGTCGAAGAGGATATGGGTTTGCGGCTCGGCAAGTTGGACGTGCGTATGCGCCATCTGCCCTTTGAGGATGAGTGGGAAGCGTGAAGTTGAGCGCCATTCTGGAGAGCCTGCTGTTCGTGGCGGGGGACCCGGTTACGCCAGCGCAGCTTGCCCAGGCGACAGGTTGCCCTGAAGTGGAGGTGACCAAAGCACTGGCCGCCTTGCAGCAGGAGTATGAGGAGGAGAATCGGGGGCTGCGCCTGCAGCGCCGCGACGGTCGCGTTCTGCTTGTGACAAACCCTTCCGCTTCCCAGGTGGTGGAGGAATTCCTCAATCTGGACTTGAGGGTACAGTTCAGCGCGCCGGCACTCGAGACATTGGCGATAATCGCATATCTGCATCCGGTGACGCGGGCGCAGGTGGAGGCGGTGCGAGGTGTCGACTGTTCCGGCGTGCTGCGGAATCTGCTGCAGCAGGGCCTGGTGGAGGAGTTCGACCGATTGGAAGGGCCCGGCCGGCCAATCCGTTACGCGATAACCGACCAGTTCATGCAGCATTTTGGGCTGACCAGTCTTGAGGAGTTGCCGCCCCTGGAGACCGAGGGGGAGACGATTTCTGCGGAGTTTGCGCAGGGGTAGAGACGTTTCCCACCTCGCCAGTAGACGTAACCTCTACCGGTCTGCGCGGGCTGTTGCAGAAGTGTCAGGCTTTGTCCCCGCTGGTTTCACCACCCACTTTTCCCGTTAATCGTTGCGCAATCCAGTGCGGCAGGCGCGTCATGCGGCCGTCGCCGTCGACGCAGGTGTGCCGCGTGCGGCCGTCGGCGTAGACGGCCCCGGTATGCGGGTTGCGGATTTCGTAGACGAACTCGACCTGACGGCTGCGCAGCGACCCCAGGCGAGTGATGACCTGGACGGCGTCGCCGAAGCGGATGGCTTCGCGGTAACGGCAATGCAGGTCGGTAACGGCGAAGTTGTAGCCGGCGCCGGCGATCTCGGTATAGGGCATCCCGGCGGCCGCCATCCAGGCGACGCGCCCGGCCTCGAACCAGACGGCGTACTCGCTGTGGTGGACGACGCCCATCTGATCGGTTTCGGCGAAACGGACGGTGATGTCGAGAGGAAGGGCGGCGTATTCAGTCTCGTCGATTGGCATCGGTCAGGGGATTATCGATCCTGTGTGGATTGTCCCGAATCCAACGCTGGAAGGCCGAGCGTATAGACGCCAAATCTCCCAAATCTTCGACACAGACCCGGAATAGTTCTGCCGAGCTGACCTCGTGGTAAACAAGGACCATCCGGTTTCGGTAACAGGCCATCTGCGCAAATAGCTTTTCTTCGCCTCTGTCAAGGACTTCCTTTTCCGCGAGTCGTGTTGCTATATCTCTGTAGGATCCGGCAGGAACGCCATACCCTTTGCCCAAAATGTGACGCCCGATATCAAAAAGCGCTTCCAGGGCACGCCGCAGGCATGACTCGGCTGTATGGACGTTGCGGCTATCGGCAAAGAAGGCGTCCTCGTCGTGCAGGGGCAACCGCTCGATCTCTCCGATCAGATGATTCAGCAGCGATAGGCGCTCTACAACGATGCGTCGGGAGATATAGGTCGGAGTCACTTGAAAGTACCGAGAAGCAAGCGGGCGCGCTCTTCCTCGAGAAAAGCGAGATCGCCCTCTTGCCGCAGGATGTAAAGGTCGTAGTTGTCGGCCGCGTATTCGTTCTCGGCGTAGAGTCGTTCGCCGTGAACGGCTTCAGCTGCCAGAAAGGGGTTGGCGCTGTCGAGGTTTACAATATCAACGCGGTCCACTCCCAACAGATCCTCCAGAGCATGCCCAAGCGCAACCTCTGCTTTCCAGTTGAACTCGGCAGCCGGGAGCGGTTTCACGCCCAGGTCGACATCGGAGGGGCCGGGGGCGAGGACAGAATCCGGCTCGTCCAGCCATGCCAGCGTCTCCCTGGCGCGGCTGCCGAAGCTGTAGAGGATGGCGACGCCGTGCTGCTGGCAGATTGCCTCGAGTGCGGCGCGTTTTTGATTCGCGGCGGGCCCAACTGGCCAGCGCTGTTCGGGTTCGGTGCGCATGGGTCTTTACATATGTATTGCCTGACCCTCAACGCCGTGCGCCGCTTCCATTACGACTTCGGCCAGGGTCGGGTGGGCGTGCACGTTGTGCGCGATCTCAGCGGGTGTGAGCTCCATCATCTGCGCCAGGGACAGCTCGGGCAGAAGTTCGGTTGCATTGGGGCCGACGATGTGGGCGCCGAGGATTTCGCCGTATCTCTGGTCGGCGACGATTTTGACGAAGCCGCTGCGCACGCCCTGGGCCTGGGCGGCGCCGTTGGGCATGAATGGGAACTTGCCCACGTTGATAGGATAGCCGGCCTCCTGCGCCTCGGTTTCGGTCAAGCCGAGACTGGCGACCTGGGGTACGCAGAACGTGCAGCGGGGCATAAAGATGTAGCGCTCTGCCGGAATGGGCGTGGTGGCATGGCCGGCGGCGCTTTCGGCGGCGACGATCGCCTGGGCGCTGGCGACATGGGCGAGCGGCATTTTGCCGGTGCAGTCGCCGATCGCGTAGATGTTTTGGCGGCTGGTGCGCATATGCTCGTCGATTTCGATGAAGCCGTCCTGGTTTAGGGCAACACCGGCGGTGTCGAGACCTACGTCCTCGGTATTGGGTGAGATACCTATGGCCACCAGCACTTTCTCAACTTCCAGCGACTGGGCGCTCCCGGTGTTCACGTCCTTTATCGTAACGGTGACCGACCGTTCGCCGACTGCAAAGTCTTCGGTGCGGCTCGAGGTCAGCACTTTGATACCCCGTTTCTGGAAGGCGCGCACGACTTCCTGCGCGACATCGGCATCCTCCAGCGGCAGGGCCTGGTCCAACATTTCGACGATCGTCACCTGTGCGCCGTAGGTGGCGTAGATGTGGCTCAACTCCATGCCGATCGGCCCGGCGCCCACGACCAGCATGGATGCGGGGATCTCGTTGAGACGAATGGCATGTCGATACTGCAGGACGCGTTCGCCGTCGGCTTCGACGCCGGGCAGGTCGCGAGCGCGGGCGCCGGTGGCGACCACGAAACTGGCGGCGGTCACGGTGCGCGGCTCGCCATCCGGGTTGAGAGGCCCGGCGCTGACCTGCAGGGTGTTGGCATCGGTGAAGCGGGCATGTCCTTCGATGACGTCGATGTTGTTCTTCCGCATCAGGAAGCCAACGCCCTTGGTCTGGCGGTCAATGATCTGCAGGGAACGATTGACGGCTGCGCCGTAGTCAACCTGCAAGTTGTCAAAGGTGAGGCCGAACTCTTGCGCGTGCTGCAGTGTATCCAGAACTTCGGCGCTCTTGATGAGCGCCTTCTTGGGGATGCAACCCCAGTTCAGGCAGACGCCGCCAAGATGTTCGCGTTCGATGAGGGCAGTTTTGAGATTCAGCTGTGCGGCGCGAATCGCGGCCACATATCCGCCCGGGCCTGAGCCGATGACGATGAGGTCATAGTCGTAGTTGCTTGCCACAGATTCCTCCGCTGACTCCAGTGGCCGGCGATCACCGGTCTCTGGATTGTACTCAATCGTGATCCACGGTTGTCACGCGCCCCAGTTTTCCAGTCGTTGCACCACATCTGACAGGAAGCTGTCTGCCCCGAAGCCATCGAGGATGCGATGATCAAAGGCAAGGCTCAGGTAGGACATCGGGCGGATAGAGATTGTATCGTCGGCGCTGGGCAGAAGGGGATCGACGGGGGCGCCGGATAAACTGCCGGCGCTGTTCACGACCGCGCGTTTGCTGATCCTGCCGACTCCCAGAATGGCGGCCTGGGGCTGATTGATGATGGGCGTGCCAAGAAGGCTGCCGCTCGTGCCGTGGTTGGTCACGGTGAAGGTGCCGCCGCGCACTTCGTCGGGCGACAGTTCGCCGCGGCGAGCCCTGTCTGCCAGATCGTTAACCGTACGCGCAAGGCCCTGCAGATTCAATTCATCGGCGTCCCGGACCACGGGTACAATCAGTCCGCCGGCCACAGCTGCGGCGATGCCCACGTGGATGCGCTGGTTCAGTACCAGGCCGGCGTCGGTCCAGCGGCTGTTCACCGTAGGATGTTCGCGCAGCGCGGCCGCGACGGCAGCTACAAAGTAGGGGGTGAAGGTCAGATTGACGCCCTTGCGCGCGAACGCCTCTTTTTGGGCCGCCCTGTGGCGCACAACGGCCGTCATATCGGCCTCAAAGATCGTTACGACATGGGGGCTGGTGCGCACGCTGCGGCTCATGTGTTCGGCAATCGCCCGCCGCAAGTTGGAAAGGGGCTGGAGTAGTTCGTCTTCGCCGGGCGCGGCGCCGGAAGCGGGCTGCGCTGCGGGCGGCCGTTGTTGACGCGTTTCGATGTAGGCCAGCAGGTCCTTCCTGGTGACGCGACCCTGGCGTCCGCTGCCCGGAACTTCGTCCAGGTCGATGTTGTGTTCGGCGCTGATGCGGGCGACGACAGGGCTGACGAAGGCGCGGCCTTGGGGCTTCGCATCAGAGTCGGCGCCACGTGTGCGCCGGGCTGGGGAGAGAGAGGGGGCTGTTCGGTCGGCTTCTTTGCGCGAAGCTACCGACTCTCCCGGGCCTTCTGTGTCCTCGGTAATCTCTTCTGCTTCGTCGCCGATGTAGGCGATGACAGAGCCAACCTGAACCGTTGTTCCCTCGGCAGCCAGGATCTTGAGCAGGAAACCGGCGGCGGGCGCGGGCACTTCAGTGTCGATCTTGTCGGTGGTGATGTCGAGCAGGGGTTCCTGCCGCTGCACCGGATCCCCAGGCTGTTTGAGCCAGCGGGCGACGGTCCCTTCGAACACAGTTTCGCCCAGTTGGGGCATTTTCACTGGAGTCGGCATGGTTGGCGCTCCAACGGCAATTGCCAGTGACCGGCGGGTCGCGGCCGGTCACTGATCACGGTTCGCTGCTTAAACCATAGGTTTCTTGCGCTGGACAAGCTGCACGGTCACCTGCCAGGGATCGCGCAGGAAGCAGAGCTTGTCTCCTGAGGGGGTGTTGTTGATCTCGCCGTCGGGCGTAGCGCCGGCCTGAATCAGACGTTCGCGTTCGCTTTCCATATCGTCTACGCTGAAGGCAAAGTGCAGGTTGAAGGGATTGATCTGGGCAAAGTCCAGGTGCTGCATTTCTTCATTGCTGTACAACTCTACCATGCTGCCGTTGTTGTCGTAGACAAAGTTCATGTAAGGGGGGACATCGCCGGCGGAGACGATTTGCAGCCCCAGATGCTCCTTCCACCACTGTGCCTGTTCGCGGACGTTGGGTACGTTGATTGCGACATGTTCAAGGTTCATTGTTGTGCTCCGTAAATGGATGTTTGATGGGAGTAAAATTGATTGATCTGAGTTGGCGATGGCTGGTGTCTGGTAGCGGCCCGAATCACCAAGGGCCGGCAGGCAGTGAGAACTTTCGGTCCAGACGCGTCACGCAAGGCGCAGTACCGCCTCGTCTTCTGAACCCAGTTGCAAACTGAATTCCGTTTCGCAATTGCGTGAGAAGATCGTGGTGTCGAACGGGATTCAGATTCAGTTGTAGTTTACCACAGCCGACGTTTTCAGCAGCCAGATTTGCGTTGCCGGTGAACAGTCGATTCGCCGCCTTGACGGGAAACCGCTGCGGTCGCGTTGGTTGGAGGGCCTTGCAGGAAGATGCCCCGGTACAAGGGAGGTCACCGCATTCATGCGCCGGCGATACGTTCGAATCGGGTCGGCTCCCGCTCCATTTCGGCCTGGACGAAGCGCTGTAGCAGGTTTGTCTTGACTTGGGCGAAGGCGGGATCATCCCAGCGGTTGCGGCGCTCATCCGGATCTTCGTGAAGATCGAACAGTTCGCCGTAATCGCGGCCCCGGTAGACGGTGAGCTTATAGCGCTGGTCCACGAGGGTGCGCAGGTGCAGCGCGGTGGGTTGGTGACGGTTTTCAACGAGCACGTGGTCGCGTGCTTCGGCGGCCGCGCCGGTCCAGACGTCCAGCTGGTCGGCGCCCTGCATCTGGCCCGGAATGTCGATTCCGGCCGCGTGCAGGAAAGTGGGCGCCAGGTCGACCAGCGATTGGAGCGAACTGCTCACGGCGCCAGCGGGGACGCGGCCGGGCCAGCGCACCAGAAAGGGCAGACGGATCAGGTCTTCGTAATGGAAGGCGCCCTTGGCAGTCAACCCGTGCTGGCCGAGAAAGTGGCCGTGGTCGGTGCTGAAAACAACGAGCGTATTGTCGGCAATGCCCAGATGATCTAACGTGTCCAGAATGCGGCCGATCTCGCGGTCCATGAGGCCGACCATACCGTAGTAGACGGCCATGTTTTTGCGCAGGGCGTCGGGTTCGTGCAGGTGGCTATTGAAGCCGTGATTGCCGAAGGGCGTCTCCTGCCAGGCGGAGAAGTCCGGTTGACGCTGCTGCGTTTTGGCGAAGTGGGGCGGCATTGCGTCGAATTCGCCCGGTTCGAGGCTTCCCGGCTGCATGTCATCGGGGTCGTACATCGATGCCCACGGTTCGGATACGAGGTAGGGCGGATGGGGATCGTGGAAGCTGCTCCAGAGGAAGAAGGGATTGCCGCCGGCGGCGCTGCGCTCTATGGCGGCGAGCGTGCGTTCGGCGGTCCAGACGGAGTAATGGTACTCCTCCGGCAGGTCCCAGGCGTGTTCCCGCATGGCGGCATTGGGGTCGGGCGGCCAGGACTGGAAGAAGTCCTGCCAGTTGGGGAGGCCGTTTTCCTCCATCCAAATGCCGTAATGTTGGCCGGCGTGGGCTTCGTCGGCGTGGTTGCGCGCCACTTCGACGTGTTGAAAGCCGTACCAGGGACCGTGGAACTCACGCCAGAAATCGAGATCGCGCAGGGTGGGTTGACACTCGAGAGAGATCTGTTCCGGACGCGAGGCCAGCGGCTGAAAGTGGGCTTTACCGATAAGGGTGGTGTCGTAGCCGTACTGGTGCAGCAGGTCGCCGACGGTGGGCACGTCTTCGCCCAGTTTTACGCCGATGGTCCAGCAGCCGTGCCAAGCCGGGTACTGGCCGGTAATGATCGATGAGCGGGAGGGGGAGCAGACGGGATTGTTGCAGTAGGCGCGGTCGAAGCGGGCGCCTTCGCGGGCGAGCCGGTCCAAGGCGGGCGTCCGGATGCGCGGATTGGTCACGCCGAGGGTTGAGAAGTGTTGTTGGTCGCTCGTGATCAGGAGGATATTCGGATATGCTTCTTCTTCGCTATTGGAACTCGATTGGAGCGGAGTAGACATGTGCAACCACCTCTGAATTGACCTTCGTATTATGCTGGGAATCCTATCATAGGCAGCATGTGCGCGCTAGTTAATGTGTGCGTACGGATGTCCTGAATTGGGGAATGAGTTCTGTTGATTTTCGGTGGGCGGTGGCGGCGTGAACAGTTCTGGAAGTCGCAGCGCTCCGGTCGTGTGCATCCCAGATTTGGGGTGGGAACAGTCTGGCGGGGAATCAGTGCCAGCGGTGGCTGGCGTTGAATACCGTCTTTGAGCGAGACGCAGTGCAGGCGCGAGGCCTGGCCGTACGGTGGCGTCCGTCAGTTGGGGCGGGTGCGAGGGCAGGCACAAGGCCGGCACCTGCGGGGATCTGATGGGACTGGCGGGACGTGGTCGGGCTGGACACTTTCGATAAGGCACCTGTTACGAAAATCGACACCCGGTCGGCGACGGATGTTGTTGGGGGGGG
>VXOE01000337.1 GCA_009840225.1 Caldilineaceae bacterium SB0662_bin_25 | reverse complement strand
CGAGACAAGCCGCATCCCGAAAATCCAAAAAATCCAGCAAATCCTGATTCAGACAGTCCACCAAACACTCGTAAACGCTCGCGTCAACAACCCCCTCCCAGTTTGGCGTTAACGCTGACTCAAGCTATAATTCCCGCGCCCTCATTTCATTTCGTGCCCATCTCGCGGCGCGGCAAAGCATTCGCAACAGCGCTGTAGCACCGCGGCAGTAACGCATTTATCACTGTCTCGCTTTCGCTTTTCATAACCTGAACCCAGGTAAATTACTTCAAAGGAGTAAGTAAATGCAGCAACAGAATCCCTTCCGCTTATTTGCGATGCTGCTCATCGCAATCTTGGCAGTAGGCGTCCTCGCGGCCTGCGGTAGCCCGGAACCGGCTGCCCCCGCCGAGGAAGCTGCCGCCGCCGCAGACGATTCCGGCGAGGAAATGGCAGCAGCCGATGACGGCGTCAGCCCCAACCAGGCTCCCGAGTTCCAGGAGATGGTTCGCAACGGCGAACTGCCACCCCTGGCCGAGCGTCTGCCCGTCAACCCCGCCATCGTCGAGCCGGTTGAAAGTATCGGGCAGTACGGCGGGACCTGGAATACGGCCCTCGTCGGCGGCTCCGACACCGCCTGGCTGGTCCGTACCGTCAGCTATATTCACCTGATGGGCTGGTCACCGCAGTGGGAAGGCGTCGTCCCCAATGCGGCCGAAAGTGTCAGCGCCAGTGCCGACGCCAGCGAATACACCTTCACTTTCAGAGAAGGTATGAAGTGGTCGGACGGCGAGCCCTTCACCGCTCACGACCTCGCCTTCTGGTGGAATGACCAGATCCTCAATGAAGATCTGAGCCCCGGCGGGACGCCTGGCTGGATGCGCGCCGGTGAGGCCGACGCAATCTTCGAGGCGGTCGACGACCACACCCTTAAGATCACCTTTGATGCCCCCAACGGTCTCTTCCTGCAGAACCTGGCCACCCCCAGTGGCAGTATCTTCACCCGTGTTCCCAAGCACTACTGCTCCCAGTTCCACGTCGATTACAACACCGAAAATCTGGATGAGCTGATCGCTGAGAATAACGCCAACGACTGGGTCAACCTCTACCAGATGAAGTGCGCCAGCGTGCCTGGCACGCCTTCCGACTCGCGCTGGTTCAATGCCGACCTGCCCACGCTCATGCCCTGGAAAGTTTCTGTGGCCTATGGCGAAGGCTCCCAGTTGATCCTCGAGCGCAATCCCTACTTCTGGAAAGTCGATACCGAAGGCAATCAGCTGCCCTACATCGACCGCGTCGTCTATGACATCCTCGAAGACCGCGAAGTCCTCCTGCTGAAGGTGCTCAACGGCGAAATCGACATGATGAGCCGTCACTTCAACACCAATGACAACAAGGCCGTTATCGCCGACAATCGCGAACCAGGCGAATACGAGTTCTTCGAGACCCGCAGCATCGGCAATACCACCGGGTTCCACTTCAACCTGAACCACAAAGATGAGCGCATGCGCGAAATCTTCAACGACAAGAACTTCCGTATCGCCATGTCCCACTGCCTCAACCGCCAGGAGATCATCGATGTACTTTACATCGGCCAGGGCGAACCGATGCAGAGCGCCATTCCCAAGGACATGGCAGAGTTCTACGACGAAGAGTGGTATTCGCTCTATACCGAGTTTGACCAGGATCTTGCCCACCAGTACCTGGCAGACGCTGGAATGACCGAACGGGACGCAGACGGCTACTTCCTCGGCCCCGACGGTGAGCCGCTGTCTTTCGTCGTGCAGGCCACCGAGGCCTTTGGCTTCCATGACCGCGCCGAAATGGCGGTCAACCAGTGGCAGGACTGCGGCATCAACGCCCAGCTGAGCATCATTGACCGTACGCTCCTCTACCAGCGCAAAGATGCCAACGAGCATGACGTACACGTCTGGGGCGCCGCCACCGGCCCGCAGATCTTCCTCGACCCGCGTCACTTCTTCCCCTTCAGCCGCGAGTCCACCTTCGCACAGGCTTGGGTGACTTGGCGCACCAATCCCAGTGGCGCTGGCGCCATGACGCAGCCGGAAGAACCGCCGGACATCGTCAAGCACCAGATGGATCTGTATGCTCAGATTCTTTCCTCTGGAGATCAGGCTAAGCAGATCGAGCTGATGAGGGAAATCCTGGCGATTGCGAAGGACCAGTTCTACGTGATCGGCACCTCTTCCAGCCCTCCGGGTTACGGCATCGTCAAGAACAACTTCCACAACGTGCCGACCTCTATGCCGGGTTCATGGCAGTATCCGACTCCGGCTCCGACGCAGCCTGAGCAGTACTGGATCAGTGGTGAGTAGCGACAAGTAAGCAACTGGGAGTGGGGAGCGAGTGAATGCTCCCCACTCCTTGTTCTGCAGTCCCACTATCGATAGGGCCTTTCCATGCTTCAATTCCTTCTGCGCCGATTGCTCTACATGGTCCCCACCTTGCTCGCGATTTCAATCGTCGCATTCGTCATCATTCAGTTGCCTCCCGGCGACTTTCTCACAACCATGGTGGCAGCCATGGCTGCGCAGGATGAAGACATGGATCAGGCGGCCATGGCCGCACTGGAAGAGCAGTACGGGCTCGGTCAGCCCGTTCACGTTCAGTACCTGAAATGGATGCAGGGGATCATATTCAGAGGCGATTTTGGCGACTCCTTCGGCTGGAACAAACCGGTCTCCGAACTGGTATGGGGGCGCCTGGCTTTGACCTTCGTCCTCTCCCTCGCCAGCCTCCTGTTCGTCTGGGTCGTGGCATTCCCTATTGGTATCTATTCTGCCGTCAAACAGTATTCGATCGGCGACTATTTCGCCACCTTTATCGGCTTTCTTGGCCTCGCCACGCCCAATTTTCTCTTGGCTCTGATATTGATGTACATCGCCTTCAAATTCTTCAATCAGAGCGTGGGCGGACTCTTTTCACCTGAATATCAGGAAGCCCCCTGGACTTGGGGAAGGGTGGCAGACCTCTTCGCCCACCTGTGGGTACCGGTCGTGATTATCGGTACCGCCGGCACCGCCAGCCTCATTCGCATCATGCGCGCCAACCTGCTCGACGAGCTCCGCAAACCCTATGTCGTGACCGCCCGCGCTAAGGGCCTCCCCGAATGGAGACTCCTCTTCAAATATCCCGTGCGCATCGCCCTCAATCCTTTTGTAAGTACCGTCGGCTGGGTGCTGCCCACCCTTGTCTCCGGCGCTGCCATCGTCTCCATCGTGTTGAGCCTGCCTACTACAGGCCCACTCTTGATCCGCGCACTCCTGCAGCAGGACATGTACCTGGCGGCCAGCTTCATCATGTTGTTGAGCATTTTGACCGTCATCGGCACCCTTGTGTCCGACCTCCTGCTTGCCTGGCTGGACCCCCGAATCCGCATGGAGTAGCGACGCGGAGCTTTCGCGTAGAGTGAGGGAAGAAGGAACTATCTATGGCCGTAACTGATGCCAAAACGTTGCCCCCGGAAACCGTCTCCCCGGGAGCAGCGCAGGTTGAAGTAGAGAGCAGCGTCTCCGTCGCATCGCAGTGGCAGCTGATGTGGTGGAAGTTCCGCAAACATCGCATGGCAATGGTGGGCGGAGTCGTTACGCTCATCATCTACGCCATTGCCATCTTTGTAGAATTTCTCTCGCCCTCCAGCCCCGGCGTAATTCGCGCCGATTACACCTGGGCGCCCCCCCAGAGACTGCACTTTCTCCGCCAAACCGAGCAGGGGCTGCGTTGGGATCCCTATGTCAACGGCTATAAGGTTGAAATCGATCCCGAAGCCCTCAAGCGGACTTTCGTGATCGACGAAGAGCAGATCGTCGACATCGGCTTCTTTGTGCGCGGTGAACCCTACAAGATGTGGGGCCTCTGGGAGTCCGACCTCCACCTGGTCGGCTCGACCGACGCCGAGGTGCCCGTCTACTTCCTCGGTGCCGACCGCATGGGGCGCGACCTCCTCAGCAGCATGATCTACGGCACGCGCGTCTCTATGTCGATCGGCCTTCTCGGCGTCTTCCTCAGCTTCTTCCTCGGCATCCTACTCGGCGGCATCTCCGGCTTCTACGGAGGCACGACCGACAATCTCATCCAGCGCGTCATCGAATTCATTCGCTCCATCCCCACCATCCCGCTCTGGATGGGGCTCGCCGCAGCCCTGCCCACAGACTGGCCGCCCTTGCGCATCTACTTCGGCATCACCATCATCCTTTCTTTCATCGGCTGGACCGGCCTGGCCCGCGTCGTGCGCGGCCGCTTCCTCTCACTCCGCACCGAGGACTTTGTCATGGCCGCCCGCCTCGACGGCGCCAGCGAGCTGACCACCATCTGGCGCCACATGGTCCCCTCCTTCTTCAGCCACATCATCGCCTCGCTTACACTTTCCATCCCGGGCATGATCTTGGCCGAAACCTCCCTCAGCTTCCTCGGCCTCGGTCTGCGCAGGCCCGTCGTCAGCTGGGGCGTACTCCTGCAGGAGGCCCAGAACATCCGCTCAGTCGCCACCGCCCCTTGGCTCCTGATTCCCGGACTCGCTGTACTCGTAGCCGTCCTTGCACTCAACTTCCTCGGCGACGGCCTCCGCGACGCCGCCGACCCTTACAATCGCTAACAACCATCCACCGACCACTGACTACTGACTACCGCAGTTCCATGGAAACGCCAGTTCTCATCGAAATCAAAAACCTGAAAACCCACTTCTTCCTCGACGAAGGCACCGTCCAGGCCGTCAACGGGGTCGACTTCACTATCCACCAGCACAAGACCCTCTGCGTCGTCGGCGAGAGCGGCTGCGGCAAAAGTGTCACCGCCCGCTCTATCCTCCAGATCGTCGACCAGCCGGGCCGCATCGTCGAAGGCGAAATCCTCTACCATCGCCCCGATCGCCTGTCGGTCGCCGGCAACGGCGAGTGGACGTCGGGTGCCACTAGCGCCAATGGCAATTCAACCACAGAAATAATCGACCTGGCCGCCCTCGACCCCCGCGGCAGGGAGATCCGGGCTATCCGCGGCCAGGACATCTCGATGATCTTCCAGGAGCCGATGACCTCGCTCAGCCCCATCCATACCGTCGGCAACCAGATCACCGAAGCCATCAAGCTGCATACCGATATGCTCGATGACGAAGCCGACGAACACGCCATCGAACTGCTGCGCCGCGTCGGCATCCCGCGCCCCGCAGAACGCCTCGGAACCTATCCCTTCGAGCTCAGCGGCGGCATGCGTCAGCGCGTCATGATCGCAATGGCCCTCTCCTGCAACCCCGCCCTCCTCATCGCCGACGAGCCCACCACAGCCGTCGACGTCACCACCCAGGCCCAGATTCTCGAGCTCCTCGAGGAGCTGCAGGATGAGTTCGGCATGGCCATCATGCTCATCACCCATGATCTGGGCGTCGTCGCCGAGATGGCCGATGACGTCGTCGTTATGTATCTGGGCCAGGTTGCCGAACGCGGCGACGTGGACTCCATCTTCCACGATCCCAAGCATCCCTACACCCAGTCGCTCCTTAAGTCCATCCCGCGCCTCGGCGTGAGTCGAAACCGGCAGCGGCTCGATTCGATTCGGGGCATGGTCCCCGATCCCTACAACCGGCCCGCAGGCTGCATGTTCGGCCCGCGCTGCGATCACTTCATGCCCGGCCGCTGCGACGCCATAAGCCCCCCCGCCATTCCACTGGGACCGGGCCGGGAGGTCCACTGTCTCTTGTATGAAGACGAATGAGCGGGTACCGCAAATCTGACACCTGACACCCATTTGAATACGCCGCTCCAAACAGTGAGCCTGAAGATATTTCACACAAACCAATGAGCGAACAGTCCACCAACGGCCAGCAAATCTCCACATCACAAAACGGCAGCCCAGCCGCCGGCAACATCCTCCTGGATGTCAAAAACCTGCAGAAATGGTTTCCGATCACAGCCGGCTTCTTCCGCCGCACAATCGGTCACGTCAAGGCTGTCGATGATATCTCCTTCCAGGTCCTCCAAGGCGAGACCGTGGGCCTGGTCGGCGAGAGCGGCTGCGGCAAAACCACCGCCGGCCGCTGCATCCTGCGCGCCTATGACCTCACCGGCGGCCAGGTCCTCTTCCAGGACCATGACGGCAAAATGGTCGACCTGGGGCCCCTCACCAACAATGAAATGAAGCCGTACCGCCAGCAGGTACGCATGATCTTCCAGGACCCTTTCAACTCCCTCAACCCCCGCATGCCCGTCATCGATATCGTCGGCGACCCCCTCAAAATCAACAATGTCGCCGCCGGCAAGGAGTTGGAAGACCGCGTCGCCTCCCTCCTCGCCCGTGTCGGCCTGCGTCCCGAATACATGCGCCGCTACCCCCACGCCTTCAGCGGCGGCGAAAGACAGCGCATCGGCATTGCCCGCGCCCTCGCCCTCGACCCCCGCCTCGTCGTCGCCGACGAAGCCGTCTCCGCCCTCGACGTCTCCGTTCGCGCCCAGATCCTCAATCTGATCAAGGATCTCCAGGAAGAGTTCAACCTGACCTACATCTTCGTCTCCCACGACCTTAGCGTCATCGAGTACATCTGCGACCGCGTCGTCGTCATGTACGTCGGCAAAATCGTCGAGGTCGCCGAAACCGAGGAGCTCTTCGACCAGCCCTTCCACCCTTATACCGAGGCCCTCCTCTCCGCCGTCCCCAACCCCGACCCCCGTATGCGGCAGCAGAAAGCCCGCATCGTGCTCGAAGGTGATGTCGCCGACCCCGCCAATCCACCCAGCGGCTGCTACTTCCATCCCCGCTGCCGTTACGTCCAGGACCAGTGCAGCCAGGAAACGCCGGAACTGCGCGAAATCGCCCCCGGCCACTTCGCCGCCTGCCACTTCGCCGAAGAACTGACCCTCGTCGGCGTCACCGCCAGCGGAGAACTGGGATGAGATCGGTGCACGAAGAGTTCGATGTCCAGTCCTCCTGGCTCATCAGAGGAAAATACCTAATCTACTTCGTCAGCTGGGTCGCATTTGTTGGCCTGACCTTCTACCTGCTGACGAGACTGCGGCTTAACCTCCTTCTTCTCATAGATGTTCTTGACGTAAATCGCTGGGCCAGGTCGGCCGTGCATAACTTCAGCTTTGTCATCCTGGGCCTCGTTGGGCTGAGCTTGGTGATCATCGCCGAAAACTATCTTCGCACTGCCGTCCTCAAGAGCCTCCTGGCACGGCGCGTCGCTATCACCGTCGGCTCTGTACTCATTCTCCTCGTGGCATCGTTAGCCCTTCACAGGTTCTTGCTTTATCTCATAATGACGTAAACCATCTGCGTCCAGTCTTGTGAATCTGCCGGCACGACTCCACAATACTCCGCCCCCGCGAAGCCGGAATGTGCGTTTGGCTTTTGTAATGCCAGCAAGTATACTTCTGCCACGCTGCAGCATCTCCCCCTATGCTAGTGGTCCGCGTAGAGGCAGGTCTCAACCGTTGACACAAATCTACCTGTTCAGGCAATGACGCAGCACCTTCTTTAGCCGTACCAATTCAAGGAGAAGATCCCATGAAAGGTCTGAAGTCAATCAGGGCTGACGTAACGCGGCGTGACTTCGTGCGTCTGTCAGCGATGGCTGGCGCTGGCACGGTCCTCGTCGCTTGCGGCGCAGGCGAAGCGCCCGCTGCTGAGGCGCCCATGGAAGAAGCCCCGGCCGAATCTGCTGCCGAAGCCGCCCCAGATTCAGGGTCCATGTACAACGAGGCCCCGCGCCTCGCCGAGATGGTCGCCAACGGCGAGCTGCCCCCCGTTGACGAACGCCTGCCCGCCACACCGCTCGTCCTCGAAGGCCTCGACGGTGTCGGCAACTACGGCGGCCTCTGGCGCGCCGGCCGCCGCGGCCAGGCCGACCACTTCGCCATCAACCAGGTCATCATCCGCGGCGCGCTGTCCATCAACCAGGAGCTCACTATCAATCCCATGGTCGCCGAGTCCTGGTCCGTCAGCGACGACGCCACCGAGTTCACCTTCAATCTGCGCGAGGGCATGAAATGGTCCGACGGCGCGCCCTTCACCTCCGCCGATATCAGGTTCTGGTACGATGAAGAAGTGCATAACGAGGAGTTGACGCCCGTCTTCCCCGCCTGGCTCACTAGTGTTGTCGACGGCGAAAACGTGCCCGCCGAAGTCAATACGCCCGATGACACCACCGTCATCTTCAAGTTCGCCAGCCCCAACGCGCTCTTCCACTACAGCGCCGGCATCCTCCTCTCATTCCCCGTCCGCTCCGCCGAATACATGAAGCAGTTCCACCCCGACCACACCGACGACCCCGACGGGCTCAACCAGATGATCGCCGATGCCGACCTGGAGCTGTGGACCGATCTCTACGTCGACAAGCGCAGCGGCCGCCACGAGAACCCCGAGTCGCCCATGCTCTGGCCCTGGACCGTCGGTACCGATTTCACCGAACCGCTCGTAACCGCCACCCGCAATCCCTACTTCTGGGCAGTGGACACCGACGGCAACCAGCTCCCCTACATCGACGACCTCACCTTCCGCCAGTTCACCGACCCCGACGTTTACGCACTCTGGTGCATCAACGGCGAGATCGACTGCCAGTCCCGCCACGTGCGCAACACCGACATAACCGTCCTTATAGAGAACGAAGAAAAAGGCGACTACAAGCTCCAGATCTGGCGCCGCACCGCAGTCTACGGTCTCCACCTCAACATGACCGCCAAGGAACCCCGCCTGCGTGAGCTATTCCAGGCGCGTGATTTCCGCATCGCCTGCTCCATCGGCGTCGACCGCGACGCCATCAACGAGCTCGTCTTCGACGGCACCGCCACCAATATGCAGTACGGCCCGCCCGTCGAATCACCGCTCTACGTCGAAGAGCTGAACAACGCCTATCTCGAATACGACCCCGACCAGGCCAACGCCCTCATCGACGGCCTCGGCTACACCGAGCGCGACGCAGACGGCTACCGCCTCTGGAAAGATGGCAGCGGCGAACGCATCCGCTGGACCATGTTGGGCGGTCCCACGGTCACCGACAACGACCAGATGCTCATAGATTTCCTCACTGAAATGGGCTTCGAGATCAACTATCGCGGCGCCGAACGTGCCCTCGCCCAGGAGCTCGACCGTAACAACGACATCGAGGCCCGCACCACCTTCATGGACCGCAACCTCATCCCCCTCGCCGACCCGGTCATCTGGATCAACCGCGCCAACACCGAGCGACCTTGGGGCAACGCCTGGCAGATGTGGTCCGTCAACCCCGACAACCCCATCGGCGAGCCGCCCCCCGACGGCCACTGGCAGTGGGATCTCTGGCGCATCTGGGACGAGATCCGCGTCACCGCCGACGGCGACAAGCAGAACGAGCTGTTCAAAGAGATTCTCCGCATCTGGGGCAGAGAGCTGCCCACCGTAGGCTACTTCGGCGAACTGCCGCGACCGGTCGTCGTCCGCAACGGCTTCAAAGGCATCCACGCCGGCTACCCCTGGGACTGCTGCCGCGGCGTCTACGAGCACATCATCGACAACGCCACCTGGTACTGGGAAGATCCGGAAAACCATATGTAAAGGCTGCCGGCGAGTG
The DNA here is from genome assembly GCA_009840225.1 of Caldilineaceae bacterium SB0662_bin_25. GTDB lineage: Bacteria > Chloroflexota > Anaerolineae > Caldilineales > Caldilineaceae > Bin5. Next base: position 14,135 of record VXOE01000337.1, on the reverse strand, counting down.
ATCAATTTCGGTCACTCGCCTTTCTTCCATTTCCTGTACTTCAACAAGGAGAAAGCTGAATGAAGAGTCTCAAACTCCCAAAGACCGATGTGTCGCGACGCGATTTCATGCGCGTCGGAGCCATGGCCACGGCCGGCACCGTCCTTGTAGCCTGCGGCGCAGGCGGGGAACCCGCAGCCGAAGCCCCCATGGAGGAAGCGCCCGCCGCCGAGGCCGCCCCCGCGGCGTCCGACTCCATGTACAACGAAGCCCCCCGCCTGGCCGAAATGGTAGCCAACGGCGAACTGCCGCCCGTTGATGAGCGCGTACCCGTCAACCCGCTTGTACTCGAGGGGCTGGATGGCATCGGTAACTATGGCGGCCTCTGGCGCGCCGGCTTCCGCGGCCAGGCCGACCACTTCGCTCTCAACCAGGTCATCATCCGCGGCATCCTCTCGATTAACCAGGAACTCACCGTCAACCCTATGATTGCCGATTCCTGGTCGGTTAACGAAGATGCCACCGAATACGTCTTCAACCTGCGCGAAGGCATGAAGTGGTCCAGCGGCGAACCCTTTACCAGCGCCGACTTCGTCTTCTGGTTCGAAGAGGAAATGAAGAACGAGACGCTGACACCGGTCTTCCCCGGCTGGCTCACCAGCCCGGTCGAAGGCGAAAATGTTCCCGTCGAAATGACGGCCCCCGACGACACGACTGTCGTCTTCAAGTTCGCCGGGCCCAACGCCCTTTTCCACCTCGAAGGCGGTGTTGTCCTCAGTTGCCCGGTTCGCTCTGCCGCCTACATGAGTCAGTTCCACCCGGACCACACCGACGACCAGGCCGCGCTCGACCAGAAAATCGCCGACGCCGGCCTCGACAACTGGACCGAACTCTACACCGACATGCGCAGCGGGCGCCACGAAAACCCCGAATGCCCCATGCTCTATCCGTGGACTCTGCAGAGTGAGTACACCGAAGAAATCGTCAACTGCACGCGCAACCCCTACTTCTGGGCAGTGGACACAGCCGGCAACCAGTTGCCCTACATTGACGACCTCTCATTCCGCCTCTTCAACGACTCCGATGTCCACGCGCTGCGGCTTGTTAATGGCGAGATCGATTGCCAGTCCCGCCATATCCGCAACACCGACCTCACCGTGCTCAAAGAGAATGAGGATAGCGGCGACTATAAGATTCAGTTCTGGCGCTGGACCGCCGTCTACGGTGTCCATTTCAACATGACCACCAACGACGACCGCCGCCGCGAACTCTTCCAGGAACGCGACTTCCGCATCGCCGTCTCCCTGGGCTTCAACCGCGACGAGGTCAGAGAACTGATCTACGACGGCTTCGGAACCAATATGCAGTACGGACCGCCCGTCGAGTCGCCCGTGCACTACGAAAAACTCAGCAACGCCTACCTCGACTACGACCCCGACGGTGCCAATGCCCTCCTCGACGGCCTCGGCTACGTCGACAGGGACTCCGACGGCTACCGCCTCTGGAAGGACGGCAGCGGCGAGCGCATTAGCTGGACCATGCTGGGTGGTGCTGAAATCTCTGACCTCAGTCAGACCTTCATCGACTACCTCGGCGACCTCGGTTTCGAAGTCAACTACCGCGGCGTCGATCGCTCCCTCAGCATCGAGCTCCACCAGTCCAACGATGTCGAATGCACGACCTCCTTCATGGACCGCAACCTCGTGCCCCTGGCCGACCCCCAGATCTGGGTCAAGCACCGCAACATCAACGACCGTCCCTGGTGCAACGCCTGGACCGCCTGGAAGCTGGATCCCTCCAATCCCATCGCCCAGGAGCCGCCCGCCGGCCACTGGATCTGGACAATCTGGGACCTGTGGGATCAGATTCGCGCCACCCCCGGCGAGCAGGCGCAGGCCGATCTCTTCAAGCAGATCCTTGAGATCTGGTCCGAAGAGTTGCCCTCCGTCGGCTTCTTCGGCGAGCTGCCCCGTCTCGTCATGGTCAAGAACGGCTTCAAAGGCATCCACGCCGGCAACCCCTGGGACTGCTGCCGTGGCGTCTACGAGCACATCATCGACAATGCCACCTGGTATTGGGATGATCCGTCAATGCATATGTAAAGCTAAGATGTGAAGTGATACGAGTGAGGAGAGACGGTATTCTCTCTCCTCACTCCTCTTTACTCTCTCCTCGAGGTCCGTCATGTTCTCATACATCCTTGGCCGGTTTGCCGTGATGATACCGACTCTCTTCGTGATCTCGGTAGTCACCTTCATTATCATCCAGCTTCCGCCGGGCGATTATCTCACAACCTACGCCGCGCAACTGCGCGAACAGGGCGACGAAGTCGACGAGGTCCTGATGGCCAGACTGGAAAGGCGCTACGGCCTCGGCCAGCCCCAACACATCCAGTACCTCAAATGGATCTCCGGCATCCTTCTGCGCGGCGACTGGGGTGAATCGATGTTGTTCCAGAAACCGGTCGAGGACCTGATCTGGGACCGGCTGGGCCTTACCTTCATTCTTTCATTTACAACTCTTCTCTTCGGATGGCTCGTGTCGATTCCATTGGGGGTCTATTCGGCGACCCATCAATACTCGGTGATCGACTACGTCGTCACCGCGCTCAATTTTATCGGCAAAGGGCTGCCGGAATTCATGCTCGCCCTCGTAATCATGTGGCTCGTGACTTCCTATTCCGACATGAGCGTCGGTGGCCTCTTCAGTCCGGAATATATGGACGCGCCCTGGACCATCGACCGGTTACTCGATCTTCTCGCCCATGTCTGGATCCCTATCGTGATCCTGGCCGTGGGTAGCACTGCCAACGGCATCCGTATTACCCGCGCCAATCTGCTCGACGAGCTCAATAAACCCTATGTAGAGACCGCGCGCGCCAAAGGTGTCAAAGAGACAAGACTGATCTGGAAGTACCCGACACGCGTCGCCCTCAACCCCTTCTTCAGCACCGTGGGTTGGTCGCTCGCCGACCTGATCTCCGGCACAACCATCGTGGCCATCGTTCTCAGTCTGCAGACGACGGGCCCGATGCTATTCACTGCGCTGATCAACCAGGACATGTTTCTGGCCGGCAGCTTTATCATGATGCTTAGCGTACTCACCGTGATCGGCACACTGCTGTCCGACCTCCTGCTGGCTTGGGTTGATCCTCGCATCCGCCTGGAAGAGGCGGGCTAGTCATCCCATACTTCGCCGCCCGCGCGCGATTGTCCCATAGATAAACCCTCCGTAACCTGAGCGCTTTCAAATGGACCGGAACAGACGATGACCACTGAGGAACAACAACCGACTCTCTATCAAGACGACCCCGAAGAGGAAGAACGTTACCTGGAGACACGCGACGACGAAGCCAACATGGCCGTCGCCTCCTTCTGGCAGCTCATCTGGTGGCGTTATCGCCGCCATCGCGTCGCCGTCTTCAGCACCTTCGTCGTAATCATCTTCTATCTGATCGCGGCCTTCAGTGAGTTCGTGGCGCCTTACGACCCGGAGGCCAAGTTCGTCAAATACAAGTTGCACCCGCCTACCCCAATTCACATTATCGATGCCGAGGGCAACTGGCGCATGCCCTTCATCTACCAGACCATACGCGAGCGCGACCCGAAGACCTTCCGCAACACCTACCACGAGGACACCGAGATCATTTATCCCATCCGCTTTTTGCCTAAGGGCGAAGAATATGAGCTTTGGGGTGAAGTTGCTGTGACCACCAAGCTCTTCGGTCTCGACGTACCCCACGAAGAGCAGGGCTTCTTCCTCTTGGGCACCGACCGTCTTGGCCGCGACATGTTCTCCCGCGTCGCCTACGGCGCCCGACTCTCCCTCTCCATCGGACTCATCGGCGTCGTTATCAGCCTGGTCCTCGGCATTCTACTGGGAGGTCTGTCAGGCTACTACGGCGGCACCATTGACAATATCATCCAGCGCATCATCGAGTTCCTGCGTTCGATCCCCTCCATCCCGCTCTGGATGGGCCTCAGCGCCGCCCTGCCCCCCGGCTGGCCGATTCTCTATGTCTACTTCAGCATTACCGTCATCCTCTCCTTCATCGGCTGGACCGGTATGGCCCGCGTCGTGCGTGGCAAGTTCCTGCAGTTGCGCGAGGAGGAGTTCGTCATGGCCGCGCGTTTCTCTGGCAGCGGCGAAATGCGCATCATCCTACGTCATATGCTGCCCTCCTTCCTTAGCCACATCATCGCCACCATGACGCTGGCCATCCCGACTATGATTCTCAGCGAGACCGCACTCAGCTTTCTCGGTCTCGGCCTGCGCCCGCCCGCCATCAGCTGGGGCGTCCTCCTGCAGGAGGCCCAGAACATCAGCGCCGTCGCCATCGCCCCCTGGACCATGGTCGCCCCCGCCCTCATGGTCGTCATCGCCGTAACCGCCTTCAACTTCATGGGCGACGGCATGCGCGACGCCGCCGACCCCTACGCCAGCCTATAAACGTATTTCCCGGTGTTTCGACTGGAACCGATGCTCGCGACATTCACTAAAAGCTAAAAACTACCCACTAAAAACTCACAATCTCATGATCATCAAAGGCAGCGCCATCCCCGAACTCAACAACCGCAAGGGCTACGAGATCCGCGAAGTACAGGACCAGATCGACCACTTCGCCGTCCGTATCACCACACCTGCCAACCCCTTTGAACCGGAAAAGCACGGGGAGCGCCGCTTCTGGTACATCCTCGAGGGCGAGGCCACCGTCACCATCGACGGCGAAAGCACCACAGTCGGGCCCACCGACCTCATCCTTCTCTCCCCCTGGACAGACCACAGCCTGCGCGCCGACAACTGGGTCCGCTGGATCTGCTTCGGCTAACCTCGCCTACCCGGACCGCGCAATCCCCACACCGACAAAGGAAACGCAAACGATGCCACGCAAATTGAAGTTGGCCCTCATCGGTCTGGGCCGCCGCGGCCGCGGTGGGCACCTGCCAATCTATCCAAAGCTGAAAGACGTATTCGAATTCGTCGCTGTCTGCGACAAAGAGGAGGAGGTCCTGCGCGAAGTCGCCGCCGAGTACGGCGTCAACACCTACACCAGCGTGCGCGACCTGGTGGCCGGCGAAGATCTGGACATCGTCGATGTCGTCGTCCCCGGCGAAGCCCACCATCCCATCTGCTGCTACCTGGCAGAGCATGGCATTAACATCATCGTCGAAACGCCCGTCGCCGTCACCCGCCCCATGACCGACATGATGATCGAGGCCGCCGAACGCAACAACGTCAAGCTGGAAGTGGCCGAGAACTACCACCGCGTCCCCATGGCCCGCTTCCAGGCCAAGGTGATCGACTCCGGTATCATCGGCGAAGTCGGCCGCATCTACCGCATCTTCTACGAAGGCGGCTACCACGGCATGAGCATGCTGCGCCTCCTCGCCAACAGCCCCCCCAAGTCGATCCTCGGCATCACGCACGTAACCGACGTCGTGCCCATCATCGACCGCATGAAGCGCCACCACTCCCAGGAAAACTGCACCACCAGCTTCCTGGAATTCGAGAACGGCGCCGCCGCCACCATGATCTACTCAAACGTGATCCACGCCCGCTCTCTGGGCCGAAAAATGGTCGGCATCTCCCAGATCGACGGCACCCGCGGCGCCATCGTCGGAGAAACCGTCTACTTCACCGACCCCGCAACCTACCAGAGCGGCGCCAGCGGCGTCCCCTACGAGCCCCAGCGCGCCTTCATCGAAGTCGAAGGCCGCCAGATTCTTGAAAGTATCAGCCTGCAGCTGCCCGACCAGGAGATCGTCTGGCAGAACCCCTACGCCCATCTCGGCGTCGGCGAAAACAACGGCCGCGGCGTCGACATGGCCGACCAGTTCATGAGCATCGCCAACGCCGTCCTTCACGACATCGAACCCACCTACGGCGTCCAGGAAGCCCGCCTCGACCAGGAAATGACCCTGGCCGCCTCAGAATCCGCCCTCATGAACAAGCAGCCCCTGGACTTCCCCCTGCGCTCCCCCTCAAAAGCCGAGGAGCAGATTCAGGAACGCTTCAAAGAGACCTACGGCTACGCCTACACCGACATCGAACCCCTGCTCGATGTCTTCTACCCGCGCCGCTAAGCACGAACTGGCGCAAAAGTACTAGCAAACAGCCGCAGCATATTACCGGCTTTGCGGAAAGGAAGTGAACCGTGCAGTTCCTGGACCTTGAAAAAAAGGGAATCTCCCGTTATCTTCTCGACGCCGACGTGGAAGGCGAACCCTTGCGCGTCCACATCTCGGAGGTGGATGCCGGACAGCGCTCACATCCACCGCACAAGCATGGAGGCTTTGAGGCCTTCTATATGATTGAAGGCGAGGGAACGCTGGAAATCGACGGCGAAAGCCATCCTCTGCGCGCCAACGAAGCTGTCGTCTTCGACCCGCACAAGCTGCACGGCCTCATCAACACCAGCCAGGCCCCCATGCGCTACATGGTCATCATCCGCCCCGAAGAAGACTAAGTCTGAAGTTCTCAGTCTTTTCTCAGTTTTCTGGAAGTGGCTATGACTTGCAGACTTTGTGAAAAGATTGGAACTTTCCGCAACTGAAGAGCCAATTGTCGTATTCTCAACACAATTGCTTTCGAATTGACAATAGTCTGGTATTGAGATAGAATGTGATAGGTATTGCTACCTAACCCAATTTGTCTATGTATGAGCGGGCACCTTATTCCAACCATTATCACAGACGCTTCCTCTCTTATTATCATTGCAAAACTGGAAGCGATTGACGTATTGCATAAAGTTTACGGTACGATTGGGATTCCTCCCGCTGTTTTTCGCGAAACTGTGCAGGCCGGCTATGAGCGAGGTAAGTCCGATGCTTTCGCAATTGACGCTGCTATCCGCTCGGGGCAAGTTGTCGTGGTCAAGCTCTCACCGGGTCAATCTGTATTCGCCCAGCATCTGTACATGACGAATATGCTCGGTTGGGGTGAATGTGAATCTCTTGCCTATGCACAAACTGAGAATATTCATGTCCTGATCGAGGAACGCAAAGGACGATCCATAGCAAGGGCTGAAGGCATAAACTATACGATATTGCAGGTCTTTCCATTACAAGGCTTTATTCAGCGCAGGATTTCCTACGACACATGTGTAAACCTGCTGGACCGGATTGCTGTGATGATGAACACTGACTTGGCAATTCTTCATGCACTCCAAAGTTCAGCCGAGACTATATGGTTTGAAAGGCAAGGAGGCCAGTAATATGGCTGAGAACGTGCGGCAGTTGAATTTGCGAGTCCCAGAGAACATTGTTCAAGGACTGGATGAAATTGCCAGCAAGGAGCAAATCGATCGGACTGCGCTTGCGAGGAAAATGCTTTCGGAGGCGATTCAGCGGTGGAAAGCGGACGACGCAATTGCTGCCTGCATACGCGGCGACATCACAAAGGCACGCGCCGCTGAACTGGCAAGTATGTCGCTTTACGATATCATGGATGAAGTGCGTCGAAGGGGCGCCCCGCCAAGCTATACTCTCGACGAACTGCGCCAGGATCTGAAACTATTGCGCCCATCTTAGAGCGAAATTGCCGGTCAATCTGCCAAGGCGTAGGCGCCGGCACTTCAGCAGGAGTATGTGTAGAATGTAAGACGCAAAGGAATATTCCTTTGCGTCTTGTTCGTCTTACGAAAAATCGAGCTGCATCAGCAGGTCCATGAACTGAATGCTCATCTTCTCCGAGCCCAGTTCCGTGCTCGAATAGGGGTTGTCGAAATGCAGGAACCCGCTGGTCGGTTCCTCATTTTCGTTGACGAGCAGAGGCCCTTCCCACCCAAAGTCGATGCTCTCGCCCCGCAGGCTGGTCATGTGCACGCTGTCCTCCCCGAACGTGACATCCAGCCCCGTCACCTTCTCCACAAATTCGGCAAAACTGCCGTCCGTTTCCTCCCGCCCCATCTGCACCACCCAGATGTTGTTCTGCCCATAGGACCGCAACTCTCGATACGCGCTCCGGCCCGTTTCGGTGAGCGTCAGCCCCGCTGACGCCGTCATCGCCAGATAGCCGTCCCCGACGCGGGCACACGCCCAGCCCTCCCGTATCTCGTGCTCGTCAAACGCATAAATCGGGAAATAGGCGTGCGTAAAGCCCAGCCAGTCATCCTCCGGCAGCTTGTGGACCGCAACCAACAGGTCCTTCCATTGGGCCGCACGCGGCAGCACGACGTTCCCATGCCAGAAGTTGGGCCGGTGAGAGCCGTCCTCGCTGAGACACGGCGGGTGCGTAACAAAAATTACCGCCTCCGGCGAAAAAGTCGCCTGCCAGATATGCTGCTGGTAACCGGATTCGCCCGCCCTGTAATCCTGCGCCGAACACAGCATATAGTCTGGCGTCTTGTACGTGACCTTGTTCACCTCCCAGCTGCCCTCTTCCCGGTCGCACCACGCCTCCAGCTGGCCCGCGTGCCGCTCCCGGCTCCAAATCTCGTCAGCCGGGTCGATCGCAATCGCCTCGATAACCGGCGGCAGCTGATAGTTCACCGCGCAGGCCAGGCTCACGATCCCCCGGATACTCCGGTTGAAGATCCCCTTGCCCCACAGCAGCCGCCCGATGCCCGACGTCGGCTCCCGAAAACCATCCTTGATAAAACGCGAATACGTGCGCCCGTGGCTGGAGCCGAACACCCCCTTGAAGGAGTTAACCGCCAGCCCAAAGAACATCTTGTCCAACACAACCGCTGCCAGCTCCCGCACGTCGTCGTTCTCTGCCAGGTCGACCAGGTGACTGAGGGCCAGCACGTCCTCTTCGAAGTACGTATTCGAGTCCCACTCCCGAAATCCGCCCGCGGCCCGCTTGCGCAGCCACGAAAGTGCCCGCTCCTCACCCTTGGCGCGGTGTTCACTGCCCGTCAGACCGGCATTCGCGAAAAGCTCGTCCGGCAACAATTGCCCCGCCAGAATCTCACAGGTATGAAAGAGGATCTGATGATTCTCCGACCAGAAGCACATCGCATCCGCGCCCGGCTGGTCCATCCAGTAACGGAAGTTGAGAAAACAGTTCTGCAGCGGCTCGACCAGCGCCTGCGGAAACCCCTCCTCCTCAATATAGCGGCCCGCCATCCCCAGCAGACCCACCAGGTCAAAGTCGCTGCAATCCGCCCGCTCGTTTATCGAAGCGATGCAGTCCAGGATCACCTGCTCATTGAGATTGTCCCACATGCCCAGTTCCATCGCCGCGATCTCCGAAAAGACGTTGCCTTCCGCGCCGCGCCTCGCGGCATTGAGCAATGCCTCTCGTCGCCTCTGCGGGTACGTGCCGTAGCGCTCGGTGGAATACTCGTTGTTGCCGACGATGTGAACATCGATCCGTCTTTCAACGCGCAGGTCATTGACATAATAGTGCTCGGGGTTGGGGAAAAGAAAGACCTCGTAATCGTCCTGCGGGAACTGAAACGCCGTCCCCAGGACCACCTCCTCCCGCTTTTCACCCTTCGTGTGGTGTTCGCTGTAGATGCGCCCGCCCTTGCGCATCAACCGCAGCGCAAAGTCATCGGTTACCCCTTGCCCATCCGGCCAGCTTACCGTCACCTTCGCATGGCGGCTGTATACGTCCCGGTCCAGGTAAGCCTGGTCGAAGATCTCTTCCAGCGCCTGCCTCCGGCTCGCCGGCCGCACCGACGTCGGCAGCAGCACACGGAAATTATCAACTGACTCCCCCTCATCCCCTTGGTCCGTCAACCGTAGCGCCATCACATAAGGACACTCTCGTAGCGCCACCGCCTCGAAACAGACCCCAACCTCGTTCCGCCCTGCCTTCAGCTTCGCCGGGAAGGAGACCGTTTCCGGCAGCTGATGATGAAAATGCTCCACCCGGTGACACAGTTCCCCGTTTACCCAGATGTCTGCCGGGCCGTTTGTCGTCATGGCAAAGGTCAAATCACACCCGCTGGGAACGTCCAGCACACAGTAGGCCCACGTCTGCAAATAATGGGGCGTATGCTGAAAGGTGGACACGTCCACAAAGTGGTCGTCAAGGCAGCGTACAACGCGCCACCTCGTTTCATCCCGGTCGGCCTCGAAGTTGTGACGCTCCAACGCGCCCGCAAAGTTCTCAGCAGACGCCGGGAGCGCCCCCGCCTGCCCATCTCCTTCTCCCTCGGCTGCAGCTCTTACATCTGCGACGATCCGGCTCTTGTAGTCCGGGCCAGTGTAACCGCCAACCTCCGCAATCGGCGTTGCCACCGGCCCCGCCACCAGCCAGTCATGTACAAAGCCGGCCTGCAGGGCGGACTCCTGCCAGACCGGCGTCAAGGCAATCTGACCCTCAGCCTCCGGCTCGTTCGATTCCCCGGCCGGCTGAGCGTCCAACTCTGTACTCATAAATCGATTACTCCAATTGTCTTCTTGTCTTGGTTGGATGTGGCGCAATGCAAAGAGGTCGCGATGCGCGACCTCCAGGAAAGATTCCTATCTATAATCGGATTTGGCCCGCTATTCGTACAGCACACAGCGGACCATATGGCCGCCCTCCAGCTCCAGCAATGGTGGATTACGCGTATCGCACACGCCGGCAATCGCCTTGCGGCAGCGCGGGTGGAACGGACAACCTTCCGGAATCGAATATGGGTCCGGTACCGAGCCCCGAATCGCCGTCAACTGGCTGGTAATGCCCTGGGCCGACTTGCGTCCCAACAGCGGGATCGAGCGCAGCAGCGCCTGCGTATACGGATGCTTGGGATCATAGAAAATGGTATCGACGTCAGCCATCTCCACCACTTCACCCAGATACATGACCACCACATAGTCGACCATCTGCGCAATCACGCCCAGGTCGTGCGTGATAAAGATGATCGCCATCCCCAGCTCATCCTGCAGCTCACGCATCAGCGTCAGAATCTGGGCCTGGGTCGTCACGTCCAGCGCCGTTGTCGGCTCGTCTGCGATCAACAAGCTGGGCCGGCACGAAAGCGCCATTGCAATCATCGCCCGCTGCCGCATACCGCCGCTCAACTGATGCGGATAGCGGTCGATCGTGCGTTCCGGCTGCGGCATGCCCACCTTGTTCAGCACGTCGATTGCCTGCGCGCGCGCCTCCTCCTTGTCCACGTCCTGGTGCAGCAGAATCGCCTCGATGATCTGATTCCCAATCGTATGAACAGGGCTGAGCGAAGTCATCGGCTCCTGAAACACCATCGAGATCTCACCGCCGCGAATCGAACGCGCCTGCGCGCCCATGGCGTCGATCTTGGTCATATCTACAACCTGATCGGTGACGCTCCCGTTCTCCTGATTCTGCAGGTGGAAGAGGACTTCTCCCTCGACCACACGTCCCGGTGAGGGCACAATTGCCATGATGGAACGCGCCGTAATCGATTTGCCGCAACCGCTTTCACCCACCAGACCGACCGTCTGGCCGCGACGTACCGTGAAATCTACGCCCTCCAATGCCCGCACGATCCCCTGCGCCAGGAAAAAGTGCGTCTTCAGTCCCTTTACCTCCAGCAGCATCTCCCGGGATTCTGCGGACCCGCTGGCGTCGGCCACTCTGTCTATCTGCGAAGATGAAATTGTCATGGGTGTAATCCGTTCTGTTTATGCGTAAGCAGTCTTCATTCAGTTCCGACTTCCTGGACGCCCTACTCAATTCCTGGGCTTTCTTGCCTCCGGAAGGAACAAGACCTTCTCACAGACCTACTTGGCATAGGGATCGGCGGCATCGCGGATGCCGTCTCCGAGAAAATTGAAAGCTAATACTGCCAGTACCACCGCCAAACCAGGGGTCAATACCCATGGCGCAAGAGCGACCGACCGTAGATTCTGGGCCTCCTGCAACAACACGCCCCAACTGATTGCCGGCGCCCTTAAGCCCAACCCAATGAAACTAAGACCTGTTTCCGACAGGATAATGCCCGGAATCGCCAATGTCAAGGAGGCGATAATGTGGCTGAGAAACGAAGGGACCATGTGACGCAGTATGATGCGCATCTCTCCCGAGCCGCAGAAGCGGGCCGCCATCACAAAATCCTCTTCTCTCATGCTCAGAAAACGCCCGCGCACCACCCGCGCCAGTCCCGTCCAGCCCACGAACGAAAGTAATATCGTTACGCCAAAGTATAGCCGCACCACCGGCCAGTCCGCCGGCAGAGCCGCAGCCAGCGCCATAATCAGCGGAATCTCCGGAATCGAGCGAATGAACTCGATCAGCCGCTGAATGGCATTGTCAATCGCGCCGCCGTAGAAGCCGGAAATGCCGCCGAGCAGAATGCCGATTACCAGGCTGATTACCACGCTCACCAGACCAATCGTCAGCGAAATTCGCGCCCCGTAACACAGACGCGAGAACAGGTCCCGCCCCAGCCGGTCAGCGCCCATCAAAAAGAGCCCCTGCTCCTCATGCGGAACGTCCAACCCGTAGAGATGCCAATTCGTGGGAAATTGGCCCCACATCTCATATTCCGTTCCGCGCACAAAGAAACGAATCGGATGAATTACCGTCTCGTCCTCTTTGTATATGTTGCGCAAAGTCTCGGGGTCCCGCTCACGGATAATCTTGTATACAAACGGCCTGCGTAGATTTCCTTCCGCATCGATAATCCGGATATTCATCGGCGGTACAAACTTGTACTGCACAAACGACTGCTCCGGGTCGTACGGCGCCACGAACTCGGCAAAAGCCGCGATGCCATAAAGGATGATAACCAGAAATCCGGAGAGGACGGCCATCCGGTGCTTTCGAAATCGCCACCACATCAACTGTGAGTAGGACGCTACATATATATCTTCGTCTTCGACTATATCGGGATCGAGACCCGCGTCGTCCTCATAGGCTTGGCTTTCTTCTTCATCGGACCTGTCGATCCAGGAACGTTGCAGCGTCTCCATATATTGTCCTCCGGGTATCCGTTACTCCAGTCTCCCTGAAGTGAACGGAACCATAAAATCCTGAGAGTAGGCCTGACTTGACGTACGTTGCCGGCGATTGACCTGCCGGAAATCCCAATGGCCACTCGGTCCTGGGTTACCACGCCTGAACAGTTTCAGATGGGTCGGGGATACAGCCCGTTCCGGCCAGGCCTTCCTACATGAGTATAAGCTTCTGTGAAATACTTCGACCCTGGTGGATGCGATTAATAATGTCCGCCAGCATCGGCGCAATCGACAGAACGACCACCTTGTCGGATCGCTTTTCAGGGGGAACGGGAAGCGTGTTGGAAACGACCAGTTTGGCGATGCGATCGTCCGACTCAAGATGCTCCAATGCAGAGGGCAGCAATACCGGGTGCGTGACCGCAAACGCCGCGGTCCCCTCCGCTCCCGCTTCATACAGTGCGTCGATCTGCTTGAGAACGCTGCCGCCGGCCATGATATCGTCGATGATGATCGGGCGGATCCCAGCGATCTCACCGACAACGTGCGTCGTCTCCGCAACGCTGACGCTCGTGCGCCGCTTGTGCATCACCACCAGCGGCAGATTCAGGAGCTGCGCGTATCGGCCCGCCAAACTCGCACGACCCACGTCCGGGCTCACAATGGCCGCGTTCTCCCACTCCGGCTGCCGAAAATAGTCCGCCAGGATCGGCAAGGCAGAAAGCGGGTCCACAGGAATATTGAAAAAGCCCTGGATCGCCCTCGCATGGATATCTACAAATATCACGCGATGCGCTCCCATCATCTCCAGCATATTCGCGATTACCCGCGCGCTGACCGACTCACGGCCATGCGCCATCCGCTCCTGACGGGCATACGGAAAATAGGGCACGACCACGCTGACACTGTGGGCGCTTGCTCGCCGAAATGCGTCCAGATACAGCATCAACTCCATCACATGATCATTCACCGGTTGACAACAGGACTGGACCAGAAAGATGTCCTGGTCGCGCACGACCTCATCGATCATCACGTGTATCTCGCTGTCCGGCAGACGGCGAGTTGTGGCCTGACCGAGTTCCACCCCAAGAGTATCGGCAATCTCCAGGGCCAGCTCCTTGTGGGCAGAACCGCTGAAAATGCGTAACGGGTGATACGACACGAAAAACCTCTCCTGTCTTGGGGTGCTGAAGAGTCACTTGAAGGTATCTCTGCCGACGGCGTGTATCATAGCCCCATACCACCGAAATGGCAAGAGACGGGGGCTCTTGGGTGCATCCCAATATTGGGGGCGAACTTCCCCATGCCTCAGGTCGCTGCGGAGCACCAACCATCTCGCGA
>VXOE01000147.1 GCA_009840225.1 Caldilineaceae bacterium SB0662_bin_25 | reverse complement strand
CCGAGTGAGTGGCAAAATGACCTTGACGACCCGCTGCGACCAGGATTAACCCCCCCCCAAGCCCGCGTCTTGGCACATTCCGAGTAAGTGCCAGCGCAGGCAAGCCAGGCGAGGCAACGCCCATACGTCCCCAACGTTCACCGCCATGACCATCGCCAGCCCGCTACAGAAATACTGGCCGTACATTCCGCCCAGACAGACCGCACACAGTACACAAACAGGACATTGTTTCTTAGCTACCTGAAAACTAACTACCAAAAACTAGAAACTAGAAACTGCATTTCCCTCACACCACATCGTCCCGCTCAAACCCCTCGATCGCCTCCGAACCATAGCCCAGTTCCTCCAGCAGCGCCCGCGTATGTTCCCCTGTGTCCGGGATCGCCTCGAAGCGCGCCGGCCACGACTCGCTCGTCGTCGCCGGCAGCATCGCCGGCAGCGGCCCCACCGGCGACTCCACCTCCGCCACCCGACCCCGCGCCGCCAGCTGCGGATGCGCCCAGAACTCCTCCAGCTCCCGCAGCGCCGCGTAGGCAATCTTCCCTCTCTCCATCCGTTCCGCAACCTCCGACGCCGTCATGCCCGCGAAGACCGACTCGATCTCCGCCCGCAGCGCCGCCCTGTTCTGCACACGCCGCATATTGTCCGAGAATCGGTCATCGCCCGCAAGCTCCGGCAATGCCAGCACCTCAGTGCAAAGCTGCTCCCACTCTCGTTGGTTCTGAATCGATAACAGGATCGTGCGCCCGTCTCCGACTGCATACGGCCCATACGGCGCGATCGAAGGATGGTTCGCGCCCGTACGCGGCAGTCGCTCTCCTCCTAAAGCAAAGTAGGCCGGGAATCCCATCCAATCGCACAACCCGTCAAACAGCGAAACTTGCAGCACGCACCCCCCACCGTCCCGCTCCCGCTGCAGCAGCGCCGCAAGAATGCTGCTGTACGCATACATCCCCCCGGCAATGTCCGCCACTGGAATCCCGCTCTTCGCCGGCGCCTCCTCACTGCCGGTCACCGAAACAACACCCGTCTCCGCCTGGATCAGCAGGTCGTACGCCTTCTTGTCTCGGTAAGGCCCGTCCGCGCCGTACCCGCTCACGTGACACACGATCAGTTCCGGATAGTCCGCCCGCAGCCGTTCATCTCCGAACCCCAGCCGCTCCACCGCGCCCGGCGCCAGATTCTGAACAAAAACATCCGCCCCCTCCAGCAGCCGTGCCAAAACCTCCTTGCCCCCGTCCGACTTCAAGTCGAGCGTGATAGACTCCTTCGACCTGTTCGCCCACGCAAAGTGGCTGCACAGCCCTCCCGCCGCCGTATCATAATGGCGCGCAAAATCCCCGCTGCCCGGCCGCTCCACCTTGATCACCCGCGCCCCCAAATCGGCCAGATGCCGCGTCGCCAGCGGCGCCGCAATCGCTTGCTCCAACGCAACCACAGTAACATACGACAATGGCAAAGCCATCAGATAGACCTATCCTCCCCAGTTGAAGCGATACGAAATAAGCACTACGCAATAATCAGTAAGAACGCGGCAGCCCCAAAACGTGCTGCGCCAGATAAGACAGCACCAGATTGTTCGACACCGGCGCAATCTGATACAGCTTCGCCTCCCGAAACTTCCTCTCCACGTCATGCTCCCTTGCGAAGCCAAATCCGCCGTGCGTCTGCAGGCACACGTTCGCCGCCTCCCACGCCGCGTCCGCAGCCAGCATCTTCGCCATATTCGCCTCTGCGCCGCAAGCGCTCCCGCTGTCAAACAGCTCCGCCGCCTGCCACCGCATCAGATCGGCCGCCCGCAGATTCGCATACGCCTGCGCAATCGGAAACTGCACACCCTGGTTCTGCCCAATCGGCCGGTCAAACACAACCCGCTCATTCGCATACGCCACCGACCGCTCGATAAACCAGCCCCCATCACCGATCGACTCCGCCGCGATCAAGATCCGCTCCGCATTCATCCCATCCAGAATATACCGGAACCCCATCCCCTCCTCGCCGATCCGGTTCTCTGCCGGCACCCGCAGCCCGTCAAAAAAGATCTCCGTCGTATGATGATTGATCATCGTCTCAAGCGGCCGGATCGTCAACGCCCGTTCATCCGCCCCCCGCAGGTCCACCAGGAACAGCGACAACCCCTCCGTCCGTCTCTTCACCGCCTCCAGCGGCGTCGTCCGCGCCAGCAGCAACATCAAATCCGAATACTCCGCCCGGCTCGTCCAGATCTTCTGCCCCGTGATCACATACTCGTCACCGTCCCGTTCCGCCCGTGTCTGTATCCGCGTCGTATCCGACCCCGCCGTCGGCTCCGTCACCCCAAACGCCTGCAGCCGCAGCTTCCCTTCCGCCAACGCCGGCAGCCACCTCTCCTTCTGCTCCGCCGACCCATGCCGCACCAGCGCACCCATCACATACATCTGCGCATGGCACACGCCCGCATTCCCCCCGCTCCGGTTCACCTCCTCCAGAATAACCGAAGCCTCCGCAACCGAAGCGCCCCCACCCCCATACTCC
>VXOE01000368.1 GCA_009840225.1 Caldilineaceae bacterium SB0662_bin_25 | reverse complement strand
CTAATCGAAGGTGTCCAGCCAGACCACGTCCCGCCAGTCCCATCAGATCCCCGTAGGTGCCGGCCCTGTGCCTGCCCTCGCACCCTCCCCAACTGACGGCTCCACCGTACGGCCAGGCCTGGCGCCTGCACTGCGTCTCGCCCAAAGACGGTAAGCAATTCCAGCCACCGCTGGCATAGATTCCCCGCCAGACTGTTCCCACCCCATATCTGGACCGCGTCCCTCTGGATGCACCTCTTCCATCCGCCCGTCCAAATGTGCTAGAATGTAGACTCTGAAGTTTCATGGCCGATACGATTAGTACGCACCTTGATCCCATGACTGCGTCAACGCGCGACGCCTCATTTGAACAGGGGCACATGCAACCAACTCTCCTGGCCGCAGACGGCGAACGGGCCGAACCGGCCGCCGCACTGTCGGAACTCCAGGTCCGCGACTTCGCGATCATCGACCGGCTGCACCTGCGTTTCCACACCGGATTGAACATTCTGACCGGAGAAACCGGCGCGGGCAAGTCGATCATTATCGACGCCATCGGCCTGCTGTTAGGCGACCGGGCAACCGCGGAGATGGTGCGGGCAGGCGCAGACCGGGCGGAAGTCGAAGCGGTCTTCCAGTTGGAAGCAATGATGCCGCCGAGCGACCCCGATAGACCACAGAGCGCTCCCGACGGCGCGCTCGCAGCGAACGACATTCCCAGTCTGTTGGAAGCCGAAGGGTTGGACGATCCCGACGCGCCGGAGAGGCTGATCCTCAGCCGGGAGGTGCGCCGTAGTGGACGCAATTTCTGCCGCATCAACGGGCGGACGGTTTCCCGGAAGCGATTGAGCGAACTGGCCTCCCTGCTGGTCGACATCCACGGACAGGGGGAGCATCTGAATCTGCTCCGTCCCCGCACACATGTGGATATTCTCGACCGGTACGGCGGCTTGCTGCCGCTGCGCCGCAAGGTGGCCGCGAATGCGCACCAGGTGCAGTGGGCCCGTAGAGAGTTGGAACGGATGCGCAGTGACGCGCGCACCATCGCGCAACGGCTCGACCTGCTAAGCTTTCAGGCAAAGGAGATTTCTGAGGCGGCGCTGGAAGCCGGTGAAGAGAGAGAGCTTGAGGTGGAGCGCAAACGGCTGAGTAACGCCGAAACGCTCTTGCAGCTGGCGAACGGAGCGGCAAACCTGTTGAACGAAGGCGAAGGCGGGATGCTAGGGGTCACCGACGTCCTCAGCGAAGCCGTCGGCCGCGTCGAGAGGCTGGCCCGCATCGACGATGGCATGGCCGACGCGGCCGCGACCGGTCAGGGGCTGCTGGAGGAGTTGTCCGATCTGGCGCGCGATCTGCAGGGCTACGCCGACGGGCTGGAGTTCAATCCGCAGCGGCTGGTCGAGGTCGAAGAACGGCTGGCACTGATCGAGAATCTCAAACGCAAGTACGGCGACACGACCGAGGAAATCCTGGCCTTCGCCGCCGCAGCCCAGGCGGAGTTGGAAGAGCTCGACAACTGGGAGGCGCAGACGGCCGCGCTGGAGGAGGAGGAAGAGAGGCTTCTGCGCGAGATCGGAGCACTGGGCGCAGAGTTGAGCCAGGCGCGGGTCGCGGCCGGCGAGAAGATAGCCCGACAGGTAGAAGCGGAACTGGAGCAATTGAGTATGCAACGCGCCCGTTTCGCCGTCGCCGTGGAGGCGGAGGAGCAGGAGGATGGCGCATACCTTCCGGATGGGCGGCGCGTCGCCTTCGGCAGCCAAGGCGTCGATCAGGTTGAATTTCTGATCAGCGCAAACCCCGGCGAGCCGGTCAAACCGCTGGCCAGGGTCGCTTCCGGGGGCGAGACCGCGCGCCTGATGCTGGCGCTGAAGGGCGCCCTTACTCAGGCCGATCAGACCCCGATTCTGATTTTCGATGAGATCGACCAAGGCATCGGCGGCCGTGTGGGCGGTGTCGTCGGCGAGAAGCTTTGGAACCTGACCGGCCAGGGGCCGCAGCCTGTTACCGCATCCAATGACGCTGCCGCGGACGAGCCGAACAGTAAACCGTTGCGCCATCAGGTGCTGTGCATCACCCATCTGCCCCAACTGGCTGCGTTTGCCGACTTCCACCTGACCGTGCGCAAACGGACTTTCGAGAGCGACGGCGAACTGCGCACCGGCACCGACGTGCTTCCGGTCGAGGGGCCGGCGCGCATCGAGGAGTTGACGCAGATGTTGGGGGCCGTCAGCGACGCCGGGCGGCAGTCGGTTGTGGAGATGCTGGCCGCCGTCAATCGATTGCACAACGGCGGCCCGTGACCGGCAGCTTCTGTATTCGGTCGGGGGCGGTAGACAGGAAACCTAAAGATGTTTAGACTCGACAGGTACAACACGCATCAGCGAAACCGTACAGTACTGACAACGCTCTATCGCACCTTCTACCTCTCCTGTCTGCTGTTGGGGATGCTTCTGACCGTGATAGACGGTGTGCAGGCGGCCAGCCTTCCCGGTCCGCGCCGCGCCGACTCGTCTGCCCGGGAGAAGGCGATCTCTTCGCAAACGGACTCACAAGTCGTTCTGGTTTTGACCTTCCGCGGGGCGGTGACGCCGGTGCTGCGTCAGTATCTCAGCGGGGCGATCGAAGACGCGCAGTTGGAGGGGGCCGAGGTGGTAATCCTGCGCCTGGACACCCCTGGAGGCAGCGTCGATGTGACCAAGCAGATCGTGCAGGATATGCTGGCCTCGCCTGTGCCGGTGGTGGTATATGTCGCGCCGGCCGCGGCGCAGGCCGGCAGCGCCGGCACCTTTATCACCCTGGCCGGGCACGTAGCGGCGATGGCGCCCGGCAGCAGCATCGGCGCGGCCAGCCCCGTCGGCGGCCAGGGTGAGGATATTGGCGAGACGATGGAGGCAAAGGTTGTAAACATCCTCAGCGCCGATATCGAGAACCTGGCCTCGCGTCGCGGCGAGGAGGCGGTGGAATGGGCTGTCTCGGCGGTGCAGGAGGCAGCCGCGGCGACCGACACGCGTGCGCTGGAACTGGGCGTCATCGACTTCATCGCGACCGACGTGGCCGATCTGCTGGATCAGATGGATGGCTTCGTCGTCACGGTGCAGGGCCAGGAGCGCACGCTGCGCACCGCCAATGCCCGGATTATGCCGCAGGCGCTGTCGCCGCTGCAGGAGTTTCTCAACTTCATCAGCAACCCCACCGTCGCCACGATTCTGCTGACCCTCGGCTCCATCGGGCTCATCGCCGAAATCTACAATCCCGGCACATTCATTCCGGGCATGATCGGCCTGATAAGCCTGCTGTTGGGGCTGTATTCGCTGGGCCAGTTGGAGGCGAATTTTACCGGGCTGGCCCTGATCGGGCTGGCGCTGATTCTGCTGGTGGCCGAAGCCTTTACGCCAGCCTTCGGCGCGCTCGCATTGGGGGGTACGATCGCGTTCATCTTTGGCAGCGCGCTGCTTTTCGACGCGCCAGGCCTGGCTGTGCCCTGGGTGACGATTATCTCGCTGGGCGTCGCCATGGGCGCCTTTGCCCTCTTTGTGGGCGGTAAGGTAGTGGAGGCCCAGCGGCGGGGCACGGTCACCGGCAGCGAAGGCGTGATCGGCTCGCTGGCGACCGTACGCGTTCCTTTTGCGGAGAACGGCCGAGGCAAGGTCCTGCTCGCCGGCGAGCTATGGAACGCCAAGCTGCGCGGCGTATCCTCCGACGAAGCCGCGCCGGCCGAAGTCGGCGATCAGGTCAAGGTCGAGGCCAGAGAGGGCTACATACTGGTCGTCAGCCCCCGCGAGGGAAATGGCGAGAACTGAGTTGCGGCGGATCAAACTCGGGCGGTCGAACTCCTCCACTGCAGCTCATGCTTCCCAAAGCGCGTTCGTCTCGGTCAACAGAGGCCAACATCTTGAACGCATTCCGAAATTTTTGACAACCACATAAGCGAAAGCGGGAGCGGTGGCGAGGTGAGGCGTGCTCGCTAAACCTCAGCCGACGGGCACAGGTCGGCCAGCGTACAGTTGGAGCAGTCCGGCTTGCGGGCGTCGCACACCCGCCGCCCGTGGAAGATCAACAGATGGGCGATGTCGATCCAGTCTTCGGCGGGGATGAGCGCCATCAGGTCCTTTTCGATCTTCTCCGGGGTCTTCTGCTGGGTCAGGCCTAGCCGCTGGGAGAGCCGCTTGACGTGGGTGTCCACCACGACGCCGTCGGCCAGGCCGAAACAGACGCCGCGCACAACGTTAGCGGTCTTGCGGGCCACGCCGGGCAGCCTGATCAGCTCATCCATCTCCCGCGGCACTTCCCCGCCGAACTCCTGGCAGATCAGGGCGCTTGCGCCCTGGAGGCTCTTGGCCTTGTTGCGAAAGAAGCCGGTCGAGCGGATCATCTCCTCCAACTCTTCGCGGTCGGCCGCGGCCATCGCCTCGGGCGTCGGGTAGCGTTCGAACAGCGCCGGCGTCACCTGGTTGACCCGCTCGTCGGTGCATTGGGCAGATAGGATCGTCGCCACCAGCAGTTGAAACGGGTTCTGGTGGTTCAACGCGCAGTGCGCATCCGGATGCGCGGCCCGCAGGCGGCGTATCAGTTCCGACATCAGGAAAGCTCCGGCGCGGTTGGACGGAGCGACACCAGATCGTCTGAATCGTCGATACGCTGCCAGGGGTAGTAGATCCAGTCTTCGGTCAGTTCCGCGTAGTAGTCTGGTTTCTCGTTCTCGAAGAGATTCTGCCGCTGCTTCCAATGGAGCACCGCGGTTTCGGCGGTGGCGCCGCTTCCTTCCACACGGCTCTTGACGGTGACGATCGTGCGCCCCCGGTCCCAGATGTTATCGACGATCAGGACCTTTTTGCCTTGCAGGAGCGCATCTGCGGGGAACTGCTGGAAGCGGGGCCAGCTCATTTCCACGCGCACGCCGGGTCCGCTCTGAAATACGACCGCGGCGGTCAGCACATCCTTCATCTTCAGCGCCTCGGCAATCATACCGCCCGGCACGATTCCCCCGCGCGTGATCAGGAGGAGCGCATCATACGGGGTATTCAGCTGCATCACGACTTTGGTGATCAACTCCTCCACGTCGTGCCAATTCAAGTAAACTCTTTCCATCTGTACCTCCACCGTTCGCCCGCGGCCAAGTGACCAGGTTGCCGCCAACGGGCTGGAATACTGGAGGCGGCGGCAGCCTCCGCACTGCTTGCAGGCGGGTACGCCCACTACAGTTTTCCATCAGGGATCCGAAGCGCCTGCGTGTCCTGCGGATTCAGATCCATATAATATGCTGAAAAGCGCGCTGGCGGCGCCGGCTTCGGCGCGCCGATCGCGTGCTGAAAATTCTACGATGGTCGCCCGGCCTTTCTCGACTTCTACTTGAAGGACCGCCATCGAAGATCCATCGGAAACATCGGCCGGCTGCAGCAGCATGACCTGCTCCAGCTGCGCAAAATGGAGACTGTACGCGCCGGGGCGCAGGTCGAAAAAGCGGAACTCGCCGAGGGCATCGCTCTGCGTGCGGGCGATCACTGTGCCGCCGCTGTCGGCGAGTTCAACCGGCGTGTTGGGAATCTGCGCGTTGCCGGCGATCCAGGCGCCGCCCCCGGGCCGCACCATCAACACCAAGGGGTCGTGATCGCTGGAGCCGTACTCAGGAGAGAGGCCGGGAATGCCCCCTGTGCCGCCGGGCTGCGCAATGGGAAAGTCGGCGTTGATATGCGCGATATCCATCCCGGCGAAATCGGGCACCATGCCCGGGGTCAGCAGCAGATGATCCAGCGTCTGACTGCCCCCGTTGAAGATATAAGTGTAACGGTCCTGGGGTGGCAGCGCGTCAAAGGCATGCCAGAGCAAAACGCGCTCCGGCTCGCGCGCGCCGTCGGCGTCTTCCGGGCCATATCGCAGGGTCTCCACCGGCCTGCTCATCTCGAAATCATTCAAGTCGCCCAGCACGACGATGTGCGCGTAGGGGTCTGTATCCAGACGGGCCTGCACGATCGAGGCCACGTGCTCCGCCTGCAATGTCCTGTGCACAACGTTCACCGTTTCATCGCCGCGCTTGCTTCGCCAGTGATTGACCACCACCGTCAACGGGTAGTCCTCTCCCCAGGGGCCGCGCACGAGCAGATCCGCGACCAGCGGCGGCCGGCTGAAGAGCGGTAGCAGCCGCGCCGGGCACTGCCCGGGAACCAACCGCACACTGAAACTGAAGCGGGTGCATGCCTGAACGTTCTCAGCGTTGAGAACCGTCACCCGGTCATCGCGTACAAGAAGGCTGTTCGTCAGCGGGAAATCGCGACTGGCGGTTCCGGGGCCGGCAAACGCAACTGCGCTGTAGTCCAGCCCGCTGATCTCAGTCAGAGCTCTGGCCAGGTTTTCGGCGTCCTCCGGCTTGCCGGTCTCCTGCAGACCGACGATTTCACAGTTCTGCAGGCCGCTGGCGATGGCCTGCGCACGCTGGCGCAGCGCAGCCTCGTAATCGGTCGCGTTTCGCAGCTGGTCCAGACCCCGACCCAGCCCTAACACGTTGAAAGAGCAGACCCGGAAGGCGCCCGCGGCAGACTGGGCCGTCTCGTCATTCGAACCATGCCGGGAGAGAACCTCGATCTCCTGTCCTGGCAGTAGTAACAGAAGATATTTTCCGAAACTGTAATCGATTACCGCCCGAACCGGCGTCCCCGGCTCGGCCGTGCGTACCCGCACGAGGTCCCCCCAGGCTGCCGCCGGCAGCTCCGCGCCCAGCCCGTTGCCCAGGAAGATCAGCCCGGCGGCATCGTCAGGATTGGACTGGAAGACCCGCCCGCCTCGCACGAAGGGCAGGGCCCGTTCGGCGATGAGCGCGATCTCAACGTTGCCGTTGCTGAACCGCTTGGTCGGCCCCTGCACAACGCCCTGCAACTCTTCGAAAGCGACGAGCATGCCTTCGAACCGCTCCAGCAAGGACTCCGGGTCGACGTTGGGCGCCGGCAGGGGCGCCAGAGGCGTCGGCAAGGAGCCATCGCCGCACAGATCGATGGATAGCTTCTTAAGCGAACGGGGCGTTGTCAGCTCTGTCTTTTCATAGTATTCGGTCGCTTCGGCGCCGCCCACGAGGATGCATTCGCCCGCATTCACCCTGGGCGCGGAGGAGGTATAGACAAAGATGCCGTCGCTGCTTCGCGGGTCGCCGTCTCCGGTCGGATCCTGTAGGTAAAATCCGTTCGACTGCACACCGCTCACCAAGCCGAACGTTGTGACGCGTTTCTGAGGCAAGGGCGTACTTGGTCCGTCGCCCTGTATGAGGTAGATCGGTATCAAATCTTCCGGCAATTCAGAGGGCGCGGGCGCAGCCGCCGCCGGACTAGCAGCCAGCCACAGCGCGCTCACCAACACTATTCGGATGACCAGTGGACGCGGCGCAGGCAATCGGGAAATCATACCATTTCTTCTGTGGGGACAAGTCGGATCGCCGGAGGAACCTTTTGTTGAATATTGAACACATATTATAGCACACAGCAGGGACATCGGGCGCCGATCTGTATGTTTTGTAAAAGCAATTCGGCACTGTCCAATGTGGTTATCAGTTGCCAGCGGCTTTATAGGCGGCGTATAATGTTGCTTCATGTGCCACCGCTGCGCGAATCGCAGTGACTGACCAAAAGTATGTCCAGAACGCGAGACCCGGATGAACGCTGAATTTGAACTGCTGGCAGATGGTCTCGGCGTTGGCCGCCCGCCAGCCGGCTGGGTCGCCATCGTCGACATGCCGGTGCTGATTCTCGTCGGCGTGACCGGTGTCGGCAAAAGCACAACCGTCGATGCCCTCCGTACACGCATCAGCGGGATCTCGCTCCTGCCCAACAGACGCAAGCTGGCCGACCTGCTGGTCATCCCCACGGTTCAGGGTTGGGACGGGGACCCGCCCGCCGCTGTGACGGACCGGCGGCGGCGCTTCGACTACACGGGGCGCTACCGCAAGCGGCATCCCGGTGGGCTGGCGCACGCGTTCAGCCGGCTGGTGCTGCAAATGCAGGCGACAGCGTCCGGCACCGGCGCCCTGAACGTTTTCGACGGATTGCGGGGCGCGGACGAAGTCACCTTTGCCGCGCAGAGCCTCCCGCTGGCCCGCTTTGCCGTCCTTAACGCGCCGGATGTAGTGCGGGTGGAGAGGCTGGTGCAGCGCCAGGATGCCTTCGATCAGGTGGGCGGAGATACCGCCGGCCGTTTCTACTGGGAGGAGATGGCCGAGGGGCGCGACCTCTTTACACGCGAGGAGCAGGACCACCTGTCTGCGCTGGTAAGCCGGGGCGAAGTGGACGGCGCCGAACTCGCGGCCAAGGTCGCCATCGTCGCGGCTGAGCGCCGCAACTACGATCCACACGCCGCCGTTGAAATCCTACGCGCCGCCGCCCCCGAACGCATCGTCGTCGTCGATACCACCACCCACACCCCCGCCGAGGTGGCCGCCAAACTGGAGCGGCTCGCGGCCAGCTGACCGCCGGACTTTCCATGCCTACCACCATCGAAGCCATCGAACCGATCCCATTCCGCCTTCCGCTGCGGGAACCGCTGCGCTGGGGCGCGGCCAGCGAAATGCAGGAGGCCCGTCACGTCCTGATCCAGGTGCGGCTGAGTGACGGCGCCGTTGGCTGGGGCGAAGCGCCGCCGCGGCCCACGATCTACGGGGAGACCGTATCCAGCATCTGCAGCGTTGTTCGCCAGGAGCTGGCGCCCCGCCTTGAGGGCGAGATGCTCGACGACTCCACACTGTCGAAGCTCTACGCACGCCTGCAGACGGTCAAGAACAACCAGACCGCCCGCGGCGCCCTCGATATGGCCCTCCACCATGCCCTCGCCAACAGCCGCAACCGCACTCTCTACGACCACCTGGGCGCCAGCAGCGCTCAGGTGCGGGTGAGCTATATTCTGGGTCTGGGCGAAATCGATGACAGCCTCGCTGAGGCCGAGCGGATCGTGGCGCAGGGCGTGCGCGTGTTGAAGGTAAAAGTCGGCCAGGATTGGAGCACGGATCTACAACGACTGCGCCTCCTGCAGGAGCAGTTCGGGGAGCAGGTCGATCTGTATGTTGACGCCAATGAGTGCTTTCAGCCGCAGAACGTGCGCCAGCGCCTGGAAAAGATGGCCGAGTTCAACGTCCTTTACTGCGAGGAACCGCTGCCGGTGGAGTTGATTCTGGCCCGCGCCGCGATGCGCAAGGCCTGCGCGCGCGCCGGCGACTCTGCCCTCCCCCAACTCATCGCCGACGACAGCGTGTTCAGCGCCCGCGACCTGCGCCGGGAGCTGAGCATGGACACCTTTCATATTCTCAACATCAAGACGGCGCGCACGGGGTTCACCGAATCGGCGCAGATGCTGAACCAGGCCCTGGTTGGCGGTAAGGCGGTGATGGTCGGTTCCCAGGCCAGCACCGGCTGGGGGACGGTACTGGCTGCGCTCTTTGCCGCCAGGCCCGGGATCGACCTGCCGTGCGAGTTGAGCTTTTTCCTCAAGCTGCAGGAAGATCTGCTGACCCGGCCGCTCATGCTTTGCGACGGTTACCTGGACGTGAGTGGGCTGGCCCAGGTAGAGATTGACGCCGACCGGCTGCGGGACGTGCGGCTGAAGGAGAAGCCATAAGCGCCAGCAGGTCAACGTTTTCCCCGCCGCAGAACCACCATCCGCCCCGTCGCCGATCACCCTCGGCTCATTTCTGCGTTATCGACACCGGCACCTATCCGTGAGATAATGACGGCTCCAAGACGCCGTCACAGCCACAAGAGAGTGTCACATGAAAAGCTTCAATGGGATTTTCCCGGCCATCATCACGCCGATGTCCGCTGATGGGCGCCTCAACGAGGACGCCTTTCGCCAGGTAATGGAGTTCAACATCCAGGCCGGCGTACACGGTTTCTGGGTGGCCGGCGGCACGGGGGAAAGCGTCCTCCTGGACGACGCCGAAAATTGTCGCATCGCCGAGATTGCCTCCGACCAAAATCAGGGGCGCATTGCCAACATCATGCATGTCGGCGCCCCCACCACCGCCCGCTCTGCCCGCCTCGCCGAACACGCGGCCAAGGCCGGCTGCGAAGCCATCTGCTGTGTCCCGCCCTTTTTCTATGGCCAGAGCGACAGGGGCATCGTGGAACACTATCGCATCGTCGCGGCTGCCGCCGATCTTCCTTTCTTCGTCTATAATCTCCCCAGCGCCACCGGAGTCGAAATCACGCCGGATCTCATGGCCAAGATCCAGGAGCGCGTCCCCCAACTGGCCGGGCTCAAACATTCCGCGCCCTATATCCCCTACGTCAAGACCTTCGCCGAAATGGGACTCTCCTGCCTGATCGGGAACTCTCGCCTCTTCCTGCCTGCCCTTCTGATTGGCGCCACCGGCTGCGTCGACGGCCCGCCCAACATGGCCCCCGAACTCTGGGTTGCCATCTGGCGCGCCTACGAGGCCGGCGACATCCCGGCAGCCAGCAAAGCCCAGGAGAAGGCATCCTCCGCCGCCGAAGCGCTCAGCGTGCCCTTCAAGTTCCACGGCGCCATCAAAGCCGTACTCGGTCAACGCCTCGGCATCGACTGCGGCGACCCGCGCCCGCCCGGCGAGCCCCTCAACGCCGAGGAGCATGCCAAACTGGCCGACAAGGTTGTAGCCCTCGGCCTGGATTGCAGTGGGCAGTAGTAGCGGTGGTCAATAACTGGGGTAGTCAGTAACTGCTTTGAGGGAGTGATTGATGGCTAGTTGCCCGCGGCCGTAGCCGCCGGCAACCAGCCATTGAAACTACTCATCAGAGGCTTCTACCACCTGGCGTCGCCAGGTGTTTTCAAATTCCTCATCGGTCAACTGTCCTTGGAGCCACACCTCAGCCGCCCTCGTCGCCACCAGGGTCGCGGAAGTTGTTCTGTTGAAGGTGCCGGCGACGACCACAAGGCCGTCCGGTTGGGAGGTCATGCGGGGCAGGATGCGGGACAGCTCGAAGATTAGTTGGCGCTCCAGGTCGGCGTACTCCTCCCCGTCAACCGCCAAGTCGACGGCATAGGCCACGACCAGCGTCCGCTGCCCCTCCTCATTCTCCTCCACGTCCAGATAGCGGATCTCTACGTCCGCCTCCTGCAGGATCGCCACCGCAGTGGAAATGGCCTCATCGTTTTCAAGCTGCATCGATGGGTCCGGCGTAGGCTGCGCCGCTCTATCCCGGCAACGCTCCAGCACGCCCGCCAGGTCTTCCTTCTCTTCCTCATCATCGGCCTCGCCGATCAGCCAGTTCAGGTGTGGTTCCGCCTCCTGGCACCGCACCTGCGCAAGGAACAGCAGCGCCAGCGCCTGACGCGCCACGATGTGGTCGCTGTTCAGTTCAATCGCCTCTTCCAACAGCGGCTGCGCTTTATCGAATTCACCCATGCGCGTGTAGGTCTCACCCAGCACTGCCAGCACCGTCGACGTGCGCGCACCGCGTTCCAACGCGTCCAGGGCAATACTCTGCGCCGCCTCTACATTGCCCTCGTACAGCTGCACAAAGGCCAGACTTTCGCGCGCATCCAGGCTCTCCGGCCGCAGCACGTCCCACCGCTGGGCCGCGACCACCGCCTCTTCCACCTCGCCCAGCATCAGATGTGTCTCATACAAGGCCTGGTAATAGAGTGGATCATCGATCGAGATGGCGCGGACCTCATTCAATGCGCTCCGCGCTTCCAGCGCCTTTCCGTCGCGGGCATAGGCGATCGCCAGCAGCCGCGCATCGCTCACCGATTGCGGCAGCGCGTCCAGCGTTTTTCGGAAATAGGTGGCCGCCGTTGTGAAATCTCTCTCACAAAGATAGCTCACGCCCACCATCCGCATCGCCGAAATGCTGTAGGGCCGCGCTTCCAGCCAGTCCTCGGCCAGCGCTCGTGACTCAGAGCACAGATCCTGATCATTGAGCAGCCGCATTCGGATCAGGGTCACATCCCGCCGGTGCACCGTAGCCCGCTCTTCCGCCAGCGCCTGATACGCTGCCGTCTCCGCATTCCGTTCCTGCTGCAGCAACATCAGCGCCATGCAGCTGTACGCATCCGGGAACGGCGTATGCGGCTGGTCCAGCGCGATCGTCTGCATACACTTCGCCTCACTCGTCTCCCAGTCGCCTTCCTCCGCCGCCATGTCAGCCTCAAAGAAGAGAGTCGAAGCATGACCCGCAACTAGCTCGATCGCGCGTTTCGCAATCGAACGCGCCGCATAGATATCGCCGTACACATTAAACTCATGGCGGGCGTTGATGATATGCCACGCAAAGAAATCAGGCTCCAGTTCCAGTGCCCGTTCGTAGGCCTCTCCCGCCCGGTCCCAATCGTGCATCTGGAACGCGATCGATCCCAGCGTCGCCCATCCCGCCGCCGAATCCGGATCCAGACGCACCGCGGTCTGAGCGTGTTCATGGGCCCTGTCGACCTCATACATGCTGACAAGGATGTCGGCCAGAGCCGTGTGCGCGGTCGGGTTTTCGTCGTCCAACTCCACCGCTCGCAGTCCCAGCTCCTTTGCCTCGTCAAAATGGTGGGCCCCCTGCTTTGCCCACGCCATGTATGCGATGGCGGTGCTGTCCTCCGGCGCCAGCGCCTTTGCGTTCTCGGCCGATTGCAGCGCCTGCTGCCAGTACTGCGACTGGTAGAGGTAGACATCGGTCAGGCCCAGATGCGCGGGCAGATAACTGGGGTCGGCGGCAATCGCATCGATATAGGCCGCTTCGGCGCCGGTCAGGTCGCTGGTGCCAAACAACGACTTCCCCTTGGCGCTCAGTGATTCCGCTAGGTTTCGATCAGGTTCGGCCAGCGGCTCGGGCGTGGCAGTAGGTGTCGGCCCCGGCGATTGCGTGGGAATGACGATAGGTGTCGGCGTATGTGTGGGCGTCGAAGCCGCGGGAGCTGTTCGCGTCGCCGCCCTGGGTCGACTGGGCGGCGGTTGGCAGGCTGCCACGATGAGAGCAAGCACGGCCAACAACAAGAGAACCACAGTGTATCGCGGCATTCGATCATGGTCATTCATCGGGGATCCTCCCATCTGAGGAGGGGATACGAAAACGTGAGCAATGAGAACCTGTTCTCGCTCCCTACTCCTCTTCACTCACTCATCGACTTTCGACAGGGCAAGGCGGCTTGCAGGCCGGATGCTGCCCGTATCTTTGCGCACTTGACAGCGGATGAGTATACTCAAGGACATGTCGCATTATGGCGAATATTTCTGTTGAATATGGCAATGGAAAACCGTCCCCAAAGGCCTTCGTCCCAGCCGCTGGTTCAACTCCACGATGTCAAAGTACATTTCAGTGTTCGCAAAGGTCTCTTTGGCAGCGAGTCGGTCCATGCTGTAGACGGCGTGACACTGGACATCGGGGCAGGCGAGGTCGTCGCAGTCGTCGGTGAGTCCGGCAGCGGCAAGACCACCTTGGGACGGGCGGCGTTGGGCCTGGTCAGGGTTACGGATGGCCATGTCCGCTTTGACAATACAGTAGTAACCGCCTTATCACAGAAGGAACAAAAAGTGTTCCGCCGCCGGGCTTCCGCCATCTTCCAGGATCCGTTCGCCAGCATCAATCCCTTTATGACGGCTTACGAGAGCGTAGCCGAACCCCTGGTGATCCACGGTATCGGCAGCGACAGCGAGCGGCGAGAGCGAGTGTTTCAAGCCCTGCACGATGTGCGTCTGCGCCCGGCGCACGAGATCGCAGGCAAGTACCCCGACCTGCTGTCCGGTGGTCAACGACAGCGGCTGAGCATTGCACGCGCACTCGTCCTGCAGCCGCAGTTCATCGTGGCCGACGAGCCGGTATCCATGGTTGACGCGTCCAGCCGGGCAGAGTTACTGGCACTGCTGCGCGAGTTGCAGGAGCAGTTCAACATCGCCTTTCTGTACATCACCCACGACATCGCCACGGCCCGCCATTTTGCCCAGCGAATTGTCGTGATGTATCTGGGCTGCGTCGTCGAGATGGGAGAGGCGGCAGACGTGGTGCGCAATCCCATGCACCCGTATACCCAGGCTCTCATCGCGGCCGTGCCTGAGCCGGATCCGGCCAACCGGTTGCACCAACGGCCCAGCCTGCCGGGCGAGCCGCCCAGTCCCGTCAATGCGCCAAGCGGATGTTCCTTTCATCCCCGCTGTGCTTCCTTCATGGCCGGCCGGTGTGAACTGACGACGCCGCGACTTCGTGAAGTCGGGCCGAATCACTTTGTAGCCTGTTTCCTGCATGAAGGGAGTGAGGCTTACCAAAACTGAGAACGCAATTTTGCTATTATAATATCATTTGATGCCCTACCGTTGAAATCCAAATTCAGGCTGACCGTTACCAAAACGGCCAAACCTTCGTCCACCTGTACCGCCTCCGCAACGTGTCCAAAGGTGGTGCCGACAACGGCGGAAAGGTGTTCCGGAGAAAGGATCGCCGGCGGCTGAGTCGCTGGCGTTTAACGTAATAATAAGGAGATCTGTAACCCATGGATAGACTGCCCAAGTTCAGACGATCCGGCAACCGCCTCCGCCTGGGCCTTCGAGTCCCCCTACTTCTATTGATCGTCCTCCTACTGGCTATGCCGCTGCCGGCAGCGGCCCAGATGCCGGTGCCCCAACTGCCGACGCGCGGCAAGATCAGCAAGAATCCGGCCGATATTCAGGATGCTATGAATCCGATCCAGGATGTGCTCTCCGGTCCTGCATGGCTCATAGCCCAGGGTGTGGACAATCGGATCTTCCTCGACCGGCCGGGATGGAACACGCTCGATCGCCAGAATCTGTCCAGTCTGCCCGGCGGCGAAGGTGACTCGCCGCTGCTGCAATCGGTAGGGCCCGGCATCCTCGTTCCCTACCGTGATCCAGCCCCCGCGTTCAGCCGCGACTTGCTGGTGACCCGCGACTTCAGTAACAGCCCTTTGCAGACAGAGCCGGACATCGCCGTTAATCCGCATGATCCCGATCACCTCGTCTTGGGTGTGATCGATTACAACTTTCCTAACAATTCGGCCTACGTCAGCATTGACGGAGGGGTGAATTGGGAGGGGCCGCAGCAGATCAAATACCTGCGCAAAGACCGCATCTCCGGCGGTGACCCGGTGGTGGAGTTTGATAGCGACGGCAATGTCTACATGGCCTCGATATCTATCGGCATCAAAGAATATTCTGTCGGCAACGCCACCGGCTTCGCCCTCGTCTCCTCGATCGCAGTCTCGGCATCGAAAGACGGTGGCTTCGTCTGGGAAGAGCCGGTTGACAGCGCCCGCAGCGATGTTGAAAGCGATGCCGTCCTTGACCCCACCGGCCGCATTCGCGGCACAGTGAGCATGAGCTTCCTCGACAAACCGTGGATGACCACCGGCCCCCATCCCACGATCGAAGACCAGACGGTCGTCTACGTCACTTTTGTCGAATTCAATACCATCTACGACATCCTCTACATCGGTGAACTCCCAACTCTGGGCGCACCCGAAGTACAGACCACGCCGATGCTGGCCTACTCCCTCGACCAGGGTCTGACCTGGTCCGATCCTGTCCCGGTCGGCCCGACCGTAAAGCGCACCTATGGCGAGATCGACGACACTGAAGGCCAGTCGAACGCCATAGGCACCAAGCGAGTCGTGCAGGGGCCCTTTCCCGTCGTCGATTCCAAGGGTACTCTCTATGTAACCTGGATCGACAGCACTGACGACGAGAGCATGAAGGGCCTCGCTGAATTCTATATGTCCAAATCTGATGATGGCGGCGAAACCTTCGGCGAGCCCAAGCGTATCGCCCGGTTCCTTGAGCCGGGGTTTCGACCCCGTAACGCCTACTTCCGCTACTGGGCGTCCGCCTTCCCCAAGGTATCGGTAGGGCCTGAAGATGAACTCTATGTAACCTATGTCGCGCTGCCGGCGGAAAATCCGCTCGATGAGGGCGACGTATACTTTATCCGCTCACTCAACGGCGGGGACCGCTGGTCGCGGCCCGTACGCATCAACACCGACGAGACCGACGCCGTTCAGTTCTTCCCGGCCATGGACGTCGGGCCGGATGGCGTCATCCATCTCATGTGGGGTGATATGCGCGACGACCCCGTCCGGACCCGCTACCATATCTACTATACCCGTTCCGAAGATCAGGGCCAGACCTGGGGGTTTGAACTGGAAGAGCTCGACCTCAAAGTGGGCGACACGCGCGTGACTGACTTCCCCTCCAATCCCAACAAAGGCTTTCCCAACGGGCTCTTCCTGGGCGACTACTTCGCTATCGCCGCCAGCGAGAATGACGCCTACTTGGTGTGGGCCGATACCCGGCTTGGCGAGTTTGGCCCCATTAATCAGAAGATCGGTTTCAGCCGCCAGCGCGCCATCGCCCGCCCCGAAATATTCATCAGCCCCGACACCGGAGCTGCCGGCGAGACCATCACCGTCCAAGGGCACGGTTTCCAATCGGATATGGATATCTTCCTGCTTGTCGGGGGCGCCAACGCCGCATCCGGCCGCACCGACAAGCTCGGGCGTTATACACAGCAGATTTTCGTTCCCATTTCCGGTGAAGGCGCCCACAGGGTGACGTTGGTCGACGAATCGGGTAACTTCGCCTCCACTTCATTCTATATGGAGTTCGGCTTTGATAATGTCCAGGACCTGGAAAAGAAGCTGGATGCCCTGGATGAGAAGTTGGAACAGTTAAACGGAACGGCATCGCAAGCCGGTCTGTCGCCTGCTTCGCACCAGGTCGCGGTGGAGAGTGTACCGGCAACGACGGCATTCGCCACATCGGCCGTACCCGGCGGGAGCGCGACCTGGCCGGTGGTCGGCGGCGTCGGTATCGGCATTGCGCTCGGCCTGCTGTGGGTTTCGTTCCGTAGGCGAACTGGATGAGCCGTCAGTGGCAAACAGGTCGCGGCTGTACCGGTTGCCAAACGCCCCAAAGAGGTCGGTGGCAGGAGGGAACCGGGCGGCCGCTGGCCGCGGGTGTAGGCGAAAGGATTTGTAATATGAATACGACCAGATCGACCAAAATTCCCGCATGGCTGCTCAAGGTGCTTCCGATCAGCCTGGCGATCATAATCGGTCTCTCCTCCTCGGCCCTGGCCCAATACAGTCCCCCGCATGAGGAACCCGGACCGGCGGTTGAGCGGCTCTATTTCAAAGCGTTCAACGTGGACCGCGCACCGCTCGATTTGGAAGCCGGCGAGATGGACCTCTACTACTTCAATCTGAAAATCGCCGCGGCCCGCGAGCTGCGCGACAGCGAGGGCATCCAACTCTATGAGGCCCCAGCCAGTACTATTTCGCTGATTCTCAATCCGGCGCCGGCGCCTGAAGGGAGATTGAACCCCTTTTCGATCAAGGAAGTGCGGCAGGCGATGCAACGCCTGATCGACCGGGAATTTGTAACCCGGGAGATCTACCAGGGCCAGGCAGCGCCGATGTACACCAACGTGGCCTCCACCGATTACGATTATCTGACCGTTTTCGATGTGATCCAGCAGGCGGATTTGGACTACGATCCCGAATATGGACGCCAGCTGATCGCCGATGCCATGACCGAGGCCGGCGCAGAGTTGGTTGACGATGTGTGGCATTTCAACGAGCAGCCGGTCCGCCTGAAATTCATCATGCGCGTGGAGGACGAGCGGCGCGACGTGGGCGATCTGATTCGATCGGCCCTGCAGGACGCCGGGTTCGCGGTAGCGTCCAATCGCCAGACCTTCGCCCCCGCCATCCAGACCGTCTATGCCACCGACCCGGCCCAATTCGAATGGCATCTGTACACCGAAGGTTGGGGCCGCGGTTCGCCCAACCGCTATGATTTCGGCGGCATCAACTCCTTTTATGCTCCCTGGCTGGGGAATATGCCCGGCTGGAAAGAGGTCGGCTTCTGGCACTACGAAAATGAAGAGCTGGACGATCTGGGCGAGCGCCTTTTTAAGGGTGAATTCGCCGACCAGGCCGAGCGCGACGACATGTATCGCGAAATGACCCGCATCGGCCTCGACGAGTCGGTCCGTATCTGGATCGCCACCGTCATGAACGCTTTCCCAGTGCAGGCCGGCATCGAGGGCATAACCCAGGACTTGGCCGCGGGGCCGCGCGGGCTGTGGAGCCTGCGTTCGGCCTATAAGGCGGGCAGCGACGAACTGACAGTGGGCCACCTGTGGGTGTGGACCGAACGCACGACCTGGAACCCGGTCGGTGGATTCGGCGATGTCTACAGCAGCGATATCTGGCGGCATCTGCAGGATCCGGCCATTTGGAATGACCCGTTCACCGGGATCCCGGCGCCCTTCCGTATCGACTATGAGGTTGAGACGGCCGGACCGGACGGCACGATGGATGTACCGGCAGACGCCATCATGTGGAACGCGCAACGCGGCCGGTGGTCGAACGTGGGAGAAGAGGTAACCGCCACCAGCAAGGTCGTCTACGACTACAGCAAATTCTTCCAGGCCCCGTGGCATCATGGCCAGCCGATCAGCATGGCCGATGTGCTCTATTCTATCTATCAGGGCTTCGACCTGTCCTACAATCCCGATAAAGCCAAGATTGAAACGGTCATCGCCACAACCGCGCGCCCCTTCCTCGAGACGATCAAGGGCTACCGCGTGCTGGACGAAAATCGCATCGAAGCCTATGTGGACTTCTGGCATTTTGAACAGAACTACATCGCGTCCTACGGTGTCCCCTCCGGGTTGAGTACTCCCTGGGAGATGCTGTATGCGATGGATGAGCTGGTATTCGGCCAGCGGCGGGCTGCGTTTAGCGACACGGCTGCCGCCCGCTACAATGTGCCATGGATCAGCCTTGTGCTGGACCGGGATGCCCGCCTCGTACGCAAGGCCATGCTGGACCTGCGCCGGGCAGAGACCATCCCCACGGATGTGTTCACCCTGCCCACTGCCGACGGTGAAATAGTCCTCACCAGCAGCGAAGAGGGCGTGGAACGTTACACGGCTGTGCTCGACTGGTTTGACGAGAAAGGGCACATGGTTATCAGCAACGGTCCCTTCACGTTGGAGCGTTATGATCCACCGGCCCAATTCGCCGAGTTGGCCGCCTTCCGTGACGAGAACTACCCCTTCACGGCCAGCGATCTCTACCGCGGGCTGCCGGATCTGATCGAATATACTGAAATCGAGGCGCCGCCGATCGAGTTGGGCGCCGACTATGAAGTTACCTTGACGCTGGATGGGCCTGGCAATCTGTCCCTGCGCTATCTGCTGATCGACACCGCCACCGGGGAGATCATCCAGCAGGGCGACGCGGATACCCTGGACCCCAACTGGTTTGCGATCAGAATGACTGCCGAGACCACGGACGAGCTGGACCTGGGGATCTACGAACTGGTGCTGGTTGCCTACAGTGATGAGCTGGCCCGCATGGCGGAGCGGCGCATCGAGCTGGAAGCGGATATCGCCATCATCGAAGAGGAGCCGGCAGCGGAGGAATCAGAGTCCTCCGAAACAGAGGAAGCTTCATCTTCCGACTCGGATGAGGCGTCTTCCGAGGCCGCAGCTGACGAGGAAGAGAGCGAATCGGAAACCGCAGCTGAAACCGAAGCAGAGACCGACACAGCAGAGACCGATACGGAATCCGATACAGAGACCGCCTCAGAATCGGATACGGAAGCCGAATCGGAGAGCACTGCGTCTGAGTCTGCAGAGGCCGAATCTGCAGGAGCTGAAACCGAACCCGCCGCCGGTCTGCCTGTGAACGTAGTTGTCGGCGCCGTGGTCGCTATTATCATCTTTGGCGGCATCCTTCTCATGCGCCGCAGACGTTAACAGCAGTGGCTAGTGAATCGTGGACAGTGTATAGTGAATGGCAACTTCACACGCTCCCCTGACTTCTGACCACTGATCACTAGCCACTGACCACTGCTGTAATGTCACTTTTTCGTCCCCTCCTCGTTCGTTCCCTCACTATGGTCGGGGTCTTTTTCGTCGTCTTGCTCATGCTGGTGTTGACGCTGGGCCTGACCGGCTTTTCCGACCGCATTCTTGCTGCAACGATAGGAGAGCAGCTGCGCGCCGAGCGAACTGCACTGGCCGAGACCATCCGTGACCCCGACGAGATGGAAAAGGTGCTGGAGAAGCGCCGCGAGGAGTTGGAGATCTTCTATGGGTTGCGCACGCCCTGGTACTATCGCCTCCCGAGCACTGCGTTGCGGGTGTTGACCCTCGATCTGGGCGAAGCCCGCTCGCTGCGCAGCTTCGATGGCAGCAATCGCGTCTTCGATATCGTGACCGAGCGCGTGCCCAACTCCATGCTCCTGCTCACCACATCGTTTATCATCACCGCCATCATCGGCATCGTCGGCGGCTCCTATCTTGCCACCCGCCAGGGTTCCTGGCTGGATCGCTTTGTCTCCGGCTTTGCGGCTGTATCCTATGCCATTCCCACCTGGTGGATCGGCATCCTGTTTATACTGATTCTCTCCATCCAGCTGCGAATCCTTCCTTCCGGCGGTATGTACAGCACACCGCCGCCTACAGAGCCCCTGCCTCGCTTCTTCGACCTTGTCTCACATGCTCTGCTGCCGGTGATTACCCTGGTTCTTGTCAGCTTTGGGCCGTCGATCTACTCGATTCGCACCATCACACTCAATATCGCCCAGGAAGACCACGTTAAGATCGCCCGCGCCAAGGGTCTGCCCGAGAGCCGGGTTCGCCTCCGCCACATTCTGCGCGTGGCCGCCCCGCCGATCGTCACCGGCCTCCTGTTCGGCCTGGCTGGCTCGCTGTCAGGCTCGATTCTGGTGGAAACCGTCTTTAACTGGCAGGGCATGGGCCGGCTCTACTACGATGCCCTCGCCGGCACGCCCGATGAGAACGTCATCGTTGCCCTCACCTTCATCTTCACTCTGATGTATGTCATGATCCGCATCGTGCTGGAAGTGCTCTACGTCTTTCTCGATCCTCGTGTGAGGTACACAGACTGATGCCGATCAGCAGCTTTGCGGCCGGACCGTCCTCCAGGTCCCAAACGAAGACCGGCGCGAGGAGGGAAACGCCGTGAACAGGGCCAACGCCTTGCGTGAGGTCTTGCGCAGCGGGCCGGGTTTCGGCGGCGTCAGCCTGTTGGGCCTGCTGATCGTGGTGGCCCTCTATGTGTTGCTCGTATTTCCACTGGATTTCGGCGAGAGCCAGTGGAGTAACCCCATCGTCTGGGTGGATAACCCTAAAGCGGTGCCGCCGGTCTGGACCAACTCTTTTCGCCGGGAGACCCGGCCTCCCCACCGTATCTTCGAAGGCAGGGAGCCGCATACCGAACAGATGGCCCGCAGCGGGCCGGTCCATAGCTGGCGTTTCCCCCTGACCTACACCTCTTCCCACCCGCCGACCTTTTTGGCCGTCACCCTCGCCGACGTCAGATACGAAGAGAGGCCGCCACTGGTGTTGATCTCACTTAAACGGCCGGACGGCAAACAGCTACGCATCTACCGCCATACGGTACGCGGCCCCCGTGAAGGTGAGAGTGGACCGTTCCTGCGTTATGGCCAAACGCCGTTGCGGGTGCAGCTGAGCACCGACGAAGCAACCGTGACTGCGGTGCAGAATTTCCTTGCCGACGAGTTTGATCTGCGGCTGGACGGCGCGCAGATCGGCGGACGCGTAGATCGTTTCCTCTTTGGCTTCCCCTCCGGCGACTCTGAGGAAGCTTTCGTGCCCCTGACCGGCGACTATGAGATCATCGTCCAGGCTGCAATGCGGGAGGAGGGCGACAGCGTGGGGAGAGTACGCTTCGTCGTGGGCGGCGCAGTATTCGGCCTGATGGGTACCGACAGCCTGGGCAGAGATCTGGCCCGGGGCCTGCTGTTCGCGGTGCCCGTCGCGCTCTTCATCGGCATAATCTCGGCCCTGATGTCCACCGCGATCGGCACGTCGCTGGGCATTGCCAGCGGTTACCTGGGCGGACGGGCCGACATCACGATCCAGCGTATCTCCGATATTGTAGCCAACGTGCCGGTGTTGCCGCTCCTCATCTTCATGCTTTTCATCGTCGGCCCCAGCCTGTGGATGATCATCTTCATCCTCGTCATCTTCGGTTGGCCGGGCCTGACCATCCAGATTCGCAGCATGGTCCTCCACGTGCGCACCAACCAGTTGGTCGAAGCCATTCAGAGTCTGGGCGCGTCGCGGCGCCGGGTGATGTTCCGCCACATCCTGCCCCAGATCACTCCTTACGTCTTTGCCCAACTCATCTTCGGCGCCCCCGCCGCGATTCTGTCCGAAGCGGGCCTCAGCTTTCTCGGCCTCGGCGATCCCTCCATCCCCACCTGGGGTCAGATACTCGAGGCCGGCTTCCGCACCGGCGGCATCTATCTCGGTTACTGGTGGTGGATCGTGCCTCCCGGCCTTTGCATCGTCATTACCGCCCTCACCTTCATGCTGCTTGGGTTGGGAATCGAACCGGTGGTGAACCCGCGGCTGAGACGGTCGCCGCCATGACATCGCTCCTCGACGTCCGCGATCTCACCTTTCACTACGCCGACCGGGCCGGCGCTGTGAGGGCGGTGGACAACGTCTCCTTTTCCCTCGCGCGCGGCGGCTCTGCCCTCGGCCTGGTGGGTGAATCGGGCAGCGGCAAATCCTCGCTCGCCCTCGCCATCATGCGCATGCTGCCCACAAACGTGGCCCGCTATGACGGCGAAGTCTGGTTGAACGGGCAGGAACTTCTCGGCTTGACGGACGACCGTTTTCGGCGGGAGATTCGCTGGCAAAAGCTCTCCCTGGTTCCCCAAGGCGCGCAGAACGGCCTTAACCCTGTCCTGCGCGTAGGGGAGCAGATCATCGAACCGCTGATGGTGGGCGGAACCGCACGTAAGCAGGAGGCGAGCGACCGCGCCCTGGAGTTGCTGGCATATGTGGGGCTGCCCGCCGATGTGTATGACCGCTATCCGCATGAACTCAGCGGCGGCATGAAGCAGCGCGCCATGATCGCGGCCGCCCTGATCCTGGAGCCGCCCG
The DNA here is from genome assembly GCA_009840225.1 of Caldilineaceae bacterium SB0662_bin_25. Classification (GTDB taxonomy): domain Bacteria; phylum Chloroflexota; class Anaerolineae; order Caldilineales; family Caldilineaceae; genus Bin5. Next base: position 969 of record VXOE01000368.1, on the reverse strand, counting down.
TGGTCATCATGGATGAGCCGACTTCGGCTCTGGACGCCAGCGTTCAGACCCAGATCACCAACCTGCTCAAACGGCTGAAGCAGGATATGAACCTGGCCATCATCTTTATCACGCATGACATCGCCCTGGCGAGCGACGTGTGTGACGACTTGGCCGTGGTCTATGCGGGCGAGATCGTCGAGATCGGCAGCGCCGACCAGGTGTTGCTACACCCCAGCCACCCCTATACGCAACGGCTTCTGGCAAGTATTCCCCGCCTTCACGGTGACACGCTGCCGCAGTTCATTCCCGGGGCACCGCCGGACCTGCGCGAGCCGCCTGCGGGTTGCCGTTTCCACCCGCGCTGCCCCCTGGTTTTTGAACCGTGCGCACAGGCAAGCCCGCCAGCCTTTGAAACGTCCGAAGGTCAAATGGCAAGATGCTGGCTGTTTGAGGATGAGCAAGGGTAGAGGTCGATGCACGAATCTGGTCGGAGGAAAAAGATCCCGAAGTCGCGTAGTGTCCGGAATCCGACCCTGACACTCCAGACATCGGCGCCCGGACTTTGCCCGCTCAGCCGCTCCGAGGCGATCAGGACTGTGTCTCCAATGGCGTGGACGCCGCTACCGATGTCAATAGCGACTATCTTTCCCTGGCAGTTCGCTTCGACCTGCGTCCGTATATCTCGTCGCCGAGGCGGCCCACCTCCTCAGCAGACCGTTGAACTGGCATTGCCGCCTCTTCACCTCTTTATAAGGCATCTTTCCTGAAACCGAAACATACCACCTGCTGCCGGCTTTCGGTAGCAGATGAGGAATGCTGTTACCGAACTGTCTCAATCAAGCGAGACATCCACACTCCCGCAGTTCCACCTGGGCGCGTCCCTGAGAAAACGAAAAACTCCCGTTAAGGGAGTCTCCGATCTACCGGTATATAAGAAAGAGGAGGTTGGCAGCGGTCTACTCTCACACGGGGTCGCCCCCGCACTAC
>VXOE01000317.1 GCA_009840225.1 Caldilineaceae bacterium SB0662_bin_25 | reverse complement strand
CCCTACTGCCTACCCGACCGGGTGTCGATGTTCGTAACAGGTGCCTTATCGAAGGAGCTTCGCCAACCCACGTCCCGCCCTACCCATCAAATCACCGCAGGACCAGGCCTTGCCCCAGCCTCCGCACCCTACCCCCGCCGCCTTCCCTTTCCCCTCAGCCGCTCCTGCAAGGGCAGGCCTTGTGCCTGCCCTGTGACTTTCTCAAAGCCCGCAAACATGCTCCGCCCCCGCTGGCATGAATCCCACGCCAGACTGCCTCCACCCCAAGTCGGGCGCGCATCCCAAACGGTCGTCGGACTTGACACAGGGCCGATTCCTGGATTACTATGGACGCCAACAACTGAATCGAGCCTTTTGGCAAGGATGCCCGCAATCGGTCAATCTCCATGTCGATGCGCTGAAATCCTGTCAAAACTCTTATCAAGAGAGGTGGAGGGGCCGGCCCTGTGAAGCCTCGGCAACCGGCGTTGCTACGGAGAAATCCCGCAGCGTGACAGGTGCCAATTCCGGCGGTGTGGATGCACCGGCAGATGAGATGCTCTGGACAGCTAGACCCCAGCCCTCTTCCGTGTATCCACAGGAAGAGGGCTTTTTGATTCCCAGACCGACCATTTTGGCGGTGACAACGTTTTCGAAATATCGAAATGCGTTGCAAAGGAGACAACATGACTACATCCGGTACGACCATATCCCAGAACACCGGCACGGAACCTCGCTCCGACGGCGCGTCACCCCTGAACGCCCCAAACGGCCAGAGCCCCGAGAGGGAAACCCCCAGCCTGTCCGGCCAGACACAGGCCGTCCACGCAGGGGAGAAGCGCTATATTTCCCACGACAGCGTGACCGTGCCCATCGTTCAGACCAGCACCTACACCTTCGAGGATACGGCCAGTCTGATCAGCTATATGGAAGAGCACATGTTCTGGGATGTACCGGAAAGGGAGGAGTACGGACGCTACGGGAACCCGACCGTGCGCGCGGCTGAGGCAAAACTGGCCGCGCTCGACGGCGCCGAAGATGCCCTCCTGCTCTCCAGCGGCATGGCCGCCATCACGACAACGCTTTTCATTCTGCTCAGCCAGGGCGACCACTTCGTCATGACCGAAGACTGTTACCGCCGTACGCGCGGTTTCTGCAACACCTTTCTCACCCGCTTCGGTATCACCTGTACCACCGTCGCCCCCGGCGACTACGACGCCATCGAAGCCGCCATCCGGCCCGAGACCAGGTTGATCTTCTCCGAATCGCCTACCAACCCCTTTCTGCGCTGCGTGGACTATGCCCGTCTCGTTGACATCGCCAAGCGCCACGGTCTGCGCACCATCATCGACACCACCTTCGCCACGCCCTGTAACGTCCGCCCCCTGGAGTACGGCATCGATCTCGCAGTCCACAGTGTGACCAAGTATCTGGCCGGTCACAACGACCTGCTCGCGGGCTGTGTAACCGGAAGTTTCGATATCACCACCGCGCTGCGCCAGTCCCAGGGTATTTTGGGCGCGGTGGTCGATCCCCACTGCGCCTATCTGATCCTGCGCGGCCTGAAGACACTCGGGCTTCGCATGCGCCAGCACAATGAGAGCGCACTGCGTATCGCTCGCTACCTCGAAGACCATCCCAGGATCCGCCGCGTCTGGTATCCCGGTCTCGACAGCCATCCTGATCATGAGGTCGCCACACGCACGATGGCCGGTTTCGGCGGGGTCATCAGCTTTGAAGTCGAAGCCGATGGACCGACGACGAGCCGCTTTATCGATGCCTGCCGCATCCCGCGCATCGGCCCCAGCCTCGGCGGCGTCGAGAGCCTCATCGAGCAGCCGGCTATCGTCAGCTATTTCGACAACGACCCGGAATACCGGCGATCATTGGGCATTACCGACGAGCTGGTGCGCCTGAGCGTAGGTATCGAGGATACTGACGATCTGATTGCAGATTTCGGCCAGGCGCTGGCTCAAATGTAGTTTCTCAGGCCTCTGCAGAAGGGCCAGATCCTTGCCACCGTCGCTACGAATGCATTTCAACCGTCCAAATCGTCCGGGAGCAGTGCCGCGCGTACTAACTCTCCTCATCTGTCTCCTCCTGTTCAGCGCCTGTGCACGCGCCCAACCCTCCCTGGCCTCGGCCGACGTCGTCGATGTACTCAGCCGTCCTGTCGATGACAGCTTCGCCCGCGCCCTTGAGCCTCTCGACTTCCGGTTTCCACGCGACCACGGTCCCCACAACGACTACGCCACCGAGTGGTGGTACTACACCGGCAATCTGACCGGCGAGGACGGCGGCGAATACGGCTTCCAGCTCACCTTTTTCCGCAGCGCACTGGCGCCGGGTGAATCCAGCCGGCCGTCCGACTTCGCCGCGCAGCAGATCTACATGGCACACTTCGCCGTCACCAACGGCCCTGCAGGCCGCCACGTCAGCTTCGATCGTTTCAGCCGCGGCGCCGGCGGCGGAGCCGGGCCGCCCCCCCCGCCCCCCCCACCACGGGGGGGGCGTGTAGGGGCGGGGACAGGAACACCGCCCGGGCCGGTCCCCCGCACAGCCCCGC
>VXOE01000362.1 GCA_009840225.1 Caldilineaceae bacterium SB0662_bin_25 | reverse complement strand
ACGCCTTCCTTGACCAACCCTTCATCCCTGATACCTTTCAGGCTTAGTAGTTACGGTACTTCAAAAAAGGCAGCGGGCTGCCCGGCCGCCCGCCGCTGATCTGTCCCTGCAAGAAATGGAGATTTCCACGGAGTGGCAAACCCACTAGACTGGCTGTTGGGGCTTTTTTCACTCGATATCGGCATAGACCTGGGAACGGCAAATACCCTGGTTCACGTGAAAGGCCGTGGGGTCATCATTGACGAACCGTCGGTGGTTGCTATCGACAAATCGTCGAAACGCCGCAATTCGGTCAAAGCAATCGGGCAGGAGGCCAAGGAGATGGTCGGCCGCACACCCTCACACATCGTTGCAGTACGCCCATTGCAGGACGGCGTCATCTCCGATTTTAAGATGACGGAAGAAATGATCCATGCCTTCATCGGCAAGGTTCACGGCAACCGGGCCTTCGGTACCGCCCGCCCACGCGTTGTTATCGGCATCCCTTCCGGCGTGACCGAAGTGGAGAAACGTGCTGTTCGAGACGCAACCGTCAGTGCCGGCGCGAGGGAGGCCGGCCTTGTCGAAGAGCCAATGGCGGCCGCCATTGGTGCCGGGCTGCCCGTTACAGAATCCGTGGGCTCGATGATCGTGGACATCGGCGGTGGAACCACCGAAGTAGCGGTGATCTCAATGGGCGGGATCGTCGTATCACGCTCAATCCGGGTTGCCGGCGACGAGATGAACGAAGACATCGTCAACTACAGCCGCCAAAAGTACAATCTCTTGATCGGCGAACGCATGGCCGAGCGAGTCAAGATTGAAATTGGCTCTGCGTATCCGCTTGAACATGAGCGTACCATGATCATTCGCGGCCGCAATCTGATTACCGGTCTGCCCGAAGCGATCGAGATCAGTTCCGTTGAAATCAGGGAGGCTCTGACCGGCTCCGTAGAGGTCATCGTCGACGCGGTCAAGGATACATTGGATGATACCCCCCCGGAGCTCGTTGCAGACTTGATGGAGCATGGAATCGTACTGGCAGGCGGCGGCGCTCTCTTGCAGGGGTTGGCCCAACGCATTCAGGACGAAAACCGCATGCACGTCTATGTTGCCGACAACCCGCTCTCCTCGGTCGTGCTGGGGACGGGCATGATCCTGGAGAAACCGGAGCATTACGCCGAAACGCTGACAACGATGCAGCGCAAGAGTACGATAAGGTAGTTCCTGGCTCGTGTAGGCAAGTCTTGTGTGCCACTATCTGAGTTAGCATCAAAAGGCCTATGCGTAACAGTGATCAACGCGGTTGGGGTAGTGTCAATTTTGGGCTCAAAATAGTCATCCTCACTCTCATGGCCGTACTGCTCCTGGCATTGCAGCAGACCGGCCGCCTGGGGACAGTGGAAGGGCTGGTCACCATGGTAACCGCGCCGGGCCAGTCCGGACTGTCGACTCTGACCAACCGCCTTTCCGCATCCCTGACTAATCTGCGTAACTATCGCTCCCTCCAGCGGCGGCTAACCGAATTAGAACGCATCGTCGAAAGTCTGAGCGTCGAAAACCTGCGTTTGCAGGAGGTAGAGCGCGAAAACCAACGCTTGCGGGAACTCCTGCAATTTGCCGAAACCAGGCCTAGCTTCGAATTGCAGGGCGGGCAGATCATCGCCCGCGTAATTGGAAAAAACGCCACCAATTTCCTCAATGTGGCAATGATCGATCTCGGGGCGCGGCACGGCATCAGAGTGGGAATGCCGGTGGTGAACGAGCAGGGCCTTGTAGGCCGGATCAGCGAAGTAACCTCTACAACGTCCAAAGTGCTCCTTATCACCGATCCGTCCAGCACTGTCAACGCAATCTTGCAATCGAGCCGGTTGACCGGGGTCATCAGTGGAAGGCCCGGCTCCCATCCAGTTATCGGCTTCCTTCCCCAGGGTACGGAAATCGGTGTAGGTGAGGTGGTTCTTACCTCAGGCATGGGCGGCACATTCCCCAAGGGAATCCATATCGGGCAGGTCGTGGAGGTGCGGCAGCGGGACGTAAATGTATTTCAGGAGGCTGTTGTAAGGCCGACGGTAAACTTCGGCCAGCTCGAGGAGGTGATGGTCGTCACCAACTTCGACCCATCTGAGTTTGTGCCGCTGCTGGATACTTTACCGGATCCGCCAGGAGAGACGAGTGACGAGTGATTGGCATCGTCTGGGACCAAGAGGAATCTCCGCAAAAGGGAGGAACAGGGGCTCAATCTTCGGATCGCTCGGGGCACAGCAGGACGGTGTTCGGCAGGTCCGCGCAAGGAGGGCATTCACTTCCTCATTCTCCTCTCCTAACCTGGGTACTTCTTGGCTGATCGTTCCCATTCTTGGCGCGGCAGCCGTCGTTCAGGTCGTGGTCGTCCCGAAGTTGGCCGTACGGGGAGTCTACCCGGATCTCATCCTGCTACTTGTGATTGCCAGATCGCTAATTGCCGGCGCGCGCGGCGCAGTTTTCTGGGGTTTTGTCGGCGGGCTCTGGATGGATGTCCTCAGCGGGGGGGCAATCGGCGCCTCTAGTTTGGCCTTGATGGCCACCTCGTTTCTGACTGGAATCGGCCATAACGCCATTTTCCGGCGCAACTCCTTCGTACCCTTAATCGCCGCGTTGTCTGGCACTCTCGTCTTCTCGCTGATCTACCTGGCTATTCTGATCGGCGTCGGCTACAGGTTCCCGCCCGGTCCGTTAGTATTCAATCTGGTTGTCCCGGCCACCCTGTACAACTGCGCCGTGATGTTCCTGGCGACACCAGTATTGAATCGTTTGCCCGAGCAAGCGACCTATCCGTAAGTTCCGGATTTCAGCAATCCCAATGCACACGAAGAGTTGTTTCCGGTTGCAGTAAACATTTATGGACGAACGCGCAGCTCACACAGCAACAACAACTTCCATTATTGTCCGCCTAACGCTGGCGGCGACCTTTCTTGCATTCTGTTTCCGTCTCTATTCGCTGCAGATCGTGAGCGGCGCATCGTACCAGGAACAGGCGGCCGTCAACAGATTGCGGGAAATCGACACCCATGCGCCGCGCGGCGTCATCTATGATCGGAACGGCGAAATCCTGGCGCGTAATCGCCCCAGCTTTGTCATTGCCGTCATCCCTGCCGATCTGCCCACGGACGACCTCAACACCGACATCGATGAACAGCGTATCGCACTGGAGAGGCTGCTGGCCGTGCTGGAGGCAAACACGGATCCGGAGATGGCGATACGCATTGCCGAGGTGATGTTTCTGCACCTGGGCCGGGAGGATTTCAGGAATACGGTCGAATCCGCGGGGTTCAGCCTCTCCTTCCGCCTCGTTGACTTGGAAGTCCTGAAACTGGATGATGAAGGTCGCGAAGTCCTCGAGGAAGTTCCGACGCTGATTCCAGATCTCTCTGAGCCGCTCCCTATCGGCGGGCTGCTCGCGCTACTGGAGCGTGCTGTGGCCTTGGGAACGCAAGGCAGTTCATACAAGCCGATCTCCGTTTTGGACCTTGTGGATCGCGAGCGAGCCTTTCAGGTGGCAGAGGAAACCTACCAGTTGCGTGGCGTCCAGGTACTGCAAAAACCCGTTCGGGAATACCCTTACCGGGAACTGGCGGGCCACGTGCTGGGCTTCTTGGGGCCCATCCCCAAACTGGCTGCAGACAACTACAAGGCCAGAGGATATGAAGACCCAAACGAACCGGTCGGCCTGAATGGACTCGAGTACACTTACCAGGACTCCCTGCGCGGTCTCCCGGGCAAGAGACTTGTCGAAGTGGATATTTTGGGTCGAGAAAGTCGAACCATCAACATTGTCCGGGAACCCGAACCCGGACTGAATCTGAATCTGAGCCTGGACATCCGCTTGCAGGAAGTGATGCACAACGCCCTCGCTCGCCAACTTGAAGAAACAGGCGCCCCGCACGGGGTCGCGCTGGCAATGGACCCCCGCAACGGAGCGATGCTGGGGCTGGTCAGCCTCCCCAGTTACGACAACAACATCTTCTCAGAAGGACTGGGAGAGGAGTATCAGGCACTTGAAGTGGAAGATGACACGCGGCGCCCGCTTTACAACTATGCCATCGGCGGACTTTACCCGCCCGGCTCAACTTTCAAGCTGGTTTCGGCCACAGCCGCTCTCGCTGAGAATGTGATCACGCCTTATACGACACTTGTGGATCGAGGGCCGATCTACCTCCCAAATTTCTTCTTCCCTGACGATCCCACCCAAGCCCAGGAATTCGTAAGCTGGAACCATAAGCTCAATATCTTGCACGGGACTATGACCATAGTCGAGGGGCTCGGCCTTTCCAACGACATATTCTTCTACTATCTGGGCGGCGGTTACCCCGATTTCATGGTGGGATTGGGAAGCGAACGCATGGCTAAGTGGATGCGGCTCTTCGGTTACGGAGAGGTTACAGGCGTGGACCTGCCAGGAGAGGTCCGGGCATTCGTTCCGGACGAACAGTGGAAGAGACTGACGAAAGCTGAATCCTGGACGACCGGTGACAGTTACAATACGGCCATCGGCCAGGGCGATGTCTTGGGCACACCAATGCAGGTTCTGGTCAGTACCGCCGTGGTCGCCAACGGCGGCCATGTGGTCAAACCCCAGTTTGTGCAGGAACAGGTAGACACGCAAAACCAGGTACGGTGGCAATATGAACCGGTAATTGGGGAGCGCGTGCCAGTTGACCCAAGCCTGCTTGCCTTCGTACAGAAGGGGATGTGGCATGCGGTCAATGGCAACTATGGGACCTCCCCCAATAGTCGCGTCGATGGCATTACTGTCGCTGGCAAGACCGGCACGGCAGAGTTTTGCGCCTATGATCCGGAAATCCAGGACTGTACCGATCGTGACCACGAAGGCAATCTTCCTTTCCACGCCTGGTATACAGCCTATGCACCCTATGATGACCCTGAGATCGTTGTCACAGTGTTTGTTTACTCAGGTGGAGAAGGATCGGCCGTAGCCATCCCTGTCGCGCAAGAGACTCTTCACGCCTGGTTTCACGATCTGCGACCCTAGCGAACCCGCCGATACCGGGTTTCTTTGCGCCGCACGACCCGCAGTTTCGGCTTTCACTTTCCGCCTATAGATCTGAACTGTTGCCCGCGACCGCTTTTCTACTATTCTACATAGGGATCGAATGAGTACTCGCAGCTTTTCCTCGACGAGGGGCAGGCTTTCCTCCAGGCCGGACGTTCACATCAAAGGCCGGGGAGGCTATACCGTCGTCGATGTGGCAGACGACAAGAGCGCGTGGGCGGAAGTCGTCGACTATCTTGCACGTCATATCTCGCAGGCTGATGGCTTCTTCCGAGACGAGCGTATGTCGCTGGCAATTGGCGACAGGGCGGTCACTGCAGACGACCTCCAGGCGGTAAATGAAGTTCTGGAGGAACAGAATATCGTTCTGGTGTCGCTGCACACGGGCAATCGCGGCTCCTTTCAGGTAGCAAAACAATTGGGGCTGGACGTCATTTGGGAAGGAGATACGCCGCCGCCTGTAGTCAGAATGGAACCCAAGCAAGTCAGAAACGGAGAGCGTTTTCCCACCCAAGAAGCGCGCGGGCTCTACCCGGCCTCTCTTGGTGAAGACGGTGGCCTTCCGCCTGGCCGCGACTTTCACGCGACACCGTTCGAGTCGCTGGCCAAAAGAGCGGTCGGTACCGAAAGGAATAGTGAACAGGCTGCTGTCACACCCTGGGCGGACGAACCCAGCGTAGAAGCCGCACCCCCACCGTACATCTACCGGGGCAACCTCCGCTCCGGCCAGTCGATTCGTCACGCAGGTTCTGTCGTCATTCTGGGCGACGTCAACCCGGGGGCGCAGGTGATCAGCGGCGGCGACGTACTGGTTTGGGGGCGCCTGCGAGGAACTGTGCATGCGGGCGCCATGGGAGACAACCGTGCCATCGTAGCCGCACTTGATTTTGAACCTGTGCAGATGCGGATTGCCCGCCTCATTGCCATGACGCCAAAGAGTGCTTCCAGCAATCCCGGCTACTGGTTCTGGAAACGAGAAAACAGCGGCAGGCCCGAAGTGGCCAGAGTCATCGACAATCAGATTGTTGTGGATCCCTGGGATGCAAACAGGTGAAACAGTGAGGGGCGATCTCTCGCCCACCGCCAATGCAACCCCGGACCATCGAAACGCCGATGCCGACGGGGGCCTCGTCCTGACTTTGACGTCCGGCAAAGGAGGAGTGGGAAAGACGACAACCGCTGCCAACCTGGGTACGGCGCTGGCGATGGCAGGTCAGCGCGTGATAGTTGTTGACGCTGATATTGGCCTGAGAAACTTGGACATCGTAATGGGACTGGAGAGCCGGGTTGTTTACAATCTGGTTGACGTAATCGAGGGGCGTTGCTCCCTGCATGAGTCCCTCGTGCCCGACAAGCGCGTAGATGACCTGTACCTCTTGCCAAGCTCCCAGACGCGGGACAAAACTGCTGTCGCACCCGACCAGATGATGACCCTCTGCGAGGAGCTGCGTGCTATCGCGGATTTTGTCCTGGTGGACTCCCCCGCCGGCATCGAATTGGGCTTCCAGAACGCGATTGCCGCCGCTTCGGAAGTGATAATTGTGACTACGCCCGAAGTCAGTGCCCTACGGGATGCCGATAAAGTCATTTACCTACTGGAGCGTGACTTGAACACACAAGCGCGTCTCATCATCAATCGCTACAATCCTCGTCTGGTGCGGCGCAAAGAGATGATCACCAGGGACGACATCCTGAGTATTCTGAGTATCGACCTCTTGGGAATCGTGCCTGATGATGATCAGATCATAGTTTCCGCCAACAAAGGATGGCCCGTTGCCCTGGATCGAAAAGAATACGTCAGCCGCGCCTACCACAATATCGCCCAGCGACTACTGGGTTACAATGTCCCGCTGATGCATTTCCAGGAAGTCAGCTGGCCGGAGCGTCTTCGGCGTCTCTTTGGTCTGTAGCTGGTGACCACCCGAACAACCGATGATCAGACAATTCGACCGACCACTCTTCTTTGCCGTCTTACTTCTGTGCGGCATTGGAATTGCCATGACCTACAGTGCCACGAGCACGAACGTAGCGCTGACCGACTATTGGCAAAGGCAACTCTTTTTTACGATGCTCGGCGCAATCGCGCTGGTTACTGCGGCGCTCTTTGACTACCGACACCTGGAACTGCTGGCCCAACCAAGCTACTTCCTGCTCATGCTCTCGTTGGTGGCAGTCTACTTCGTTGGCGAAGTCAAGAACGGGGCCCAACGCTGGCTGAACCTGGGTATCGATGTACAGCCTACCGAGGCCGGCAAATTCCTACTGATTGTTTTTTTCGCGTGGTACCTCAGCCGCTTCCAGGACCGTATTCACAGGCTCCTTTATTTGTTAGGAGCCGTCATTCTCTTGCTCTTGCCATTAGTGCTGGTTTACATCCAACCGGATCTGGGAATGACCGTTACACTGGCGTTCATCTGCGGCACGTTGATTCTTATCAACGGCGTCCGCTGGATGCACATCTTCCTGGGCGTGGCGGCCGCGGCGGCTGCTTGGCCGCTCTTGAGGGGAACCCTGCAGGACTACATGTTGAGACGGATTGAGGTCTTCCTCGATCCGGGCTCCAACGTCGACGCAGCCTTCAGTGTACAACAGGCACTAATCAGCATCGGCAACGGCGGCTGGATTGGATTGGGTTGGGCCGAGGGCACGCAAAACCGTCTGCACTTTTTGCGTGTTCGCCATACAGATTTCATCTTCAGCGTCATCGCTGAAGAGTTGGGCTTTGTGGGCACAGTCATGGTTCTGTTGCTGTTATTCTTCGTAATCTGGCGACTGGTCCGTATTGCTGACCTGGCCCAAGACCAGTTCGGACGACTCATTACCTTTGGAGTTGCCTCACTGATCTTCTTTCAGACGTTCGTAAACGTGGGGATGAATCTGGCTATCCTGCCCGTCACCGGCATGACACTACCGTTCTTGAGCTACGGCGGAAGCAGTCTGGTTTCAATGATGGTGGCTGTGGGGTTGGCGCAAAGCGTTGTCATGCGCCATCGCAAAATGGATTTCGCGTAGCTGTAGAACTCTGCGGCTGCAGGTCGACGCAGGGAGGCAGACCGCAGGTCACTGGCCCAGCCCCCTAAGCAGGTCTGCCCAAAGCCCTGGTTGCAGGCCGATAACGACAACCGCAATGACCGAGACGACAACGACAAAGACCGAAGAGCGTGAAGCGGGAACCAGAACCGGCTCCTTCTCGCCTCCGATTTCTTCAGGTTGCTGGAAATACATCGCAACGACGACTCGCAAATAGTAGTAGGCGCTAATGGCGCTGTTCAGGACCCCAATCACCACCAGCCAGGCCCAGCCGGCCTCCACGGCCGCCTTGAAGACAAGGAATTTACCGAAAAATCCGGCCAGCGGTGGAATCCCACTCAAACTGAGCATGAAAATAGCCATTGCCGCCGCCAGAACCGGGAACCTGTCGGCGACGCCCGCCAGTCTGCTCTGCTCCAAGTCATTTTCATTCCCAAACTGCTTGTCGAAGCCGATTATTACTGTAAACGCGCCGATGTTCATGAACGCGTAAGCGAACAGATAAAACGCAGCCGCAGACGAAGCTGCAACTGTCCCCGCCACCAGCGCGATGAGGATGTTGCCGGCGTGGGCGATGCCCGAGTAGGCCAGCATCCGTTTCACGCTGCTCTGTCGCAAGGCAGTCAGGTTGCCTACCGTCATGGTCAGGACCGCAAGAATCGCCAAGGGCGTGGCCCACTGGTCATGATAGGAGGGCAGGGCGGTCATCATCAGCCGGAAGAATCCGGCGAAGGCCGCGGCCTTTGTACCCACGCTCATGAAGGCCGTTACCGGGGTCGGCGCGCCCTGATATACGTCCGGCGTCCACATGTGGAATGGGACAAGGCTCACCTTGAAGCCAAACCCGACCAGCAGGAGCGCGATTCCGGGCAAGACAAGAGAGGGGTTGCCGCCGCCCGTTGCCAGGGTTTCATGAATCCGGGCGAAATGAGCGCTGCCGCCGGCGCCGTAAAGCAGGGCAGAACCGTAAACGAAAAACGTGCTGGCGAACGCGCCCAGCAGAAAGTACTTCATGGCAGCTTCTATGCTGCGGGGGTTATCCCGATAGAAGCCGCTCAGGATGTAGAGTGCCAGCGAAAAGATCTCAAGGGCTATGAATAGGACGATCAGGTTGGTAGCCGTACCCATCAACATCATGCCGATAACTGCCAGCAGATATAAGGAGTAGAAGGCTCCCCCTTGTCGTTCAACTGCCGGGAGGCTGTTCCGGCTCAGCAGTACACCCAATACGCCGGCAATCAGGATGACCAACCGCACGCTAAGCGCAAAACCGTCGGATACGGCCCCGTCCAGATATTCCACCGGCGCCCTGCCCCAAATCATCACGGACGCGCCGATACCCAACAAAAGGATAACAACAGACAGACTGGCCAGAAATTGCGAGCCATTCTGCCCGCGTCGCGTGATGTCTACCAACATCAGGACCATGACGCCCACGGCCAGAACGAGCTCCGGCAGTAGGACTATGGCATTGTCGAATAGAAGTGCGGTGTCCATAGCAGTTAGTAGATAGAGGTCCAGGTACGGTTGTCAGCAGTTAGCGACGGCAGGTAGCTGCTGTCCACCAGCCGCCCGTCACCAACTATGGGTGTCTGGACAACCTCCAGCGCCGCCACAGAGGGATTGATCTTGTCCAGGAAGAAATTCGGCGCCAATCCGATTACAAAGAAGAGCAGCACAATTGGCAGCAGCTGACCGATCTCAGCCCAGTTCAAATCGGGCAGCTTTCCCTTGAAATTGGCAGGATTCGTCAACTCGCCCTGTGCCACCTGCCTGAACGCATGCAGCAGATACCAGGCAGCCAGGATGACGCCGGCGGTGCCGAGGACGGCAAATAACGGAGAGCTCTTGTATGTGCCCAGTAAGATAGTGAACTCGCCGATAAAGCCGTTCAGTCCCGGAAGGCCCGCACTGCTCATCGCTACAACCAGGAAGAAAAACGAAAAGATCGGCACACTGGCCCAAAGGCCGCCGTAATCCTTCAGCAGCCGCGTGTGGCGTCGCTCGTAGAGCATCCCCACCATCAGGAAAAGCGCGCCAGTGCTGAGACCATGGTTGACCATCTGCAGAACCGCCCCGCTGATGCCCTGCTCGTTCAGGGCGAATATCCCCAAAACAACGAAACCCATGTGGGCCACTGAGGAGTAGGCTACCAGCGACTTCAGGTCCCGCTGCGCAAGAGCAACGAGCGCGCCGTAGAGAATACCGATGACCGCCAGAATCGATATGAGCGCAGCGTAGTCGGCGACCGCCATCGGGAACAGCGGCAAGGCGAAACGCAGAAATCCGTAAGTACCCAGCTTCAGGAGCACACCGGCCAGAATGACTGACCCGGCCGTGGGTGCCTCAACGTGTGCGTCGGGCAGCCATGTGTGAAAGGGAAACAGCGGGACCTTTATGGCAAAGGCAAGCGCAAACGCCAGAAACGCCAGCTGCTGAAGTCCCGGAGGCAGACCGGCTTCCTGCAACGCGAGCAGGTCAAAAGTGCCGGCATTGAAATAGAGGGCGAGAATTGCCACCAGCATCAGCGCCGATCCTGCCAGCGTGTACAGGAAAAACTTGATGGCGGCGTATATCCGATTCTGGCTGCCCCACTTTCCAATCAGAAAGGCCATCGGAATCAGGCTGAACTCCCAGAATACGTAGAACAGCACCAAGTCCAGTGCCAGAAAGACGCCCAGAACAGCCGTCTCCATCAGCAACATCAGTGCCAGGTAACCGCCAAGATTCTGCTTGATATGCTGGTTGCTGAAGGCGACCGCGATCGGCATCAACAGTGTTGTCAACAGGACCAGCCACAGGCTGATCCCATCCACGCCCAAATGGTAGTAGATGTTCAGGTCCGGCATCCAGGCATAGCGCTCAACAAACTGCATATCCGGGATCTCTTGCCAGCCTGGCAGCAGCAACAGGCTTACAACGAACGTGGCGATCGTTGCGCCGAATGCCAACCACTTCTTGAGGTTATCGCTCGGAGCCAGTAGAACGACGATGGCGCCGACTACGGGCAAAAATGTTAGGGTCGAGAGCATAAAGACACCAGTGAATTATCGCTAACTGATGGTGGTCACATCGGAGCCTGACACACGTAGCGCTTCTAGCCTCCAATCACGAACCACAGGAGTAGGGCCACGACACCGCAGAACAGACTCAACGCGTAGGTCGGTACCAGTCCATTGTGGACCTTACGCAATGCGCCGCCCAAAGTCAGATTAGCCTGGCCGACGAGATTTACCGCACCATCAACGACGCCTTGGTCCACTACTCGGCTGAACCAGTTGGAGAGTCCAAGCAGGGGTCCCACGATCCATCCGGCGTATACCTCATCCACGTACCATCTGTTGCGCGCGAAAGGTTCCAGCGGCCTGACCAGCCCTGCTATTCCCGCGGACAACCTTCCCATTGAGCTATCAGAACTCTTCAGATAGCGCCCGTAGGCCAGTCCGACGCCGGCTAGCGCAACAACCGCACTAACCGCCAACAGCACCAGTTCCATGCCAACGCTCGCATGGAATGCGGGCTTGCCTACGGCCGCTTCCAGGTAGTGTTCCATGGTGAGAAGGAACGGCAGGTTCAGAGTCCCACCGATTACCGCCAGGGCCGCAAGCACCCAGAGCGGCCTGGTCATAACCGCTGGACTTTCGTGGGCGTGCTCGTGTAAGTGTTGATCCCGCGCTTCGCCACAGAAGGCCATGAATACGGCTCGAAAGCTGTAGAACGCCGTGAGAAGGGCTGTGAAGAGGCCGACCAGATAGAGAAGGATGTTCTGATTGGCGGCATGCAGCAAGATTCCATCTTTTGAGAAGAATCCGGACAGCGGTGGAAAGCCTGCCAAAGCAAGTGCGCCGGTCACGAACAGAAGGTAGGTCGTTGGCATCTTGGCGCGCAGATTACCCATCTTGCGAATGTCCAGCTCGCCGCCGGGAAGGCCGTGCATGACGTTGCCGGCCGCGAGAAACAGCAGCGCCTTGAAGAAGGCGTGCGTAACCAGGTGAAAGATGGCAAATGCATAAGCCCCCACTCCGACACCCAGCATCATGTAGCCCAATTGGGAAATCGTCGAGTAGGCGAGGATCTTCTTCAGGTCAACCTGCGTCAGCGCGATCGACGCCGCCAGCAGCGCGGTCAGACCTCCCACCCAGGCCGCGAGGCTGCCCGCCATCGGTGCAAGCTCCCACAGGAAGTAGGTTCGTGCCACCATGTAGATGCCTGCCGTCACCATCGTGGCTGCATGGATTAGCGCTGAAACCGGCGTAGGGCCCGCCATCGCGTCCGGCAGCCAGACGAACAAGGGCAGCTGGGCGCTCTTTCCGGTCGCAGCCAGAAGAAGCAGCAGGCAGATGGCGGTCGCTGTGCCGGCCGTCAACGCACCGGCCCCCTGAGATACCTCCTCGAAAACAACTGACCCGACCCCGGTCCAGATGAGAAATACAGCCAGCATCATGCCGAAGTCACCGATCCGGTTGACCAGAAACGCCTTCTTGCCTGCATCTGCGTAGTGGCCGTAGGACTCGTCATGGCGGTCAAAATAGAAGCCAATCAGCAAGTACGACGCCAACCCTACGCCTTCCCAGCCAACAAACATCCCCACGAAGTTGTTGCTCAGGATCAGCACCAGCATCGCCAGGATGAAAAAGTTCAGATAGACGAAGAAACGCTGAAAGTTCTGTTCGCCGTGCATGTAGCCGCCGGCGTAGATGTGGATCAGCGCGCCCACCCCGGTTACCACCAGGGCCATCGTCACGCTGAGCGGGTCAATCAGCAGTGCCGCCGGCGCATGAAAGCTTCCAATGGTGATCCAGTCCCACAGATGGACGGTTGCCGTACGGTGATGCGCATCCAGGCCCGACAGACCCAAGAAGAGCCCCAGACTGACGACGAAAGACAGGACCACCGCGCCGGAAGCAACGACATGGATGCCCCGTTCCCGGAGTCTGTCTCCGATGAACAGATTTATCAGCGCGCCCAGCGCTGGGAAAACCAGAATTAGCCAGGCTAAGTCCAACATACATTCCTCATAGCAGCTCTCTGTCGGCCGATTTCGGCTCTGGCGTGCGGAGCAAGAACGAATTCACAATTAAAGTGAAACAAGAGATTAGGAATTGGAAGTCACCACTTCAGCAAATTGATTTCATCGATATTGATGCTCTCACGATGGCGAACATTGGCGATCAAGATTGCCAGGCCGACTGCAACTTCTGCCGCGGCGACTGCCATGATCATGAAGACGAAGATCTGCCCCTCGAGATTGCCCCACTGGCGGGCGAGGGCGATCAGTGTCAGGTTCACGCTGTTGAGCATCATCTCAATGCACATGAATATGATGAGGGCGTTGCGGCGCAGCAGGACACCGGTGGCGCCGACGGTAAAGATTAAGGCAGCCAGGACCAGGTAGTAGCTTGTCTCTACCATCATTCGTTCGCCTTGAGGGAAGCGATGCCTTCGCCTGCGCCCTCCTGCTGGCGTCCCAGCACAAGGGCGCCGATCAGCGCGACTAGCAACAGAAGAGCGATCAACTCAAAGGGAAGCACATACTTTGTAAACAGGGCGGTCCCAACAGCCTTTGGCGTCCCGCCTTGCAAGAGCGCCGCGGTCTCTTCTGTTGGGCCCATCATTCGCGAAAGGGCACTATAGGATACCGTCAGGAGTAAGATGACCCCCAGCGCGATACCCACAGTACGACTCCAAGCCCGCTGCGCAGCGCTGAAGTCGTTTGTATCTCCCCCGATTAGCATAATTACGAAAAGTATCAGGATGACGATTCCCCCGGCGTAAACTATCACCTGTGCCGCCGCCAGGAACTGGGCATCCAGTGTGATGTAGAGAACTGCCAGGGTGGCGAAGTTGGTTAGTAGAAACAGCGCGCTGTGTACCGGCTGCCGGCTTGTTACCACGCCCAACGCCGCCGCCAGACTGACTGCGCCAACGAGCAGAAAAAAGAGTAGCGACCAGCTCATGAAGGATTACTCCGGTCGAATGATGACCTTGGGCATGCCTGGATTGAGAAGTTCCTCTTTGGTCAACACGAAATCCTTCCGCTCGTAGTTGGCCATGGCAAAGTCGTGACCGAGGACAATGGCTTCGGTGGGGCAGGCCTCTTCGCAGTCACCGCAGAATACGCACCGTAGCAGATTCAGCTCGTACACCTTGGCGTGACGCTCGCCCGGCGAGAGCGGCGCATCCGGGTCGTTCTCTGCAGCTTCTACGTATATCGCTTCAGTGGGGCAGGCAGCTTCGCACAGACAGCAGCCAATGCATCGCTCCAACCCGTTGGCATAGCGCCGCAGTTCATGACGGCCGCGAAAGCGTGGGTAGATCGGTATATCCTCGTGTGGAAACTCCACCGTAACCGGCTTCTGGCCTAAGTGCTTGAGTGTCACACCCATCGCCTTGCCGATCTCGGCAGCACCCTTTAAGAATTCACCCAACTCCATTGAAATCCCCTCTTTCCCCTTCGCTTCTTACTTCAGGAATACCGCCAGGACTGCCGAAACGCTCACATACGCCAGGCTAAGGGGTAACATGAACTGCCAGCAGAACTTCATCAACTGGTCATAGCGTGGACGCCCGATGCTGGCCCGTACCCAGACGAAAAGGAAGAGCAGAGCTACGACCTTGATCAAGAGATATATTGGCCCCAGCCAGATATACTGCTCTGCGAAGGGGCCTTTCCACCCGCCAAAGAAGAGCGTCGCCATGATGGCACTGGTGGAAATCATGTTCACGTACTCGGCGATGAAGAACAGCGCGAACTTCATGCCGCCGTACTCGGTCTGAAATCCAGCCACCAGTTCGTTCTCGGTCTCCGGCAGATCAAAAGGACTGCGGTTGGTCTCGGCCAGGATACAGATGAAGAAGAAAGGAAACGCCAGCCACAACCAGATCCATTCCCACCAGGGACGGTAATTCTCAACCAGATCCACCAGGCTGAAACTTCCCGCCAATATGAGAATGCTGACCAGAAAAAGACCCAGCGGCAGTTCGTAGGAAACCATCTGTGCAGAAGATCGCAGCGCGCCGAGCAACGAATAGTTGTTGTTGCTGCTCCACCCTGCCAGAATGATGCCGTAGCTCTCGATCCCCGCAACCGCCAGTATCCAGAGGAAGCCGATATTTACGTCAGCGATGGCAGGGGTACCTTTGGCGATCGGAATAACCGCCCAGATGATCAGCGCTGGCACCAGGGCCAGCGCCGGCGCCAGCAGATAAACCGGCTTGTCAACGTGATTTGGGATGATCTCTTCTTTGAAAAAGGCCTTCACCGCGTCGGCGGCCGGCTGCAGAAGCCCGAACTTGCCCGCCCGGTTTGGGCCGTAACGCACCTGGAAACGGGCCAGCAGTTTGCGCTCAAACCAGGTCAGGTACGCGAAACCGGTAAGTAGCACAAATATCAATATCAGCGCGCGGATGGCCGGAAAGACCAACAGATTTAGCCAGTCCATTTAACGCCTTTCGATTTTGACTCGCTGGGTAAAGCTGCCGTTGAGCAGCGCGCCTACCGGCGCGCCGGGAAGACTCTCCGGTATCCATGCACAGCCTGCCTGCACCTGCGCGTCGACCGCCACGGTCAGATCCAGGTTTCCTTGCTCGCTCCGCACAGTGACCGCACTGCCCGCGTCCAGGCCGAACTCTGCCGCATCGGCAGGATTCAACGTGACCGTGGCGCCATGGGCCATGCCGTGCATCTGTTCAGTCAGGCTGAAAAGCGTGCCCCCGTCATAGAGGACAGTGCCGGTGACAAGGTTGAGAGGATATTCAGCGTCGCCAAACGCGGTTTCTGATATTCCATCTAACGTCCGCCCGGCGGAAGCACCGGAAACCGGTGCGGAATCGGAGTCCCACTGGCGGCCCTGGTCTCCCAGTGCCTCCCAGGTCAACCCTGCATACGCCGGTACCGCACGCGTGATTTCTGCAGTCACACTGTGAGCGTCGGAAAACGGCCAGTGTGTGCCCATCTGCTTGGCCAAGTGCGTAAATATCATCCAGTCCGGCGCCGCCCTTGACTTTGGATCGGTGACCGCCTTGGGCGCCCTCTGCACGCGACGCTCCAGATTGGTGTAGGTGCCGTCGCTCTCCGCCCATCCCTGGGCGGGCAGTACGACATCCGCCTTCTGCGCGGTCTCGGTCGGCAGCAGATCCGTGACAACGAGAAGCTCCAGCTCCTCTAAACTGGCCGACCAGTCCGGCGACTCGGTAGCAGGGTTGGCGCCGTTCACGAAAAGGGCCCTCATTTCCTGGCTGTCCAGCATCTGCTTGTAAGTGTAGCCTGGAAAGGTGGAAAGTTCGCATCCCCATAGCGCTTCCAACCGGGATCTGGCGTCGCCGTCATCCAGTGGAAACTGGCCGGGCAGACCGTCCGGAAGCACGCCCATATCGCGGCAACCCTGCGCGTTGCCGTCCAGGCCGACATAGGCCACTCGTGCCCCCTCACCGACCGCTTGGGCCAGCTGTTCCAGTCCGTCACGGACACCGGGTCCGTTCTCTCCCCGCGCTGCCATTGGCCCGTATACAATAAGCGAACTTTCGCTCTCCTTCAGCAGTTTGGCCGCGGCCTGTATCGCCGGCTCCTCGTCGGACAGGGCGGTACCCTGAACCGCCTGCAGAAGGCGGCTTACCAGTAGGGACTCGCCTCCCGGCAGGTAGGCCAGATATGGGCCGCCATATCGTGTCAATTCAATCTTGCGGGCATGGGCGATGATCAGTTTGACGCCGCCTCTGAGGATGGCTCTCTTCAGGTGCAAGTCCAGGATTGGCAGTTCTTCGCTTGGATCCAGACCGAAGAGCACAACCGTATCGACTTCCGGATCGGGCCCGTACTGCGGTTTCATCAGTTCAGTCAGAGCGGGCAGACCGGTGGGCAGGGCCGCCACCTCTCCGCCATCACGGTGGTCGATGTTATTGGTCCCGATCACCGCGCGCATGAACCGCTGCAGCGCGTAGTTGCTCTCGTTGCTGATCTTGCCGCTGCCAATCGCCCCGATGGAATCGGCCCCGTACTTTTCCTTGATGCCGGTTAACCGGTTTGCTATGTAAGCCAGCGCCTCGCTCCACTGCACAGGAACCAGTTTGCCGTTCTTGCGCAGCTGCGGTGTGGCCAGCCGGTTCTCATCGTTTACCCAGGCGTGGGCAAAGCGGCCCTTGTCGCAAATCCACTGGTCGTTGACCTGCATGTTCTCGCGGCCGACGATGCGCCGCAACTGGTGAGTGCGGCTATCCAGTCGTACATTGCAGCCCACCGAACAGTGCATGCAGACGCTGGGCGTCCGTTCAATTTCCCAGGGGCGGTAGGCAAAACGGGCGACGCGATTCGTCAGCGCCCCGACCGGACAAAGGTCGATTATATTTCCGCTGGTCTTGGCGTCTACCGGACGCCCGTCCTGGATGTCGACGATCGTATCGTTGCCCCGCTCGAACAGCCCTAGTTGTGGCTTGTCCTCCCATTCCTCCAGGTAGCGGATGCAGCGCCAGCAAAGGACGCAACGTTCCTGGTCCAGCACAATCGTGTCGGAAATGTCGTAGTGTTTTTTCGCGAGCCGCTTCGGTTCGATCAACTGGCTGATCCCCGGACCGAAGCGCATCGTCTGGTCCTGCAGCGGGCATTCGCCGCCTTTGTCGCAGATCGGGCAATCCAGCGGATGATTGAGCAGAATGAAGGCAAGATTCGCTTCCTGCACCGTCCTCACCTGTTCGGTATCCGTCCGCACAACCATGCCGTCGCCTACCGGCATCGTACAGGAGGCCATCATCGCCGTACCCCGAGGGCCGTCCACCTCGACCAGGCACATGCGGCAGCAGCCAACCGGGTCCAGCTTGGGATGCGAACAGAAGACCGGAATCTCCACGCCCGCCATGCGCGCCGCGTCGACCAGAAGCGTCCTGGCAGGAACCGACACTTCTTCTTCGTTGATGGTGAGTGTTACATTATCAGTCATTGACGATTACGTCTCCGGGAAAGAGGAGAACCTCTAGGGCCCAGCCTGTCTAGGCTGTACTTCCTGCTGGCGGCAGTATGTCGTCAACAGCTACTTCAAGATCGGGGAAAGCCAGCGGCGCCACGGACTCACCGCGGTGGTAGGTCAATTTCGTTTGATATGCCGCCTCTCCGCTTACAGGCGTTCGCGGGTCTCGGTACACCTCCAGGAAGCCGTCCACAAGATTCCAGAGCCAGTACTCAGCTATCCCCGCCTTCGCGTATATTGCCCTCTTGAGAGAGCGATCGTAAGTGAGGCTTGAGTCCGAAACTTCCATCAACAACAGTATCTCCGATGGGTAGGGATGACGTTCATCAAGTTCAAGGCCAGATTCCGTCGAAATGACCAAATCTGGTTCGGGCTCGGTCATCTGTTCAGGTATGGTTACCGGTCCCTGTGTACGAACTTCTATGTCTGCACGTGCATCCAAAAGGGAAAAGGTCCTTCTCAAGCGATTTACTGTGCGGATGTGAGGGGGATTATTTGGACTCATGTCCACCAGAATTCCTTCAACCAACTCTACTCTATCGTTCTCCTTGAAGAAGCCAATGTCTATCAACCAATGATATTCATCCAGCGTGAATCGCCTCAGGGGCATACCCTCCGCTAGCGTGACTGGCAGATTCGCGTCAAGAATTTTGCTTCTGGCGCTCCTGATCTGCTCGCCTGCGTCAGGAATGGCTACTGCGTTCATCCGTCTGTTCCTCAGTCGTCACCCTGAACCAAATCATCGTGCAGCACGATATTCCCGCCGGCCGGCGCAAACGTACTGTCGCGCAAGCCGCTCTCCTCGTGCGTGTTCGGGCGGTAATCCGGCCGAATCGGCAGAACCGGTCCAATCTCGGCAGGATTGGTGTTCTCAATCTGCGACGAAAACTCGGGTCGGAACTTGAGCAGGTTGCTCTGCAGACCCCACACCGATGCCTCGCCAAATGGACAGAAACTCTTGCCGGCAATATTGTCGGCTATGAACTCCATCAACTCCAGGTCCCTGCCCAGACCCTGCCCTTCCTCGATACGCAGCAGAATCTTCTCCAACCAGGCAGTGCCCTCGCGGCAAGGCGTGCACTTGCCGCAGCTCTCTTCACGATAGAAGCTGAGCGTGCGCCGCGCCACCTCGACCATTGAGGTGCGGTCGTCGATCGCGATCACGCCGGCCGAACCCAGCAGCGAACCGGCCTCGGTGATGCTCTCAAAGTCCAGCGGCGTGTCGAACTGATCCGGTGTCAGCAGCTTCATCGAAAGGCCGCCAGGAACGATCGCCTTGATCGGATGGTTCTCGTCCTCCGGCCCGCCACCGTACTTGTTGACCAGTTCACTTAACGGCGTTGCGTGCGGAAGTTCGTAGAGCCCCGGCCGCTTGACGTTCCCGCTAAGACAGAAAATACGCATTCCCGGGCTGCGTTCCGTGCCGTACTCTTTGTACCAGTCGACGCCGTGGCGCATAACGTGCGTCACATTGCAGATCGACTCGACGTTGTTCACGATCGTAGGTTTGGCGTACAGGCCTTCCACGGCTGGGAAGGGCGGCTTAAGGCGCGGCTGCCCGCGATAGCCCTCTAGGCTCGTCAGCTGAGCGGTCTCTTCGCCGCACTCGTACGCGCCCGCACCGCGGTGCATCACTATATCCAAATTGTTGCCGCTGCCGAAGATATCTTCGCCCAGGTAGCCTCTTGCTCTGGCCTCATACAGTGCATTCTGCATGCGGACATAGGCAAAATAGTACTCGCCCCGAATATAGATGAACGCCTTTTCCGACTCGATGGCGTGACAACTCAGAATGATCCCTTCGATCAGCTGATGGGGGTCATACTCCATCACAATTCGGTCTTTGAAAGTGCCCGGCTCCGATTCATCGGCGTTAACGACCATATAGCGGGGTTGTACGCCCGGCGGCAAAAAACCCCACTTGACCCCTGTGGGAAAACCGGCGCCGCCGCGACCGCGAATCCCGCTTTCCTTGATCTGCTCCACCATGTCGGCCGGCTCAATCTCGCTCAGCACGCGTCGTGCCGTGGCATAGCCTCCGTCCGCCTCGTAAGAATCGATCCTGTGGCTGTCCGGTTCGTTGAGGCGGTCCATCAGGTAACGGGGCTCCATACCACCGGTACGGTAAGGGCCGTCGGACGCGCCTTCACCTTTGGGGTCGGCCTCCGGCGTCCAGCGTTCCAGGCTGCGGAAGCCATTGCCTGATTTCAACAGTTTAATCGCCTTCTCCACGTCTTCGGACGAGTCGAGATTCTCGAAATAACGGATCTGACCAGTCTTCTGGTCGGTAACGATCGCCATCGGTGCCGTGCCGCAAGAGCCGAGACACTCCATGTGATCGAGAGCAAACTTACCGTCCTCGGTCTTCTCCCCGTGATGAATACCGAGCGCGTTCTCAAAATTGTGCAGGCACTGGTTCCCACCCCGCAACATGCAGGGCACGTTTGTACAGACCTCGATATGATACTCGCCTTTGGGCGCCTCATGCAGCATGTTGTAGAACCCGACGACCGCGCCAACCTCCGCCGGTGCAATCCCCAGAATCTCCGCCAGTTCGTCCTGCGCATCCACAGGACAGTAGCCGTACTCCCTCTGGATTACGTAGAGCGCAGGCAATATCCCCGACCGCTGCCGGCCCGCGGGATAGCGTGCCAGTATTTCGTCGATCTCCTGCCGCATCTGTTCCGTTATCATTGAATTCCCCGGTTGCAGGCGAACGGTAAAAGGTCCCAGGCCCTGAGCATGCCTAACAGCAGCAGACCTATCGGTCTACCTCACCAAGTACAATATCAATTGAACCGATATTGGTTACGACGTCGGACAGCATCTCACCGCGACTGATATGGTCGATAGCATATAGGTTGTTGAAGCTGGGACCGTGAACGTGTAACCGGTACGGCTTGGCCGAACCGTCACTGTAGACAAAGAATCCCAACTCCCCCTTGCTGTTTTCAATGCCGTGATAGAAGTATCCCGGCGCCACGTGAAAGCCCTCGGTCATCAGCTTGAAGTGGTGAATCAACGCCTCCATGCTCACGTCCAACTCGGCGCGCGGCGGTAGGGCCACCTTGCGATTGTTCGACTTGTAAAGGCCGCTGGGCAGGTTGTCTACCGCCTGCTCCAGTATGCGTACACTCTGGCGCATCTCCTCCAATCGGATCTTAAAGCGCCCGTAGCAGTCGCCGCTGTCGCTGGTCGGCACCTCAAACTCGTATGCCTCATAGCCGCTGTAAGGTCTGTCGCGGCGCAGATCCCAGTCGATGCCGCTGCCGCGCAGCATCGGCCCTGTCAGACCCATGCTCAATGCATCGTCGCCGCTGATATGTCCGATTCCGGTCAGGCGTTCCTGCCACAGCGGCGCCTCGGTAACCATCGCCTCGTACTCGCTGATCTTCTGTGGCATCACCCGCAGGAAATCCTTCAGCTCAGAGACAAAAGCGTCCGGCAGATCCTGCCAGACGCCGCCGATACGAATATAGCTCACTGTAAGCCTGGCCCCACAGGCCATCTCGAATAGGTCCAGGATTCGTTCCCGCTCGCGGGTTGCGTACATCAGGAGGCTCATTCCGGTGCCCGATACATCCAGAACGTGCGTCGCCAGCCAGAACAGGTGAGAGGCGATTCTTTGCATCTCCGCCATGATCACGCGGATCACCTGAGCCCGCTCGGGAATCTCCAGCCCCAGCATATGTTCGATCGTCAGGCAGTAGCCCAGATTGTTTGACATCGCGGACAAGTAGTCCATCCGGTCCGTATAATAGACAAAGTCCTTATAGCGCTTGTTTTCCCCTGTCTTTTCGAAGCCCGAATGGAGAAAGCCCAGGTCTGGGTCAATGCTCACGATGCGCTCGCCGTCCATCTCCACCACCAGGCGAAGAACGCCGTGCGTGCTGGGGTGGTGCGGCCCCATGTTGATGACCATGTTCTGGCGGCTCATCCCCGGCGGCAAGTCGGGAACCGTGCTTTCCGCCGGCAATATCTGGGAGCCAAGCGTTTCAAACTCAGGATCATCCCACGTGAAAGTAAAGGGCACCTCTTCCCCGCCTAGCGGCGCCTGCTTTTGCAGCGGGTGGTTGGGCCAATTCTTGGGCATGAGGATCCGCCGCAGATCCGGATGGCCGTCGAAGCGGATACCCATCAAATCGTACACTTCCCGTTCCGGCCACTCTGCCCCGCGGTACACACCGGTCAAACTGTCAATGTGCGGAATTTCCCCGTTGTCGCCCGGATCGGTTCCACAGTCGGCAATAACCGTCAGGTGCTGGTTGCGGGAATAGGAGCGAAACTGGTAGACCGTCTGAAAGCGTGCCTCGCCGTCCAGAGGTAGACGGGACCGGTCCACGCTGGTCACGTCAATCAGAGTTTCATACTTGAGATCAGGTTCATCACGCAAAAACGTGGCGAGCGCCTTCAGTTGCCCCGGCTCAACCAATACCACCTGATTACCGTTGTGCAGGCCGGCCGCAACGATATCCTCCCCAAACTGTTCGCAAATTCGCCGTGTATCGTCGGTTTCTCCGGTCGGCATCGGCGCCAGCGCGGGGATACCCGGTGGATTCAGCGTTCGCTGGGTCTCGTATGAGCGAACAACCGGGGCTACATCAAGTGGCATCTCTCAACTCGCTCTCAATTCTACCTGCCGGCCCGGAAGTTAACTGGACCGTGTTCACTCTGAAAGACTGGAAGTCAACCGCAGGGCACCGTTCACAGGAAACCATTCCTGAGGTCAAGCACCCAACGGCATAATCTCGTCAACTGCTAACGGCTCCTCGACCTTGCGCCACTCCCCAACCGATTCGCTCCGCTGTTTCGCACGCAGCAAATCCATCGCGTAGAGCAGTGACTCGGGCCGAGGCGGGCAGCCAGGAACATATACGTCGACGGGAATTATCTTGTCCACGCCCTGGATGATTGCATAATTGTTGAAAGGCCCACCAGCACTGGCGCAGATTCCCATGGCAATTACCCACTTGGGGGCCAGCATCTGATCGTAAATGCGCTTTATCACCGGCGCCATCTTGTTGCTGACGCGACCCGAGACAATCATGAGATCGGCCTGCCGCGGGCTGGCCCGGAAGAGCTCCGACCCGTACCGGGCAATGTCGTGGCGGGCCGTGCCAGTGGCGATCATTTCCATCGCGCAACAGGCCAGCCCGAAGAGCAGCGGCCACGTGCTATTGGCCCTTCCCCAATTTATCACGCTATCCAGTGACGTCGTCAAAATGCCTTCAGGAACCTTTTCTTCTAAACCCATGTCCGTTCCTTTGCACTTACCGCAATGCAGCCCGGTCAGACGCGGCAGCTACTGGCTTCCTGCTCTTTCGGCCTTCCAGCTTCCGTCTACAGTAGTAAGTTGTCAATACACTGGTAAGAACTGTACGCAGCGGCCACATCCCTAGGTCACTAGTCCCAATCGAGAGCGCCCTTCTTCCATTCATAGAGGAAACCTACCACGAGTACAATGAAAAAGGGAATCATCGCCAATAGGGCAAACAGGCGAAGGTCTCTCAAGACGGCCGCCCACGGGTAGAGGAAGATTACTTCGATGTCGAAGATCAGAAAGAGCATGGCAACCAGATAATATTTCACCGGGAATCGCCGACGGGCGTCGGCAAAGGGAATGATCCCCGATTCGTATGGCTCCAACTTCTGACTGTTGCGCTCTCGTGGACCTAACAGTGTAGGCAGACCTATGGCAATTACGCCGAATCCGGCCGCCAGCAGGATCAGTATGAGAAGTGGCAGATAGTCGCTTGCCATCCCTGTTATCCCTTTTCAGCGTAACTGAAAGGCTTGGGGAACTGTTCGTGCAATTTTCCACGAACGCATTCATTCTAGCACGAACCAAAATCTCCTGTCAAAGCCCGTCGGTATCGATGTGTGCATCCCAATAGTGTGGCGAACTTTCGTATATCTCCGGAGGTGCCCAACCCATCGTCGGTTCCCATTCCAGTTTCCGCCAGAATAAGCGCCGTCTCTGACCACTTACCACTGCAGTTTTGGGCGGTCGGGCCTAGTCGGCCCTCCCTTGTGCGGGGGCTC
>VXOE01000353.1 GCA_009840225.1 Caldilineaceae bacterium SB0662_bin_25 | reverse complement strand
AAACGCCCCTTCCTCTAGGTCTCGTGGGGTCGTAGATGTCTATATCAGACAGCACCTGGTGGGCGAGAGGTGTGAAAAGGAGTGAGGAGAGAGGGGCTGGGGGATGTAGCGCTTCAGACTTGACTTTGCGTGGCGAGGGATTGGGACCAGGGTTGGGGTTGGGAGGCGACGGGTTGGGCGGTGTCGGCGGCCTGGGCGGCGAGGATGTCGAGGTAGCGGTCCTGGCAGGCTTCGGCGAGGGAGTAGGGTGGAGGGCCGCCGCGGACGTAGGCGGCCATGCGGAGGAGGAGGTCGGCGACGGCGATTTCGTCGTCGGAGAGCTCGGCGGGGAGTGTGGGGTTGCGGTACCACCAGTGTTCGCCGGCCTGGATGCCCTTGAGGTAGTTGCCTTCGAGGTTGCCTTCGTGTCCGGCGGAGTGGCGGGTGAAGGTGAGGTGGGTGGGTGTGCGGAAGTCCTGGAGGTAGGCGGCTTTGTCGTCGATGATTTCACCGCGTTCGCCGCGCACGAGGAGGCGCTGGCCGCGGACCCAGGAGAAGTACTGGTCGGAGGTGAAGTCGAGGATGCCGAGGCGGTCGCCGAAGTCGAAGGCGGCGATGAGTTGTTGGGAGTCGGCGACTTTTTCTGCGAGGGGCGGGCCTTGGCGGGTGGGGCCCTGGAGGAGGGGCGAGGTGAAGCGGCGGGCGGTGACGGTTGCCTGTTCGGCGCCGATGCCGAGGAAACGGCGGATGAGGCTGATACCGTGGTAGCCGTGGCAGGCGGAGAGCTGGACCTGGCTGATGCGTCCGAGGCGGCCGCTGCGGGCGAAGGCGAGGCGGGCGGCGTGGTGGGGTTGGCGATGGAACTGTTCTGCGACCTGGATGCGGGCGCCCTGCTGGTGCAGAGCCCAAAGTTCGGTCATTTCTGCGACGGTGGTCGCGGGAGGCGTTTCGGAAAGGACGGGCATATTCTGTTCTACAAGCTGGCGGATGATGGGCGGATTGGCCGGCAAGGAGACGCTGGTGACGACGAAGTCGGGCGCTTCGGCGGCGATCATTTCGGCGGGTGAGCGGTAGAGGTTGACGCCGTAAGCGGCGGCGAGGTCGAAGGCGCGCTGGGGGCGGCGGGCGGCGAGGCCGGCGACCTGCAGCTTGTGTGGGAGGGCGCGGGCAGCGCGCAGGAACCAGTTTACGCGCCAGCCGGCGCCGACGATGCCAAAGCGTGCCATTATTCTTCCTCCGATTGTGCGTGGTGGAGCGGCCGGTTGTTTTGCTGCGGGCGAGGGGGTAGTCGTCGTCCGTTGCGACCGCCGCCCTGGCCGCTGTAGGGGAGGCCAGGCTGCCAGTCGACGGGAGGCGGGGGCTCAAAGTCTGTGAGTGGAAGCGGGACAGGCACGCTGCCGTTGCGAATGGAGACGTAGGCGGCTTCACAGAGTTCGAGGGCGGCAAGCGATCCTTCAGCGACCGTGTAGTCGGGTTGGGCGCGGTCGATCTGGGCGGCGAGGTTTTCGAGGTGGCGCTGGTGAAGGACGGTGGGGCCCAGGTCGAATTCGAACAGCCGGCCTTGCGGACATTCGGCGTTCAGGATGCGGTAGCGGGGTTCCCAGCCGTAGAAGTCGATCGTGCCGAGCGTGCCGACGAGGCGGAAGAGGGTATTCTCAACCGGTTCGGAGAATGAAACATAGTCGCCGGTATTCATGACGACGCGGGTGCCGGAGGTGGTCTGTGCGTAGGTGACGGCGAGCGTTTCGACCTGCATGCTGTCGCGATAGGTGCGGGTGCTGGCATCGCAGGCGGCCAGAACGTATTCGACGGGCTCGCGTCTGGTCAGTTCGACGAAGAAGTCGAGCCAGTGGATGCCGGCGTTGATGATGTCCCAGCCGGTGCACTGAATTTCGACGAGTTTGAGATGGCCGATCTCGCCGGCGTGGACTCGTTTGAGGACCTGGGTGCTGTGGTCGGCGACGAGGAGGCCATGGGGAACGGCCATGGGCAGGTTTTGGGCGCGGATTAGCTCCAGGATCCGGCGGCCGCTGGCGTGGGTGTCCGCCAGCGGTTTCTCGACGAGGATGCCTTGGAGAGGAAGCTGCAGGGCGGCCTGGGTCACCTCAAGGTGGGAGGGGGGCCAGGAGGAGACGCAGACGACGTCGGTGGGGCAGGCTGCGAACAGTTCGGCGTGGCTCGAAAATGTGCGGACACCGGGGTAGGTCTCGCGGACGGCTTTGCGGGCCTCGGCCTGGATGTCGGCGACGGCGACGAGGTTGAAGCGCGGGGAGGCGGAGAGGGCGGTCATGCTGATTCTGCCGCCGACGCCGGCGCCGATGACTGCGGCGGTGTATTTGCGGGACACTATTGTTGCTCCTAAGTAGGCAATGCGTATTGCGTATTGCGTTGTTTGTACAGAACGGGTAACTACTAAGCCATGTTCTGTGTACGGTCTGCCTGGGGGGAATGTACGGTCAGCATTTCTGTAGCGGGCTCGCGATGGTCATGGCGGTGAACGTTGGGCCTGATTGGGCGTTTCCTCTCCTACCTTGCCTGCGCTGGCACATACTCGGAATCTGCCAAGATGCGGGGTGGGGTGGGGGGTTAATC
>VXOE01000312.1:14098-24158 GCA_009840225.1 Caldilineaceae bacterium SB0662_bin_25 | reverse complement strand
GCGGGGGCGGAGCCCCCGCACAAGGGAGGGCCGACTAGGCCCGACCGCCCAAAAGCGAGGAGAGAGGGGAGAGGAGTGAGGAGAGAGTCGCCGTTTCTATTGCCTCAGAGTTGATCGCGGCGTGGCAATGGTTGGTCTGCCGCCAAAAGTAAACGGGAGTTCGCCCCTATTTTGGGATGTACCCGCCCCAACTTCCCGGTTGAGCATATCTGATATAGCTGATAGAATGTGGACGCGCCAAGGCGTAGTCGTTCACTAACGAAAAATGTTCAGTCAAGTTCCGTCCAATGTACGCCAGAGCAATGCCGACGCTGCCCTGACCCAGCACGCCCGGATCCGTCCGGAAGGATTCGGTTATTTGCGCGTGGTCGCCCAGATGGGGCGGATGCGGGCGATCCCGGCGCTGCTTACGCCTGTCCTATGGGGTGCGGCCGCGGCCCGCTGGCAGATTGGGGAGATCAGCCTCTGGTGGGCAGCCGTGCTGGTGTTGACTTACGGTGCGCTGGCTCTGTCCTGCAACTACCTCGGGGCGTATGTGGACTACAGACGCCAGATTCGGGGCGAAGGGCAGCACGCTACGGGGGCAAACGTGCGGCATGCGACAAGGCCGTCCCCGGGGTGGCCGTTTGACGGCTTTGACTGGATGCAACAGGGCCTTCTGCGGCCGGCAACATTTCTCAGCCTTGGCCTGATGTCAGGGACGATCTATGCGCTTGCGGCGCTCTGGCTCGGGATTTTCACCGGCTGGCCGGTCTGGTTTTTCGCGCTGATCAGCGGGTTGATGTGCAGCGTGTCACTGTGGTCTGCCGTCCGCTTCGCCCGCAGATTCTGGTGGATCGGCGACCTTGCCTATTGGTTGGGGCTGGGTGTCATCCCACTGCTGGGGACCTACTTTGTTCTGACCGGTACGATCACCCGCCTCGTCCTGCTGATCGCTTTCGCTCCGGCGACCTTTGCGTGGCTGGCATATCAGTCCTACGGCTTCTATAGTTGGCATCGAGACTGGCGTCTGCGCAGGCGCACGCTGGCCGTTGTGTTCGGGCCCGAAAGGGGCCTGGACGTCGCCGCGATAACTTCCATTGCCGGATTTATCGCTCTGATTCTGCTGATGGCATCGGGTGCCGTGCCCGTGTGGACGATTCTCGTTCTTGGCGCCTTTCCGCTTTTCCTGCGGGCATTCGCGCGGGCACGGGTATGGCCCTTCTCGCGACAGGCCGGGATCGGCACTGTCGAAAACGCCATCAACGCGGTGATACTGGCGGGACTGCTGTGGCTTGTGCCGATGTGGCTGATCTGATCCCGGTTCGAGTTTGCCCTCCAGCGGCCGTCAGTTCAGCCCGCGGCGAGCGGTTTGGCGGTAGGCAAATTCGCATGGCTATTTCAAGGCCGGGTCAGTCACCAACCGGCTGCGTTGAGGTAACGTCGATCCGGGGAACGTGACACTGCGGTCCTTCCAGCAGATTGACTGATACGTTCCGATTAGCTTGCAGATTCGCTCCATGGCAGAACTAACCCGCAAAGAGTTCTATGACTTAGCCGACCAGTGCCGGGAACGCGCGCTGGAATTGGCCCACTTTGACCAGAACAGGGTCAACCGCAATCAGTGCCGGCGCTTCAACTTGTGGCTGGCACGTTTGAAGACCTACGATCAGCTGGCTCCAGGCGTACAGGACATCAGCGCGGCCCGCCCCATCACCCGGTATGATCTGATGGCGGCGGCGGTTGTGCTCTGGCTCGTTTCGCTGTTTCTGCTGCGCGAGCAGCTCGGCGTAGGCGGAAACAGGATTCTTGCGTTCGGCGCCTGGGGATTGGTTATTCTGCTCTACTTCTTGCCGGAATCACTCTATGCGACAACGGTCGAACTGTTGGAAGCAAAGGTCCTGCGCGTGGTGGAAGCGCTGGAAGAGCTGTTGCTTTCGCAGGAGATGGAGGTGACGGAGGCGGTGTTTTTCAAGATCAAGGAGAACCTCAACACCGCCCGTCGCGAGCTGCGCCAGCAGATACATCTTGCCCACCGGCGTTGAGGCTCCTTTTTTCGCCCTAGGCTTCTGCAGGTCTTGCTTTCTCCGCTACGCCAACAATTTGGTCCAGGACGTATGTCAATTCCTTGTCAAGCTCTTCGGGTTTAGCCAGGGCGGCAAGGCGATGATAGGCTGTTTTCCGCATGACATTGGGTAACTCTAACTCCTGGAAATACTCCTCGAACACTCTGTCCAAGAGTTCACTTGCCTTTACACCGTGTCGCCAGTAGTCGTCGTCAGGATGGCGCAGGGCCACGGGTGGAACCAGATCGCTGACAACATTCCTCATTATCTCAAGCCGTTTGTCCTTTTCGGCGGCGGCAAAGAGCGTATCACCGCCTGTTTCGTTTCCTTCAACCGAGTGCGTAGCGTATCTCTCTAACACTGCCGGTATGGGAAGATAGTTCTCGACTTCCCTCCTCTGCCATTGGATTTCCCCCAGGTAAGGTGAAGCCTCACTGATCGTAGCATCGTTGTCATAGATTCCTATTCCTACAAGATCAGACTTACCTTGGTATAGCCCGAAGAAATGGTTTCGCGCAGACGAAGGCTGATTTCCCACATAGTGAACAAACGGTCTGTCAAGGCATTTGGATGCGGGATGGTTCAGAGTCTGCGCAATCGAACGGAGGATGGATAGGTCAGTTGCCCCTTC
Source organism: Caldilineaceae bacterium SB0662_bin_25 (assembly GCA_009840225.1). Classification (GTDB taxonomy): domain Bacteria; phylum Chloroflexota; class Anaerolineae; order Caldilineales; family Caldilineaceae; genus Bin5. The sequence goes on along the minus strand of VXOE01000312.1, from coordinate 21,482 downwards.
GAGATAGAGTACCCAACCAGTCTGTTCAGCCTGAAAGTAGTCTTGATACCCAATCTGCTTGAGGGCCTTGGCAACCTGCGAACGGGAAGAGCGATCATCAATTCTGTGGGGTTTCCCAACGAAGGCGACAACCACGTCCTGAGAACCCGCTTCATTCATGATAACCTCTGAATGACTAGCCGCGACGATCTGACTTTCCATTTCAGAGGCGGTTTGTGACAGCAGATGATAGATCTGTCTTTGACGCAAAATTTCCAGGTGGGCGTCGGGTTCGTCCAGGAGAAGAACGGCAGACGGGTTTGTATACAGATAAGCCAGCAGTAAAAGCGTTTGCTGTAGTCCGCGGCCAGAGGCCGACAGCGCCAGTGAGACGCCAGGCCGCTCACTATAGGACATCGTAACCTCGCCTCGTTCGACGATATGATTCGGTCTGTCCAAGGTTACTCCGAAGAGCTGTCGAATGTGTTCTTGAACTCTCCGCCACTCCTGCTCTTGATTCTCCGCCAAATTGTGGCATAAGTTGCGCAGCACCTGGGCGGTCTGCCCCTCGCCAATCAGCACATTCACACGACCTGGCTCCCATTTTGGTTCAACCGCAGCCAATCCTGACATTGGAGGCAGATACGCGACATGTGTTTGAAGCGCGTGACCAGGTACGGCCATCCTCTCCCCAGAACCGTTTGAGCCGCCTATCCGTAGAGGCCGACAGTAGAACGATTCTTCGTTGGCGTAGTCAAACTCCAGACCGCATTGCCAGGTTGCGCCGTTCGTTATGCCGTCAACCACAATCTCGATGCGGACGTTTTGTGTGCCTCGCTTTTCACCATCCGTAGTACTTAGGCGCGTGTGCAAATTGCGCCACAGCAAGTTCGCACGTGGAACTGGAATCGCGATCATATCGCGACGATTAATTGTTACGCCAGGTCGTTTCTCAGGATTCGGTTTGCCCTGATATCGCTCCATCCATCTGCGCAGACCCAGATCCCACAGAGCAAGAGCTTGCAAGGCTGTCGTCTTACCGGAATTGTTGGGACCAATGAAGACCACTGACGTCCCGAGAGGAATTTCAACCTCTTCAAAACGCTTGAAATTACGTATTGTTATGTTCGTCAGCACAACGCTTCTCCTCTACCCCATGCATTTCAAGTAGCCGAAAGGCCACTGATGCCCAGCTAATGTCTTACAACTCTGCGCATACGGGAAAATAGTACGTCCACACTGGCATACCGTTCTCCCGGCACCAGTGTTCGCGGTGCGTGGGCCGATAGGGCCCGACACTGCCGGCCAGCTCCGGGCGGTGGTTGCCGAAGGCAGGGTGATGGGAGAGCAGATGGCGCACCAGTTCTCCGTACTGTTGCACGTCGGTCTTCAGGTGCAGATACCCGCCCGGACGCAATTTTGACGCCAGCAGATCGACAAACGGGGGCGAGAACAATCGCTTGACTTTGTGCTGGGCCTTCCACCAGGGGTCGGGGAAAAGGACGTGGACGACGTCGACGCGTCGATTTGGTATCGCCAGCTGCAGGCCCACTCTGGCGTCGTCGTCGCTCAGCCACAGGTTCTGCAGTCCCTGGTTCTCCAGGCGGCGAAGCGCCAGGCGAACTGCCTTTGTCTTAACTTCAAAGCCGATGAACAGTCGCTCAGGTATGCGAGTCGAGCGGTCGAGAAGGAAGTCACCGCGACCGAAACCGATCTCAATTTCGAGCGGGCGTGGACTGGCGATTTGACGGCGGAAACGCTCGCCATTGGCGACGCGGGGATCGTCAAGGGCCAGGGCGCGCACAATAGACCGGTCCATCGCCCAGGAAGGCAGAGTGTCTGAATTGGGTCGCCGCCTGGGATCGCCGCCGATGAGGCCTTTGCCGGCCTGCCAGTCGGCGTAGTGCCTTGCCCTTTGCTGGGGCGTCAACTCCTCCCAGGCGAAGTCCATCCGGCCCTGGGAAAAGGAGGTGGGACTGTAGTCGAGAGAAGGTCTGCTGCTTTCGGTCACCGCGTTTGGGTTATGTTCGAGACCGGACCAGGGTCGTCTCACCCGCCCACGGTCGCATTGGGGTGAGACGAATCAGCGGCCGGACCGATCATGCGAGTTTGCGCCGTATTGTATCCCGCACGATATCGACGTCCGGGGGCAGATAGACCGGCGGGTTGGCCTGATCGCTTTCCACCTCCGCCAGCGTACCCTCGTGGTAGCCGATCTTAAAGGGCGTGAATTTCAACCCGTGGGCGGTGCTGACAACGATCACGCGCTGGTGGCTCTGCACGACCTCGCGTTGCAGGAGCTTGAACAGCGCGGCCAGAGCGGTCCCGGTATGGGGACAGGTATACATGCCGGTGGCGTCGGCCATGGCCGAGGCCGCGGCCATTTCGTGTTCGTTTACCTGCTCGACGATACCGTCGGTCTCCTGAATGGCTTGCACGGCCTTTTCGTAGCTGACGGGATCCCCGATCTGGATGGCGGAAGCCAGGGTCGATTGGGCATCCACGCTCACTTTGCGGCTGAATCCGTTCAAATAGCTGAGATAGAAGGGGTTGGCCTTGGCAGCCTGGGCCGCGACCAGGCGAGGCAGGCGGTGGATAACGCCCAGATCCCGCATCAGCTTCAGCCCCTTGTAGATGGCGCTGATATTGCCCAGATTGCCAACGGGAATGATGATCCAGTCCGGAACTTCCCAGTCGAACTGCTGCACGATTTCGATGCCGACCGTTTTCTGGCCTTCGATGCGCAGGGAGTTCATTGAGTTGGCCAGGTAGATTGAGGAGTCGGGGCTGTCGCCGTCATGGGTGATCTCGCGAATGACGCGCATACAGCCGTCGAAATCTGTGTCGAGGGCCAGTACAAATGCGCCATTGGCGATGGGTTGAATCAGCTGTGCGGGGCTGACCTTGCCTTCAGGCAGGAAGATGACGGCGGGGATGCCGGCCGCAGCGGCGTAGGCGGCCAGCGCGGCGCTGGTATCACCGGTGCTGGCGCAAGCCACGGCCCTGACGGGAACACCTTCGTCCCGCATCTGCTTGACAGCGCTGACCAGAACAGTCATGCCCAGGTCCTTGAAGCTGCCAGTGTGGCTGTTTCCGCACAGCTTGACCCACAGATCGGAGAGACCAATCTTCTGGCCCAGCCGCTCGGCCCAGAAGAGGTTGGAGTTGCCTTCGTACATGCTGACCACGTTGTCGTCAGCGATAGTCGGCATGATCCACTCTTTCTTGCCCCATACACCGCTGCCATAGGGCCACTCGGTGGTTCCGACGCGGCCGTCGAAGAGTTGCTTCCAGTCAGCGGCGGAGCGCTCGCGCAGGGCGTCAATGTCGTGCTCTACCTCCAGAAGGCCGCCGCACCGCGGGCAGGTATAGATTACCTCAAATATCGAATACGTACCGGCGCAGCCCCGAAAACAGCGAAAGTGGGCATTGTACTCGGTCATTGCTCTTCACCACAGCGCCAGCGCACTCTCGCGCACGCTCGGCAACGAATACACACTCTCCCCGCGCTCACAAGGAAAGAGGAACGATTGAGTTTCGGCTAGTACTGGAACACGTTTCTTGCACTACTTGAATGTTCACCTGCCAGATGCAGGGCGAAAAAATGCCGTTGTCAGGGCGGCGAGCCGCCGTTCCACAGCAGGCGCAGCCATAATTCTTGTATAGCACAGATGATCAGTGCAAACAACAGCCGCGGGCCGTGCGCAGGCCCGAACACAGGCTGCCGGGCCGAGACAGGATCATTTCAACCTTTTGCTGAACTCGGCGGTCAGAGCGGGGACGGTCTTGAAAAGATCGTCGACGATGCCATACTTGGCGCGCTGGAATATGGGGGCGTCCGCGTCCTTGTTGATGGCGACGATGATCTTGCTGTTCCCCATGCCGGCCAGGTGTTGGATGGCGCCGGAGATGCCACAGGCGATATAGAGGTCCGGCCTGACCGTCTTGCCGGTCTGCCCCACCTGGTGCTTATAGGGGATGTAGCCGGCATCGACCGCGGCCCGGCTGGCGCCGAGGGCTGCGCCCATCGTGCTGGCCAGTGCGCCGACGAGCTCGAAGCCCTTCTGCGGGTCCTCGGCCACGCCGCGGCCGCCCGAAACGATGATGTGGGCGTCGGTAAGGCTGACTTCGCCGGCATCGGCGGCGCGGAAATCGCTGATCTTCAGGCGAATATCATCTTCGTTCGCGTCAACATACAGATTTTCCACTTCACCGGTCGCGTCGGCTGGCGCCGGCATAGGAAAGGAGCGCGGGCGCACGCTGGCGACCGCCAGCGGACTTTCGAAATGTATCCTGGCCTGAATATTGCCCGAATAGATGGTGCGGCCGGCGACCAGTCTGCCGTCTTCCACCCACAGATCGGTTGCATTTGCAGCGATGCCGGCGTTGCGGCGGCAGGCTATGGTCGCGGCCAGAACACCACCGCGAATAGAGGCATTGGTAAGGAATGCGACCGCGCCGGTGCGCTCTACCGCCTGTTCGGCGATGGCGGCATAGGGTTGCAGCCGAAAGTGGGCCAGGTTGGATGCGGTCGCGGCAACGACGAGATCGGCCCCGTAGGAAACAGCCTGCTGCGCCGCTGCGCCGACGTCGTTGCCGATCAGAAGGGCAGCGACGCCGGCGCCCAGCTCCCGGCCCAGCTCTTTCGCCTTGGCCAGCAGCTCCCAACAGTTGGACACTGCCTGTCCGTCATTCTGTTCAATCCAGACGAGAATCGTCATCGTCATCCCTTTCTCCAACAAGACGTGCGGAAGGATTGAGGGCAGATTGCCTCTGCTGCCTCCCCTTACGCCAGTCTAAATGACTCTTTCAGCCATCAGAGCGTCGGCCAGTTGGGCGGCCTTTTCCTCGACACTGGCGCCTTCGAAGATACGCACCTGTACGTCCTCCGGCTCCGGCTTGTTCAGATCGGTCCAACGGGTCGTGTGTGAAGGGCCAACATCCAGATCGTCCCGCCCCAGGGTGGGTATCGCGGCGCGGCTGGCTTTGCGGATACCCATAAAGCTGGGATAACGGGGCTCGTTGATCTCTTTGGCCACACTGATTACAACCGGCAGAGGAACCTGGACCGTCTCCTGCCCTCCTTCGAAGACCTGTTCCGCGATCAGTGTGCCATCGACAATATCAACGATCCTAGTTACATTGACCAGCAGATCCCAGCCCAGCTTGCATGCGACACCGGCGTATATGACGCCGCTGTTGCCATCCACGCTCATCTTGCCGGCCAGCACGAGCTCCACATCTTCCCCGCCGGCCGCCTTCTTGACTGCGGCGGCCAGGGCCTCGGCGGTCGCCCACTCGTCTCCCCCGTCAATGACGCTCTCATCTACGTGCACGGCGCCATCCACGCCCATTGCCAGCGCGTGCTTCAGGGCGTCGACTTCGCCTTGGCGGCCCAGGGAGATCGCGACCGTTTCGCAGCCGAACCTGTCGGAAAGGTCGATCGCCTCCTCCACGGCAAACTCATCCCAGGGGTTGATAACCATCGTCGCCTGCAGTTCGCCGGACTCCGCCTCGGCCACCGTAACCTTGGGCAGCTCGGCGGTATCCGGTGTCTGCTTGATTAGCACAGCTACGTTCACGCAGCGCTCCTTTCTGTGAACCTCAAACCGGTCACACTGCCTCCAGAGCGTATAGGCCCTGATTGGGCGAGCCGATTGCCCGGGCGCGTTCTACTGCCAGGTATCCGGATCGTAGGCCGGCATGGGACAGCGCAGAGGACGGTCCTCGCGCATGCTCAAGGTGTATGCGGCCTGCATCAGCGTGTGGATCTGGCTGGTGCCCTCGTAGATCACCGCGCTCTTTGTGTTGCGCAGATGCCGTTCCACGTTGTACTCATCGGAATACCCGTAGGCGCCATGGACCTGGACGGCGTTATCGGCGGCCCGGCGTGCAGCTTCGGTGCAGAACCACTTGGCCATGCTTGTCTCCCGCGTATTGCGGACGCCCTGGTTCTTGAGGGTTCCGGCCTTCCAGACCAGCAGCTCGCCGATGTCCAGATCCTGCTGCATGTGGGCGATCATCTGCTGGACGAGCTGGTGTTCAGCGATCGGTTTGCCGAAGGTCCGGCGCTGCAGGGCATACTTGACCGACTCGTCGATGCAGGCGCGAATGATGCCCACCGATCCGGCTGCGACGCCGAAGCGAGCGTTGTCCAGGCAGCTCATCGCGATCTTAAAGCCTTCGCCCTCCTCACCCAGCCGGTGACCGGCAGGCACGCGCACGTCCTGCATGTTGATCCAGCCGGTATTGCTGGCCCGGACGCCCATTTTGCCTTCAAGCGTGCCGGTGGTGAGGCCCTTCCAGCCGCGTTCCAGGATGAAGGCGGAGATGCCGCGCGCGCCCTGGTCCGGCTGCGTTTTGGCGAAAACAAGGAACCGGTCGGCCACGTCCGCCAGCGTGATCCACATCTTCTCGCCGGTGAGGACGTATTCCTCTCCCTGGCGAACGGCACGGCTCTGGAGCGACGCAACATCCGACCCCGCGCCCGGCTCGGTCAGGCCAAAACAGGCGATCTGGTCGCCGCTGGCAAGGCCGGGCAAAAAGGTCTCCTTCTGCTCTTCCGTTCCCCACTGGAATATCGGCAGGGCGTGCAGCGCGAGATGGACCGCGACCGTCTCGCGCACGGATGAGTCCCCGTATTCCAGCGCTTCGGACACGATGCCCAAGGAGAGAAAGTCCATCCCGGCGCCGCCATAGCGGGCGGGCAGACAGATGCCAAGAAAGCCGAGTTGGGCCATCTTGGGCAGCAGTTCGAAAGGGAAAGTGTGTTTGCGATCGTGCTCAGCAATGATCGGCATGACCTCATTGCGGGTGAAGTCATAGGCCATCTTGCGGACCAGATTGTGCTCTTCCGTGTACAGCAACTCGGTTGCAGAAGCCATTCGATTGGTCCTTTCCCGACTGCCGGCAGGGGCGTGAGCCGCGGACGGCAAAGGCAGGATTCCATGATGTTTCGAAGAAAAAGGCGGAGACGCCTTTGTCTCCGCCGAAGAAGAGGATTACCCCTCTTCGGCGCGCCCAACAGCGGCGCGCCAAATTAAAAATAATAAGGCGTTCAGTATAGCAATAGTTCGAGAACTTTCAAAACAGAGGGCGCGCATTGGGTGCATCCCAGAATTGGGGTGGGAACAGTTTGGCGGGGAAGCGGCGCCAGCGGTGGCTGGGGTTGTATACCGTCTTTGGGCGAGACACAGTGCAGGCGCTGGGCCGGCCGTACGGTGGCGTGCGTCAGTTGGGGCGGGTGCGAGGGCAGGCACATGGCCGGCACCTACGAGGATCTGGTGGGACTGGCGGGACGGGGTCTGGCTGGACACCTTCGAACAGGCACCTAGTACGAATAACGACACCAGGTCGATGAGGCACGGCATGGTTTAGGGGGGGCGTTGGGGGGGGGGGGGCCCCC
>VXOE01000312.1:0-14088 GCA_009840225.1 Caldilineaceae bacterium SB0662_bin_25 | reverse complement strand
GTCGGCCTCCTCCTGCCGGGCGCGCGCGCCCGGGCCCGGCGGCCCGCCCCCCCCCCCCCCCCCCCCCCCCACGGGGGCGCCCCCCCCCCCCCCACCGCCCACAACTGCAGGGGCCAGGGGACAGGGGTTAGGGGTCAGAGACGGCGCTTATCTTGGCGGAAACTGGAATGGGAACTGACCAAGGATTGGGTGGCTCCTGAGAGGGACGAAAGTTCGCCCTGATATTGGGATGCACCCCGCGCATCAGGCACAGGGGTAGACGGTTGCGGGCCCCGTCAGGTCAGTTGCGAAGCTGCAGTTGGGGCTGCCCCCCTTGGCGGGCTGCCAGGGATCGTGGGATGCGGGCCTGGTGCTGGTTGCAGGTGTACCTGCGGGTAGAACCGGTGATGCCTGCATTTGAATGCATCGCCGACATTAACCTACACTAAGTTCATGGACTGGCGCTATGCACTTTTTGCAGGGCTGACTCTGCTCATCACCGCGATAGTGGGCTACGGCTCGTACACAACGGCGCGCCTACTACGCAACTGGCAGCCGCAAGTGAACCTGCTGCTGCTCCCGGCTGAGAACGTTCTCCGGGGTATCATTCTGGTAATTTGCTTGCTGCTGGGCAGGGGCAGCGGTCTGCCGCCGGAGACGCTGGGGTGGCAGATTCCCGACGCCGGGTCCCAGATAGTGACGGGCGCGCTGGCCGGCCTGGGACTGGCTCTGCTGTTCGCGGGGATGGGGCGATTTGTAACCCGCTATACCGATACCAGGTTTTACCGCTCGATTATGGCGCTTGTTGTCCCTCGCAGTCGGAGGGAGGCGGGCTTGCTGCCCTTCGCCCTGCTATTGAGCGTACTGTTCGAGGAGGTTCTGTTTCGCAGCCTGCTGATCGGCGGGCTATCTCCCCTGCTGCCGACGGCCTGGTTGATCATAGGCTTCAGTGTGGTATTCGGTCTTCTCCACAGTCCGCAGGGAGCGTGGGGCATCGTGGGCGCGGGGACGGCCGGCGCGATATTCGGTCTTATGTTTATCTGGCATCAGAGTCTGCTCACCCCGCTCGTCGCCCATTTCGTTGCCAACGGTGTGCAGATATGGCTGGCAAGTATGGAGTTTGACCCGTCTTCAACTTCGTGACGAAAGATGCCAGACAGTGAAGGTTCGTAGAAGCGAGGCTGGTTCAGGCAAAGGGGCGGGGCCGGCATCGAGACGAGAGGAAAGGCAGCTACTCCGTCGTCCTGGGGACTTGTTCATAGATCCCGCGCACGCCATTCAGACGGATTCGCAGGACTTCGCGCACCATATTGATCGTATCGAGAAGGGGATTGATACGGCTTTCGGCCATGTAATACCAGTTGATCGGCACTTCGACGAGGTTCAGGCCGCGGATGCGGCTTATGTACAGGATTTCGGGGTCGAAACCCCAGCCGTCGATAGTCTGGTGAGGGAAGACCTGGGCAGCCGCCTCGCGGGTAAACATCTTAAAGCCGCACTGCGTGTCCTCGATCCCCGGCATGATCAGCTTCTGCACTACGTGGTTAAACACGCGCCCCATCAGATGGCGATAGAAGGGCTCGTTGTAACGTACCGCGCCCGTTATTTCGCGGCTGGCGATGGCGATGTCAAATCCATCCGGCTCCTGCTGCGGCGGCAAAAATTTTGCGACCTCCTCGATGGGCATTGAAAGGTCGGCGTCGCAGATAAACAGGTAGTCTCCCTTGCCTACGAGCATTCCCTTCTTCACAGCTGCACCCTTCCCCGGTGCACTGTGCAGTAGATCCAGCGTAAACGGATCTGAAGCTGTGACCTTTGTCGCAAAGTCACGCACGACAGCGCTGGTCTCGTCGGTCGAACGGTTTTCCACCACCAGAATCTCAGTGGCAAACGGCTGACTCCGCAGATATTCGGCGATCCTTGTGAGGGAATCGGGAAGACGCTGGGCTTCGTTATAAGCGGGAATAATAATTGTCAAGAAAGGGCGCGACACAGAGTACTCCTCGGCCGATTGGGTCGCAACGAAAACCGTTTGGCTGTGGTCCGTGAAGTTTCCGTGTGACGGGTCGGGCGAATCGGAAATTCCTATTTGTAGTTCACCTGCAGAGGTTTCGCCGGGCACAGCGATTCAACTCGGGTCAGGCTGTCAAGCTCAGGAGAGCCAGAAGCGAAAGGGCTTGTACAAGCAGCGAACCGGTCCAAAACAGGTAGGCGCCGGAGTGTTGACCTTGAAGCTTCATCCACAGGCCTGCCAGCGTATTGGTCACATATGTCAGGAGGCCGATGACAGGAAGCAAAAATAGTGCGTTCTTGGGCCTGATGCTGTCGGGCACACCTTGCCGATTGTAATGAAACACGAGCGCTTCCGGCAAATCCGGGAAGCGGATCATGAGATAACCAAAGAGAGCGAGGCAGCCGATCAGCCCGGCCAGGAGCAGCCAGCGTCCCGCAGCCGACTCGGTCGCCAGTGCATAGTAGTTGGTGGGCTGCTCGCGCTCCATGGGCAACGTGCGCGACAGGCCGAGGCGGTTCAGGGCTTGCAGTTCTTCCAGAAAGCCGACCGGGTCATCCGGGGAGACTGCAAAGATGCCGCCGTCAGTCTCGATGAGCAGACATTGGTCGAGGGGAACGCTGGCCAAGCGCACCAGCTTACGCCCTTCCCCTCCTTCTACGATACGTACATAGGGGGACGGCCAGTCCAGCAAGGAGGGCCGCGAAGTCATCTCGCCAACGCCTTCGACGATGCGGCGTATGCTGTGAAGCGGGATGACCTGGCGGGTGCCGGCCCAGCGGACTCTGAGTGCGTTGCGGTCAAGCCAGTACTCCAGGTTGAAGGCGCCCCAGGTACGCGTCGTCAGATGGACAATGACAGGCAGCGTGGCGAGAAAGACCAGAAGGAGCAGGAAGCTCCCCCAGCCGACCGGTTTCAGCGCCACCCAGGCCAGCAGGACTGCATCGCTCAGGAGCAACCAGCAGAGAGCAGCCAGGCCCTGCCACCGGGACCCATCTGAAGGCGGTGTGTACACCATCCGTGACAAATTGAAAACTCCTGCGTCGCCCCCGAAAGCGACGCCAAATGCAGACTGCAGCCGGAGCGTTTCAGGCTAGTCGTAGCCGGAAGCGTTCCGAAACGCCGCACACCAGAATAGTTGCCCTTGCGACAGTGTAGATGCGAAGGGCCTGATGGCTGCGTCTGTGATGTCCTGGCCGCATTTAATGGGGCAGCGGCCAGGCGCCCTCGGTCAGGTCGGCCAGGACTTCATGCCGAGTGAGATCGATGCCAAGCGGGGAGATGCTGACATATCCGCTTTCGATAGCGCCAAAGTCGCTGCCGGCGTCGGCGATTCCGGTTGGGACTTCGCCTCCGAACCAGTAGTATGGCTTGCCCCACGGATCGTCGCGGGCGACCAGCACATCCCCGTAAATGCGCCTTCCCAGAAACGTGTAGCGCAGGCCGTGGATCTGATCGGCGGGACGCCGGGGCACGTTGACATTGAGCATAGTCTGCGGGGGGAGCGGCCGGTCGAGCGCGGCTTCCGCCAGGGTGCGGGCATAGCGGGCAGCATTCTGCCAGGCGTCGACATCGGCGATCTCGAAACCTTCCACGGGCCCGGTGGAGAATGCAAGGGACGGTACGCCCATCACCAGCGACTCCAGCGCCGCGGCTACTGTGCCGCTGTAGAGAACGTCGCAGCCGAGGTTAAAACTGTCGTTGACGCCGCTGACGACCAGGTCGTAACCGTCTCTCGGTTCACCCGCGGCCAGTTGCGTAGATGAGCTGTCCGGCGCGTGCGGCGCGCCGAGAATTGCCAAGGCCACGCAGTCGGAGGGGGCGCCGCTGCAGGCATAGACGCGACGGCCGTCCGGCCAGCTGATCGGCGCGATGCGCAATGGCTTGTGCAGCGTCTTTGGGTGCCCGGCCGCGCTCCAGTTTCGCTCAGGAGCAACGACGGTAATGTTCCCCAGATCATCGAGCGCCTTCGCCAGAACGCGAATGCTCTCTGCGTGAATGCTATCGTCATTGGTAATAAGGATCTTCGGCATTGCTGCGAATATCTGCAATCTGCTGTGGCGAACAGCCGGCGTTCGCCCCGGTCACCGGTCAGGCAGGGGTTGTCGGACGTAGACCTGCACTTCCTCGCTTTCGGTCTCGTTGCCGGCGCGGTCGAAGGCGCGCACCTTGATGAGATGCCGCTCCAGATAGATGCCGCTGCCAGAGTAGATCGCGGCAAATCCGTCTTCAAATTCACGAATCCGGCCGGGGCGGATATCTTCGTCGTCCGATTGAAATGCGGGCCAGTTCTGCGTTTCGGGTGACTCGACCTCTTCATAGCGAAGCTCAAGCGGCCAGCGCTCGTTGTAGGGGGCAACAGTACGCGTAATGAACCAGGTCCCGTCGATGGCAAACTCGACACGGTCCATCGCCCATTCGTCGTTGACGAGGGCGTTGATGTTGATCTGCTCATCCTCGTTCATCACGTAGAGGGCGTCCGGTTCCGGATCGCTGATCTCCACGGTCGGCGGCGTATTGTCGATGGTGATGGGAGCGTCCCAGGTGCGCACGTTGCCGTCATGATACCTGACCGTCAGCCGCAGCGTATACTGTCCTTCTTCAAGTCCTTCGGTATTGAACACCTCCAGCAGGCCGTTTGCGTGCTGCTGCCCGCGTTCCGGCCCGATCTGTGTCCACTGTGCAGGTGCGAGGCCGTTTCCGAATTCGAGGCGATAGTTGGCAAAGTTTCCCCCGCGGGCGTTGCCGAGAATCTCGACCTGGCCGCCTATGTAGCCGCCGGGCGGGGGGAACGTAATGGCAACATCGGGATCGAAATCGATAAAGTCCTCCGGACTCTGGCCCTGGGGCGGCTGTTCAATGCCGCTGCTGATAACCCAGTCTTCGGCTTCAGGCGGAAGAATGAGAAAGACCTTGGTCTCGCGTTCCTCTTCCGGTGTGGAGGCCCTGGCGAGGAGTCCATTACGTTGGTCGATGTCGAAGGGCTGCCACAGGTTGTCGACGACCTTTGGCTCAGTGCCGGCGATGAACAGCTCAACCCTCTGGCGCTGGCAGTCGTCCGAGGGCTGCAGGCCGCTCGGCTGACAGACCGTCTCGGCGACGACATTGCGGGGACGTTCATACCAGCGGTATGGTAGCCCTTCATGGTAGCGCTCCATCACGCTTTTCCAGATGGGCGCCGCGCCGGACGCGCCGGTTACGTTGTTCATCGACTCGTTATCGGTATTTCCAATCCAGACGCCGACGGTCAACTGTGGTGTAAACCCGACCGTCCAGGCATCCTTCCAGCCGTTGGTCGTTCCCGTCTTGGCGCTGACCCTGCGGTCGGGAAGCACGAGATTGTTATTGATGCCGAACATTGGAGAGCGGGCCACGTTGTCGCTCATGATGTCGGCGAGAATAAACTGGGCGTCGGCGCTGATGATGCGCTCCTGGTCCGGGCTGTCATATCTGCTCAGCACTTCGCCTTCGGTGTTGTGGACCTGCAGGATGGCAACAGGGTCCAGGTTGCGAAATCCGCTGCGCCGGGATTCCGGTGGAACGGGCTTGCCGGCCATGACGCCGCCGTTCGCCAGCACGCTGTAGGCGTAGGTGTGGTCCAGCAGAGTGACCTCGCCGCCTCCCAGCACCAGGTTTAGGCCGTAGTAGTTGAGTCCGCGGTCGAGGCCGTTGATGCCCATCTGGTGGGCTGTGCGCAGGGCATTGGCTACGCCAACCTGGTCCATGACACGAATGGCCGGGATGTTGAGCGATTGGGCGAGGGCGTCGCGCAGCCCGACAGGTCCGTGGTAGAGACGGTCATAGTTTTCGGGGACGTACACTGAGCCATCGTTCTGCTGAAATGCGGTACGCACGTCCAGGATCATTGAGGCCGCGTTCATGCCCTGCAGAAGGCCTGTCAGATAGACGTAGGGCTTGAAACTGGAACCGGGCTGCCGTTCCGAAATAGCGACATTGACCTGCCCGTCGATCTCTTCGTTGTTGTAGTCCAGTGAACCGACCATCGCCAGAATCTCACCGGACTCCGGCTTGATGACGACGACGGAGGCATTGTTTACGTTTCTGCCCTGTTCATTCAGCCTGGCGATATGGTCTCGGGCCACCTGTTCGGCGTATTTTTGCAGCTCGACGTCCAGTGTCGTGTAGACGGTGAGCCCCTCTTTCCAGATACGATAGGGGTCGTCGGCCGTGTTGAATTCGTCTTTGATGCGCTCGAGCGCGTAGAGAGCGAAGTGAGGCGCCGTGACGATATCGAAGCGCTCAGCGACCGAGCCCCGCAGATCCAATTCCTGGACAAATGCCGCGTCGGCTTCGGCCTGGTCGATATAGCCGGCATCGACCATGACCTGCAACGTCACGCCCTGGCGAATTTTGGCGTCCTCGGGATTATCGATGGGATTGAGCGCCGGGAACTGGGGAATGGGGGCAAGCATGGCGGCTTCGGCGACGCTGAGATCGGTGACGCTCTTGCCAAAATAGACCTGGCTGGCGGCCTCGATTCCGTAGGCCAGGTTGCCGTAGAAGTTGTAGTTGAGATACCACTCCAGAATCTTGCCCTTGTCGTAGCGCCGCGTCACCTCCATCGCCAGGATGACTTCCTTGAGCTTGCGGGCGTAGGACTGCTGGGTCCGTTCTTCCACCGGAATCACCACATTCTTGATCAGCTGTTGGGTGATCGAGGAGCCGCCCTGCACGCTGCCTCCCTGCAGGTTGGAGACGAAGGCCCGCATCAGACCGCGCACGTTTATGCCGGGATTATCCCAGTAGTTGTGGTCTTCAAGCGCGACCGCGGCCTGTATGACTGCGGGCGACATCTCGCGCAGAGGCATGTAGGTGCGGTCGCCGCGGAAGGGGCGAGGGTCTACACTTTCGTAGAGAAGGTGCTTGCCGGTACGGTCGTAGAAGCGGATGGTCTCGAACTTTTCCTGCTCGCGTTCGATCACGCCGGCGTCGGGCAGTTGCGCGGCATAGAAGGTATAGATGCCGAAAACGCTGGCAACCGCGACACCAACTGCGCCGCCAAAGGCCAGGAAAACGGCGAGGAGAATAGCGGCCGTCCCCTGGAACAACCACAACCAGGGCCGGGCGCGGTTGGATTTGGCCCGCTGACGCCGCCGCCTCTGTGCCAGAATGCGGGCGGTGCTGCTGGCGCCTCCCGGGCCCGGCAGAGGGCGCGATCTGCGATCTATCTCAGCCACGCCGTTCAACCTTCTTCGTGCTGCGGCAGGCGGCGTCTACAGTACTCACGTTCAATCGAATACCTCTTTCGAAGCGCTCTGGTCCTTTCCTTCGATGCCGTAAACAGTATCTTCTGGCTGCCATTTCCAGCATTCTAGCACTGGCCCAATGCCGACCCAAATTGTACCGAGATGCATCCGACCAGCGTAGGGAGGCCCATGAACCCGGCGCCCCCTGGCGGGCGACGAGGGTATACCTACATCTACCCTGCCCCGTCTGGCATCACCGCGGTGAATGCCGACTAGTCAACCTTTTCAAGTACGAGAAAGTGACTGATGCCGAATGCGGCAAGAGGGGTTTGCTCCAGGGAGTAGGTGGCCTCCCGCAGGAACCGCCCCACGGCCGGGCGGCGTGCATTGATGCCGTCGTAGCCGGGAAAGATCTGCGTGAGCCGTCGAACTAGCACGGGCAGCCCGATGAACAGTTCCAGCAGGCCGCGGCGGGTATAGGCGCGCACGTGGGGCGCAAGTTGATTGCGCAAGGGATCGGGCAGGTAGTTGATGAGCGGCGTATTTCCGAAATGGTACTCGCCTTGCCAGTAGTGGCCGTGTGTCTCAAAGGGAAAGAGGCGATTGGGCGCGAAAATGGCTGCGCGACCGCCGACACGCAGAACGCGTACGATCTCGGCCGCGGCCAGCCGGTCATCCTGGACATGCTCCAGTACTTCGTGAGACAGGACCAGGTCAAAGGTCGCGTCCGCATAGGGGAGCCGCTCACACTGGCTGAGGTTCAGAGGCGCGCCGGGCACGTTGGCAGCCGCCATGCGCAGATGCTCACCTTCGATGTCGATCCCGTGGACCTCAGGGACGGACTCCTGGAGCGCCCGCAGATAGACGCCCGCGCCGCAGCCGTCTATCAGAGCGCGTTGCAGCGGATGCGGGGCCAGATCCAGAATCATCTTCAGGCGCCGTTCCTGGCCGGTGCGCCAGACATATGACGGATTGCCGCGCAGAGCCGTACGCTCGGACTGGTCGGTCAAGGCCGTACCTCTATGAAAGCAGTAAATACTGGGGTACCCGCGATGTTCATGCCGTGCCCACGTGGATGGCAACCGTCCCCATCATCTTGCACACATAGGAGACGTGACGAAATCCTGCCCGCTCGAATTGGCGCGCCATTTCGTCGGGCTGCAGGAAGGCAACGGTGCTTTGCGGCAGATACCGATAGGCCGACTCTCGCGGGCGGAACCCCTTCCCCTGCGTTCCGATTCCGGTTGAGAACAGCTGGCCCAATACAGGAATGACTCTGAGCATATAGAAGCGCAGAAGCGGTTCCAGGCGCGTTGGCGGAGGCGGCGATGTTTCCAGGCAGACGATGCGCCCGCCCGGTCTCGTCACCCGCCGTTGTTCGGCCAGACAGGTGTCGACGTCGGTCACATTGCGCAAGAGGAATCCGCTGGTTACGGCATCGAAGTAGCCGTCGGCGAAGGGCAGTTGCAGCCCGTCGCCCTGGACGAACTCTACGCGCCCCGTCGAGCCGGAGTGGGAAAGGCGCGTGGCGTATTGGGCTCTCTTCTGGCGTCCGACGTCCATCATTTCGAAAGTGAAGTCACAGCCGATCACCTCTGCTTCTCGATGCGTGCGCTTGGCTTCGTAGGCGATATCACCTGTACCGGTGCCCACGTCGAGGAGGCGGCCGCCTTCGGGCAGCCGGCACAGCGCGACGACTTCACGGCGCCAGTTAACGTCCTGACCAGCGGTCATGAGCCGGTTCAACAGGTCGTAACGGTGGGCGATCCCGGCGAACATCTGGTTGACGTACGCGGCTTTTTCGGTGGCGGAGGGGGGCGCGGCAGTGTTCATAGGTCCCGGCTAGTCGGCAAGATTGCGCAGCTGACCGCTGGCTTTCTCCAACTCCCTGCGCAGTTCCTGGATTTCCTGCAGGATCTGCGGCGGGGTTTGATCGGCGTGCCCGCTGTACGCTGCCAATAACGACTCCAGCCGCCCTTGCAGTTCCGGGATCTCGTGCTGCAGGTAGTCCAGCTCCACTTTTCGCCCCATTTCGAGCAGCGTTTCGACGCCGTAATCGCTCACGTCTGAGTACAGGGTCTGGGCCAGCTCCTGGTAGTTTTCCAGCATCCAGCGGCGCAGAAACTCATTTCCGATTGTCCAGCGCGGGAATTCATCGTGGGAAGACATTGCTGTAGCGCCGTCGGACCGGCTGTAAGCCCGCTGCAGATAGCCGAGATTGTTCATGCCGTGCACATACATCGAGATCTGATCGATCGACTCGTTGTCGTTCTTGGCCACCAGCTCCTCTTCGCTGATGACGCCCTGGCGGGCAACGGTGAGAAGTATCTGTCTCTCGGTGGGGGCCAGGCACCTGAAGTCGACCTCGAAAAATCCTGCGAGGAGATGGTCGGCGCGTAGGTCCTCCTCGCGGATTTCGCGCAAGGCGCCTCTCCCATGCCTCTCCTCGAACAGGCGGTAACAGAGAGTCTGTACCAGGTAAGGATGGCGGTGCGAATGCCGCAGAATTTCGTTTATGCGCTCCCGTTCGACGTTGACGGGCGTGTTGCTCTGTTCCTGCAATACAAGACTGACGCTTGCTTCGGGCTCAAGGCTCCACAGGTGTACGAGGGAGAAGCCGAAGAGAAAGGGGCTTGTGAGCCAGTTTCGGGTCAGGTCGTTGAGTTGCATCAACAACTTGGTCGACGTCATGATCGTGCGCATCCCGCCGCTCTGGAAGGCTTTGCGAAGGCGCGCCAGGGCCTGGTAGTCGTTCTTGGCCAGACTGATCCAGGCTTCGGCCTCGTCGATGAGGAGAAGCAGGTGTTTGCCATGGGCCCGCAACCCGCGTTGCAGAGTGCGCAGGATGTGAATTGCGTCGCGGTTGTAGAGAGCGCTAACGTCGACGCCATAAGCCTCGAATCTGGGCATCTCGTCTTCGACGGCCAGAAACAGCTCGTAGTCAAAATCGTCCTTTGTTTCGCTCCCCTGCAGGTCCCAAAACAGAGGAACGGCGCTTGCGCCTTCCTGCTGAGTCAGCAGCCATTCCAACTGCCGCAGCAGGGAAGTCTTGCCCATGCGACGCGTGCCGACAACCCAGATGGCCGGGTCCTCTGCAGATATCAGGTAGTTGAGCAGCTGCTGCCGGCCGTAGTGGTCGTCGCCTCGCAGCCAGCGGCCAACGGTGTAGGGATTACGCATCGCGCTCCGTGGATTCCTCTCCTCTATTGCGACAGCCGGCAGCGGGTAGGGAGGATAAGTTCGCCAAGATTAATCGTTACAGAGATTGAGAGTCGTCGTTCTCGCTCAACCCGATATTGATGGTATCACCCATCTGCTGAATATGCCCATGAGCGAACAGGGCGTCGGTCATCGTAATCGTACGCCGGCCGTCGGCAAGCATGCGCCCGACGGCCTCGAGGCCGAACTGCTGGATGCGAAAAGGGCGTCCTGCACAGTTCTCGATGATGAAGTCCACGACGCCCGGTTCATAGCGGTAGAAGCCTCGTACCGGCTCGGTCAGCAGCTCGATCGCTTGCTCACGGGTGAAGGGCTCCAGTTCGATCTCGTTAAACAGATTGTACCAAGGGCTCTCGATCCGACCCCATTCCTTGCTGATTCGGATGCCGGCGATCACGGCGCCGAGAGTCGCTGCGAAGTCGCGCATGAAGATGCGCCGCAGCCGCTGCTGCATCAGGTGATCGTAGGCGTTGAAGACGTCCATTTCGTCCATGAGGAGGATCAGCCGCAGGTGCTTGCCGGGATGACTTTCCTCGCCATAGTGTTGCAGCGCCTTGACTACGTCGCGCAGATCTCTGATGAACTCTCTGTCGGTGTACTGTTCGTGGCCGGGGCGATAGTAGAGAAGGTCCTGGAGGGCGTCTTTCGTCTCCTGTGTGAGCCCGGACAGCGTCGAAGCCGTGTGCAGGATCTCCTCCATCAGGAAATGGAAGAAGGTATCCTCCTCGGTGCCCTCCAGGTCCACGTACAGCGGCACAAACCAGTATTCCTCGTCTTCCAGTCCCCAGAGATGGTTGTTCAGTTGGTAGAGCAGCGTCGTCTTGCCGATGCGGCGTTCGCCGTGAATCATGATGCTGTTGTTGTGCAGGGTATCCACGATCTTCTGCAGCATATCCCTTCTGCCGAAGAACATGTCCTCGCGGCGCACCGGTTCGCCGCTGATAAAGGGATTGAAGGAGCGGACGACGGCATCCAGGGCCCGGCGGCGGGTCTGAATGACCTCGATGCCCATGTAGCCGAAGCCGATGAGCGCCAGCAAGCCTGTGACGACGAGCGTGAAGAGATAGTCTGTACGTATCGGGCCCAGAACGGGCAGCCGAATCTGCGCCGGCAGCGGCTCTGCCTCAAAGGATACGCTGCTAATCTCGGAATAGGTGAAGGCGAAGTCCCGCACCTGGAATTCGAGCGTGTACTTGCCCTTTTCGGTGAAGCCGGACAGCTCCAGGAAGGGTCTATCCAACTGCTGCCAATCGCCAAGCTGCCCGGGCGGATTGAGGCGATAGAGGACGACGAGATCGGATTGGGGCGTGTAGAGATCGCCTGCCTCATAACCGACGATAATGTCGGCGTCCGATTCCACCTTCCAGTCGTTTACGGATAGGGGTTCGGCCGCGCCGGAGATGTTTTCAATCCTGATCCAGGGGGGTATCGAGTCGGGGCGATGGAAGGTCAGCCCATCTCTGCTGCCGAACCAGTAGAGGCCGCCCGGCGTGCGAACAATAGCGGAGATGGAAGTGGCCGGCAGCACTGAATCGACGATGAGCGTCTCCCACGTGCGGCCATCATAGCGGGTGACGCCGCCCTCGCTGCCGATCCACAGCGAGGCGTCGACCGGGTCGACGTACAGGTCGTAAAACAGTTTGCTGGGAAGTCGGGCGCTGGCCGTGCGGTCCTGCCAGACCTTGCCGTCAAAATAGATCAGGCCGTGCTGATTAACGGCGGCCCACATGGCGCCAGGCACCTTCGGGTCCGACGCCAGCGCGGCAACATTGTCCCCGAAGATCGACTGACCCTCCTCCGAGCTGGCTTGGTAGCGCGTCCAGCCGCCGTCCGCCCCGCCGACGAATATGCCGCCGCCCTTCGTGGCCGCCCACAGGCGGTTGGAGGAATCCAGCGCCAGGTCCTGAATGTCCTGTTGACTCAGAGCCTCCTCGATCGACAGTGTTGAGGTCGCGATGTCGTAACGCGCCAGGCCGCTGTCCGTGCCGATCCAGAGCAGACGCTCCTGCGCCAGAACGGCTGTGACCAGCGCCGAAGGCAGAAATTCAAGGGGAACCGGTTGTGTCCACAGATCGGCACCGGGATCCAGCGACGCCAGGCCCCACCAGGTGCCGGCCCAGATGCGTCCATCCGTATCGAGAGCGAGGTCGGTGACGAAAAGGCTGGGGAGGCCGCTGCCAACGTCGAAAAAGGATTCATCTGCCAGGCCGTTGCCCGCGGCTTTGCGACGGATCCCTTCACCTCGGGTGCCGATCCAGAGGCGGCCCTGTTTGTCGGCGAGCATCGCCTGAATCTCGTTGGCAGGGCTTGAGGCCGGGGGATGAATCTCCCGACCCCAGATCTCCCTGTCCGAGCGAAAGACGCCGGACACGGTACCCAGCCAGAGAGAACCCGCCTGATCGACGGCGGCAGCGTGGATGAATGAAGTTTCGCCGCTATTGATGGACTGTGGGATCAGGTCGTATTGCGGCGTTGACGAGGTTGCCATTCCGCTTTCGACGAGGCGGAAGAATCCGCCGCCTTCAGAGCCGACCCAAACGACGCCTGATCGGTCACTGGCCAGAGTGGTGATGCGTACGCGCTCACGTGCGTGCATCGGGTCGGTCGCCACCTGATGCCAGGCGCCGCTGGAGGGATCTTGCCAGGCAATGTTGCCGTCGGCGGCAACCCACACCGGCCCGGCGGCACCGGCCCATAGGGCGGTAACTTCCCGTGCGGGCAGTCCTTCGGCTTCGCCAATTGCGCTCCAGCGGCCTGCCTGCCTGAGCCAGAGCCCGTCGGACGTGCCGACCCAGATACTTTGACCGCCGTCCGAGCTGCCGATCACGTTGATATATGCATGCTCCAACCCGGTCACGGAGGAAGGTGCTTCACCGTTCCAGATATAGAGGCCGACCGCCGTGCCGATCCAGAGCTGGCCGCCCGTGTAGTGCAGCGTCCGCACCGGCGAATCCAGCCGTGCCAGCAGTTCCCAGGCACGGCCATCGTAGGCGAGGACAGCGCCGGTTGCCGTGCCTGCCCAGAGTTCGGAACCAGATTCCGCTATAGCCAGGCTGTACACTCCGCCCTGCAGATCGGCGCCTTCCGTCCACGAATACCAGGCGCCGTTGTAGCGGCTGATGCCGTGGTCGGTCCCGAACCAGACCTCCCCAACGCCGACCGTCACGGCTAGAACGTTATTTGAAGCCAAGCCGTCTTCCTGGGTGTAGTCGGACCAGGGTGGAATCAGCGTTCCGTGGGCTTGGATCGGGGCGGGCAAAAACAGGAGGACAGCGGCGGCGGCAAGCAGAAGCGCCGCGCGCCTGTGAAATCTTTCTATCGCTGTTGGACGTTTGAACATTACTTTTCGCGCGCAGAACCAGTGGGTCGTGACCAGTGCCCGGCTATCCCAGTCGTTGCGAGGGTAATCTGGCGACCCATCACTGGTCACTGAACTTTCAGAATATAACGAATGAACATTCCTTGTCAACGCGCACTCTTTTCCGGGTGCATCCCAGATTCGGGGTGGGAACAGTCTGGCGTGGCATCGGCGCCAGCGGTGGCTGGCGTTGTTTACCGTCTTTGGGCGAGACGCAGTGTAGGCGCCAGGCCTGGCCGTACGGTGGCGTCCGTCAGTGGGGGCGGGTGCGAGGGCAGGCACAAGGCCGGCACGTAAGGGGATCTGATGGGACT
>VXOE01000333.1 GCA_009840225.1 Caldilineaceae bacterium SB0662_bin_25 | reverse complement strand
CCATGCCATGCCTCATCGACCGGGTGTCGATATTCGTAACAGGTGCCTATTCGAACGTGTCCAGCCCGACCACGTCCCGCCAGTCCCATCAGATCCCCTTACGTGCCGGCCTTGTGCCTGCCCTCGCACCCTCCCCAACTGACGGACGCCACCGTACGACCAGGCCTGGCGCCTGCACTGCGTCTCGTCCAAATACGGTAAACAACGCCAGCCACCGCTGGCACTGATTCCCCGCCAGACTGTTCCCACCCCAAATCTGGGATGCACCCTCCTGCGCGGCGCGTTACCTAGAGACGTCTGCCGTCGTCAGGACAAGAGAGTGGACTATATACATGAGGACTTTCTTCAGGGGTGGTTGGGACGAGCGGGCTGGGGGAGCGGCTATATCATATACCTTGGCTCGTGGCCCGGCTTTCGGGGCCCGCTCCACTGTGTGCAGGTGCAGGTTTCTGAAGACCCTCTCCCCGCACCAGCGGCAACCGAATCGTAAACGTGCTGCCCTGCCCCGCGCCTGCGCTGGCTACGTCAATCTCACCGTCATGGGCCTCGACGAGCGCCTGCGCGATCGCCAGCCCCAGCCCAACGCCGCCGCTGTCACGAGTTCGATTTCTGTCGACCCGGTAAAAGCGGTCAAAGACGTGTGGAATGTCCTCGGCAGCAATGCCTTCACCGCTGTCGGCAACTGTAATCGCGGCTGTCTCTTCTCCCGCCTCCAATGAAAGGGAGATAACCCCGCCGGACGGCGTGTGCTGCAATGCGTTTGCAAGGAGATTCTGCAGAGCCTGGGCGATTCGGAACCGGTCAACGGCAGCAAAAACCGGTGACGGCGGGAAACCGGTTTGCAGCGCGATACGCTTCTCTCCCGCCAGTGGCAAAAAGAGTTCTGCCATCTCCTCCAGCAGAACGCTCAGATCTATGGAGCTGCGCTGCAGCGGCAACTGGCGCGCCTCCGCCTGCGCCAACAGCCGCAGATCGTCCACCAGCCGGTGCAGATGGCGGGTCTGATCATACAGGCGGGTGATCTCCGCCTTTTCAAGGGGGTAAACATCATCCAGAATGGCCCGCAGGTTGCCTTCCAGAACCGTAAGGGGCGTGCGCAGCTCATGGGCAATGTCGTTCAGCATGTTACGGCGCAGCGTCTCGGCGTCTTCCAGGGCAGCAGCCATCCTGTTGAAGGAATGTGACACCTCCCGCACTTCGGCGCTGCCCTGTTCTGCCACGCGAAAACTGAGATCGCCCTTGGCGATGGCCTGCGTCCCACTCACAAGATGAATGAGGGGCGCAGACAGCCAGCGGCTGACCAACATGCCGAAGACGATCGCCAGTATAGCGCCAAGCAGAAGAAGCTGCAACAAAAACGCGCTGGTCCGCTCCGCAAGACCTGCCGGAATGTCATCCGGTGCTGAAAAAGGAAAGACACGCCCAGGCGGCCGCTGCTGGTGGACCAGGTCGAGGAAGCCGACGGTCTGCCCTTCGACACGGATGGGTAGAGACTGCTGCAACTGGTGAGTTTCCAGGTGGTCTGGCCTCTCTGTGCCCGCGGTCGCGTAGAGAACCTGCCCTTCCGGGTCGGTAAGTATCAGGATTCTTCTGCGGGCTGCAGTGAAAAAAAGTGCGGAATCGGCTCCCTCCAGCAATGTTGAGACGCCCTGCCAGCTGCCATGGCTGGCATAATGCTCTTCCAATTGATTCGTTAGGCCAGCCGGCCGCTCAAAATAGAATAGAGCCAGCGAGCGCAGATTACTGTCGTTGAAGAACCGTCGCGCCGTGACCGAAATGGTGCCAAAGGTGATTACGATGATCGCCGCAAATGCCAGACTCAACCGCACCCATAGCCGGTTCATTCCCGCTCTCCAGCCAGCCGGTAGCCAACGCCGTAAACCGTCTGGACAAGCTGCGGTTTACGTGGATCTGCCTCGATCTTGCGGCGCAGGTTCTTGATGTGGCTGTCCAGCATCCGGTCGGCGCCGCTGTAGTCGTACCCCAGTGCCCTGTCCATCAGCTCAGTGCGTGTGAAGACATAGCCGGGGCTTTCCATCAGCGTCTGCAGCAGACTGAACTCCGTAGGCGTCAGCTCCACTGTCGTGTCCCGCACCTGCACGTCGCGGCGCTCCACGTCCATCTGCAGAGCCCCAACAACCAACTTCGTCGCTCGCCCCGTGCTCCGCTGGCTGCGCCGCAACAGCGCCCGCACTCGCGCCACCACTTCACGCGGATTGAACGGCTTCGTAACATAATCGTCCGCACCCAGCTCCAGGCCGATGATCTTGTCCGTATCCTCGACCCGCGCCGTCAGCATGATGATCAGCGTGTTCGCCAGCTTCTCGTTGCCGCGGACTGTACGAGTGACCTCCCAACCGTCCTTGTCCGGCAGCATCACATCCAGCAGCATCAAATCAGGCGACTCCCGCCGTAACACATGAATAGCCGTCTCGCCGTCATAGGCGACGGACACCGCGTACCGTTCCCGCTGCAAGTAGCTGCGCAGCAGGCGCACGATTTCGCGGTCGTCGT
This sequence comes from Caldilineaceae bacterium SB0662_bin_25, assembly GCA_009840225.1. Classification (GTDB taxonomy): domain Bacteria; phylum Chloroflexota; class Anaerolineae; order Caldilineales; family Caldilineaceae; genus Bin5. Next base: position 21,717 of record VXOE01000333.1, on the reverse strand, counting down.
CAACGATCAGAATGCGTTCTTCCGGCATAGGCCAGTTATAACTGGTTCCTCCTGCGAGGGCAAGCTGCTCGACCGGCATGGCGTCAGGGTCTCTCGCGTCTGTACAGCTCAGAGTGTCAGAATATGAGCCCTGGTGGATTCAGTGCAATCTCTTCCTGCAGCCTGCGCCGCTCCCAGCCCACTTCTCTCTCGCCTCTTAGGGAGACCTGCCGCCGGGGCTGGGAGCGCCCGGAGGCGGCCCCGAGAAGGGAACCCATTCATCCGCCTGCTTGACGAAGGTGGTGGCGCCGAGTACTTCATCGCCGCTCTGCAACTGTGTTGAACGAACAACGGTCCATTCACCCTGAACGCCTTCCACCACCACGGCGACCGGCAGCGCATCTTCGTCTCTCGACTTCATAACCACCGTCTCGCCGTCGCTTTCCTGAACTGCGGTCGTGGGAACCAGCCAGCGGGTCGCCGCCGTTTCGCTGCGCAGGGTGGCAACAGCCGTCATGCCCGGCCGCACCCCCGCCAGGGCCTCATCGATCAGCCGCACCGTTACCGGGTAGTCGATCACCCCCTCCTGGGCGCTGCTCGATGGTTCGATGCCGCTGATCATCCCCGCAAACACCCTTTCGGGAAAGGCATCGATCGTGACGTCCGCCAGTTGACCGACGCTGATCTTGGGAATATCGACTTCGGCGACGTCGATCGTCAGCTGCAGCTGGCTCAGGTCGGCTACTGTGATCGCGACGGTGCCCGCTGAAATCCGGTCGCTTTCATCCACGTTGACCCGCAGGACAGTACCCGCAGCCGGGGCGACCAGCTCCGCTTTGATCAGGTCGAGCCTTGCCTCCAGCAAGGTCAGCTGCGCCTGGTCGATCGACAGCTGCGCCAGTTCGATATCCGTTTCATCCGCGCCGCGTAACAGCGTGTCCAGTCTGGATTGGGCCGCGGCGACCTGCGATTCCGCTGCCGCAATGTTTACGGCCGTCGGTCCGGCCAGCAGATCATCCAACTGCTGCTGTGCCGTCTGGGCCTGGCTCAGCGCCGACTGCAAATCCCCCTGTGATGCCGGCGCAACCGCCTCCTCATAGGCCGCCAGCGCCGACCCGTAGGAGATTGTCGCCTGCTGCAACTGGGCCGCCTGCCGCGTCATCCCTACATCCTCGCGCCAAGCGACCTTGTCATACTCAGTCTGGGCTTCCTGCATGGCTACGTGCGCGTTTTCCACCGCCGCCGCCAGCTGGATCCGTTCATTCTCGCTGGCCCCATTCCGAAGGTCATCGTATCTCGCCCACGCGGAGGCGGCGTTGCTTCGCGCTGCGGCCAGTTCCCCTTCGCTGGCGCCGTTCTGCACTTCGGCCAGATTTTCCTCCGCCGACTTCAGCTCCGCAACCGCCGCGGCAAGCTCAGCCGCGCTGGCTTCCGCCAGCAGGTTTTCAAGCTGCAGTTCAGCCGACGTCAGACTGATGCGGGCCTGGTCCACCGCCCTGCGCAGGTCGTCCCGGTCCAGCGCCACCAGCAAATCACCGCTGCCGACCACGTCGCCGACTTCCACCAGCACCTCGTCTACGTAGCCGTTGACCCGTGCAACCACCTGCTGTGTGTCTACAAGCTCGATATTGCCCGCCGCGGTCACGCGGTCCACCGCCGAGTCCGCGGGGCGGATGAGCGTGGTCCCCATGCTGACTGCCGCAACCGTTTCAGATACCGGCTCCGCTATGGCTGCCAACTCCCTTCCGGCTGCCGTCTGTTCCGGCCCAATCCGGCCGGAGAAACTTGCATAGCCGGCGCCGAACGCGACGCCAGCCACCACGGCGCATAGAATAAGTAGAATATGTTTCCAGTTCATATGAATGCTCCTTCCAAATGACGCAGGTATCTGCCGTCCGTTCCGAAATCCGCCGTACAAATTGTGTAACCGCAGGAGAACCTGTCCTGCTTCCGGCCGGCGCCTATAACAGCCGGTCCTTCACCGGGTTTCTCAGCAACATCATCACTCATATCGCAACGCCTCGATCGGGTCCAACCGGGTCGCACGCAGCGCCGGGTACAGACCGAATATCAGCCCGCAACCGGCGCTGACACCCACAGCCAGGAGCAGCGCGTCGACCCCAATCAGAAGGTCGATTGGAAAGTTGGGGATTCTCTGCACCAGTAAGGCCAAACCATAGCTGATGGCGATTCCAATCAGGCCCCCAAGTAAAGTCAGTACCAGCGACTCAATCAGAAACTGCAGCAACACGTCGCTGGTGTGCGCACCCAGTGCCTTGCGCAGGCCGATCTCCTTTGTGCGTTCGGTCACCGATACAAGCATGATGTTCATGATGCCGATTCCGCCCACCACCAGACTGATGGCAGCGATACTGCTCAGAAGCAGCGTAAGTGTACTGGTAACGGTGCCGATCGTGTCCAGCAGGCTGGCCTGCGTGCTGATGGTAAAGTCATTGTCGTCGTCCGCGCCGAGTCCGTGGCGCAATCGCAAGGTCTGTTCGATCTGCCCCTCGGCTGCCTCCACCCGCTCTTCACTTACCGCATTCGCCGATACAGATGTAACGATGTATTCGCCCCGATAGCGGGGAACATTGAAGATGCGTCCGTGGGCCACGCCAATTGGGATGAACCCACTGTCGTCATTGCTGCCGAAACCGGCGTTGCCGCTTTCTTCCAGCACACCGACGACCGTGAACGGTTCGCCGTCGATGCGCACGCTTTCACCAACCACCTGCGTGCGCTCAAAGAGATCGGTCGCAACCGCCGTCCCAATGACGATTACATTGCTCATCTGGGCGATCTCGTCCTCCGTCAGAAAGCGTCCCTCGGCCATCTCCAGTCTGTGAACTTCGGCATAGTCAGCTGTCGTCCCTGTCACCCGGGTCTGCTTGTTGTTGCTGCCGGCAACCAGTTGGATGCTGCCTCCATATTGGGGCACGACCTCAACAACATCCGGATGGAAGGCGGCGTCGGAAAGCGCTCTTACATCGCCCATGGTCAACGTCTGAACAGGGGCGCCGGCGCCCTCTCCTTCGCTCTCAGTGCTCGGGCTGATCGTCAGGCGTGTTGTGCCCTGGCTCGCAACTTCGTCCAGGATATTTGCCGACGCGCCGCGCCCGACACCCAGTATCGTCAGGACCGCGGCCACGCCGATGATAATGCCCAGCATCGTCAAGCTGGCCCGCATCTTGTTGGCGGCGATGCTATCCACAGCGACCGGGAAATATCTAAACAGCTTCATACATCTTTTCCTCATCCTGCTCTATCGCAACGGGCCGCGGCAGCGGCGCAGGCGCGGTCCGGCTCAGCCCGTTGCGAAAACCGTTCGCAGTAGCAGTCGCCGCGTCTGAATCGGAAACGATAACCCCGTCTCGCATCGTAATCACGCGATGGGCCCGTTCGGCGATCTCCTGGTCGTGCGTAATGATGACAAGCGTCAGTCCTTCCTCGTGCAGCTTCTCAAAAAGTGCCATCACCTCTTCACCGGTCCGCGTGTCGAGCGCGCCGGTCGGTTCGTCCGCCAGCAGTAGGCTGGGCCGGTTCACGAGCGCACGCGCGATCGCGACCCGCTGTTGCTGGCCGCCGGAGAGCTCCTCTGGCTTGTGGTCCGCGCGTTCGGCCAGGCCCACCTGTGCCAGTGCCTCCAGCGCCCGCTCGCGCGCAGTACCGCGAGCAACGTTGGCGTAGAAAAGCGGCAGCTCAACCTGGCGCCAGGCGGGCGCACGCGCCAGCAGGTTGAACTGCTGGAATACGAATCCGATCTCCCTGTTGCGCAGATCTGCCAGCTGTCGGCCGGTCAGGCCGTTTGCCCTTTGGCCGCGAATCTGAAAGACACCTTCCGTGGGGCTGTCCAACAGACCGATGATGTTCATCAGCGTACTCTTGCCCGAACCGCTAGTACCGACGATCGCCACGTACTCTCCCTCTTCGATTGAGAGCGAAACCCCGTTCAGAGCAAGGACCTTCGTCTCCCCCATCTGATAGACTTTCGATATGTTCTGCATATCGATCAGCGCTGACGAATCGGCCATATCTCCGTCTCCTGAACGGGTAACACAATAGGCTGCGGATCCGGCTGTACGATTGGCTGATGCGCAGCCATCGTCCTGACTCTCTACAGTGTACTGTTGAAATCTGGAGAAATTCTGGAGATGAAGCAGAGGAAATGGGGAGGATGCTTCCGCGGCGCAACCGCAGTCACACGACGCCGCATAACTGCTCTGATTTCAGTGGGTAGCGGATGGAAGAGGCAGGTGCTCAAGCACCGCGTTACGCAGACCCGGGAACTGGGGTCAGGCAGCCGTCTGTAACGCGGATCTCCCCTGGCGCAGAGGGAAGCTCGCAGTCAGCCGTGGCCGGAGCAACAGCCACAATGTACTGCCTTGAGCCCCGCACTGTTTTCAGATGTTATGAGGTGTATTGGGTCGCTGTGCGCCGCACGCAGCGTAGCCAGCAATACGTAGACGGATCGTACGTAAATTGCCCAGAACAGACGCCACGCTGATGTCTGAGGTACTTCACACCGAAAAGTGACCTTTCTCCAGTGTAATTTGCCGGTAATCCATCAAGCACACAGGCCCATCCCAGGACGAATTCTGCACGGGAAACGCATTGACCAACCGGAATTCTCTGGGATAAGATCTCACTGTAAAGGATGCCCTGACACGTTGTACCCCCCGCCGCTGAATCAGCCGTCCTGCACGCTCGCGATCGTTTCCCGCAACAGGGCGACCGACTGCGCCAAGGCCGCTTGCGGATCGCCGGCGACGCGGCACTCGTATGTCAGGTAGCCCTTGAAACCGACGTTGGCCAGAGCCTGAATGCCGGCCTGCCAGTCGATGTCGCCGATGCCTGGCTGGACACGCGTATTGTCAGCCACGTGGACATGGCCGATGTACCCGCCGATCCTGCGGATCGTCGCCGGCGTGTCGACTTCCTCGATATGCATGTGGAAGAAATCGGTCAGCAGAGCCACGCCGGGAGGGTCCCCTGCCTTCTGGATGATTTCCACCCCGTCCTCCTGCCGCCGCAACAGGTGCTGCTCATAGCGGTTGAGAGGCTCTAACAGCAGAAGCGTGCCGTGACTGTGCGCAAACGCGGCCAGATCGCGCGTGATCTCGACCAGCAGCTCCTTTTCCAGCGCGATCGCATCCTTGAGCGGCGAAAGGTCCGGCAGCCGCGGCGGGCCGAAGATCGGCGGTACAATCTGGCCGGCCGCACCGAAATGGCCGCAGGCTTCCAGGTTGCGCCGGGATTCGTCGATGCTGGCCTCGCGTTTGGCAGGGTCCGGGTCCAGCCAGTCGAATGTCGACTGGCCGCAAATGGACGAGATGCGCACCGAACGGTTGCTGAAAGCGGCCTCGTATTCGCTGATGCGGTCATAGAGTCGCGACCGGCCCTGGATCTCGACACCGTCGATCTGCAGCGCTTCGGCGCAGTCGAGCTTTTCGTTCAGCGTTTCGCCCGGCAACAGGTTTTCCTGTATTGAGATGAGCATGGGGTCTCCTTTAAATCGAACGGCCTCGCCGTCACAGTGATGTTGAGTAATCTAAGGTGTCAGAATGACATAAGGGGCGCCGGCAAGTTGCGCAGCAGGTGTTCCTGTTTCCAACTTTGGTATAGCGAAGCGGTTGCGCATGTGATACACTCAAATATCGGGTCACACCGCCCGCCCTTGCCCGTTGCCGTCAACAGCCACCGTTGATATGCGACTTAAACTTATCTGATCTTCGTTGCAAAAGTGATTAACCACAACGCACCGCGCGCCTCCCAAGAAGGAGAACAATCGACAAACCCCGCTGACGATGGCGATTGGGGCCACGGAGCGTCCTCCTCCGGCGGACCGCATTCTGCTGATACGGGCAGTACACACTCAGGCGCTGATAGCGGAGCCGAAGTGCATCAATCCCACGCGCTTGTGCCCCACCGGCGCCAGATACCGGTACTGAGACCGGAAGTCATCATCGAAATCCCCGCGCCCGTCAACAGGACCCGGCGATTTCTCTGGCTGGGCGCGTTGGCCGTTCCCCTGATCATCACCTTGATCGCACTCTCCGCGCTGGCGATTCGCTCCGAGAGTGGGCCCGCCACCGCGCAGGAGGGAACGGTGGAAGCGCGGGTCTCTATGCGCCTGACCGAAGAATGGTCCAAGAATCAACCCCAATACGCCGCCACCGCCGCGCTTGAAGCAACCGTGGAAGCGCGCGTCGCGCTGCGCCTGGAAGAAGAGCGGGCCATCCGGGCCCAGCAGCAACTGGCGACGGCGTCTGCTGCCGGCGAACCGACCGTGGGCCTCGCCACCGCCACCGTCGCGGCGACCCCCGCTGCCGCAGAAGGCGCCCCCCTCTTTGCCCGTTCCTCTGCTGTGTTGAATCTCCGCCGCGGGCCCGGCCAGACCTACGAGTCGCTGGGACTTATCCCGCCCGGCGAACGGCTGCGCCTGCTCGGCCGCACGGTAGACAGCGGCTGGTTCTACGTAGCCAAGACCGTTGCTTTCTCAACCGAAGAAGAGCTGGGATGGGTGGCCGGCTGGCTGGTGGATGTCCCCGGAGATCCGATGCTTCTCGAAGTCGTATCCCCGAATCCTCTGGCAACGCAGCGCGAGTAGCAGTCGTAAACCTGCGAACAACCCCCGCGATCACATAGCATAGAGGCAACGCAGGCCTATGTTGCTCTCCAGGTCCGCCCCGCCGTCTCGCTTGCGCTACAGCCCCAGCGCGTCGTCGATCTCCTCCTGGTAGGCGCGCACCGCGCCCGACAGCAACTCCTCAAGCTCCACCGCGCGCCCCACAGCCGCCGATTCGTACGCGCCCAGAATGGCAGCCACCGCGATCATGCCGTCACGCCCGTCGACCTCCGGCGCCCGTCCCTGCAGAACCGCCTCAGCGAAGTCGTGATACTCGATCGCCAGCAGCCTGGCGTCCAGCGCCATCTCGGCATGGGCGACGTCGGGCAGATCATAGACAACGCCGTCTTCGCCGAACAACCGGGCGGTGATCTCGTTCAGAGTGAAGTCGGGCAGCAGACCCAGGATTTCCTTGCCCTCCAGCGTCCGGTCCGTCAGCCGCAGCCGCACCGCACCGCCCGTCCGGTCCCGGGGGACGTCCAGCGCGCCCCGCCGGCCGTGAACACTGCGTTCAAAACGGCTGCTGCCCCGGCCCCCGCCCAGGTGTGAAAACTGCACCGTCGCGCCCGACTGCATCACATACTGGGCGAGGATCGAGTCCTCGCCCGTGGCCTCGATCGTCTCCGGGTAGGTGGGGGTCTGCTCCCGGTAGGAGATCAGCGGGTGATTCTCGGCGACGGGACGCCGCCGCACCGGCTCCACGATCAGCCCCCGTCCGAAGATGCGCGCGTATTCGCCGAGATAGTAGCGGATGATATCGGCGTAATGCACGCCCATGTCCAGGCCGATCGCCCCCTTCTCCTTCAGATGCCGCCAGGGCGTGGCCGCCATCACATCGTTGCCGCCGAGCGACGTCTGGATCATCAGCAAAGGGTCGTCCAGCAGTCCGGCGTCGATCACCGCACGCACCATCCGGTTGACCGGATCGCGGCGGTAGTTTTCCGCGGTCGCCAGCACGGTTCCGCTCTGTTCGGCCGCGTCGATGATGCGCCGGCAGGCCCGAATCGTAATGCCCAGCGGCTTCTCCACCAGGGCGTGTTTTCCCGCCGCCAGCGCCGCCGTCGCGATCACGTGGTGGCTGGAGCCGTCCGTCACCACGTCGACCGCGGCGATATCCGGGTTGGCCAGCATGCTGTCCAGATCGGTGAATATCAGCGGCTTACGGCCAAACAGGCGCTCCACCTCCCCTGCGATCCGCTCGGCATTGTCACGGTTGATGTCGCACACCGCCATCAACTCCACATTCGACATGCCGGTCTCTTCCAGCGTGTGATACGCGATCGTGTGGCGGTGGCCCATGCCCCCGCACCCGACCACACAGATGGGAACTCGTTCACTTCTCTGGCTCATCGCTCCGTCCTCAAAATGCACTGGCAGGTAACCGGAAGAAGCAACTATCTCCGGCAACCTGCCAATCTCCCTTTTTTGCTATCCTCTATTCACTAACCACTAACCACTAACCACTAACCACTGCCGTTACATATTCTGCGGGATCTCCGTCTCCTTCGCGGTAATGAACTCCAGAAGCGCCGGCACGCCCTCCTCCGTCTTCTGGATACCGCGCTCAATCGCGGGGATGATCTGGTCCGGCGTCTCGATTCTCTCGCCGTAGCCGCCGAACGCCTCCGCCATCTTGGCGTAGTTGCCGGAGATATCGGTGGAACCGTATTTCTCCTGAGAGACCGGCATGATCGGAATCTCGATCGCCATCGAGAAGTTGTTGAACAGGACCGACAGAATCGGGATGCGCTCGCGCACCGCGGTCTCGAAGTCCATGCCGGTGAAGCCGATCGCGGCGTCGCCCCACACGTTGATGCACAGCTTGTCCGGGCAGGCCAGCTTGGCCCCCATCGCCAGGCCCAGGCCGTAGCCCAGCTGTGTCGTCTTGCCCCAGCCGATATAGGAGAGCGGCGTAATCGACTTCCAGAACGGCGACAGCTGGTCGCGCGGGCTGCCCGCATCATGCGTGATGATCGTATTCGCCACGTCGACGCTGTCGTACAGATCGCGAATCACACGGTAGGGCGAGAGGGGCGCTTCGTCGCTGTTCAGCTTGGCCGCCCACTCCGACTCCCACTTGCCGTTGATCTCCGCAATTTTGGCGGCAACGCCGGCCTGTCTGCCGCGCGTCTGCCCGCCCAGCCGTTCCGACACAGCCGCGATCAACGCTCGCAGCGTAAGCTCGGCGTCTCCGATGAGAGCGTGCTGGCTGGCGACATCCTTGTTGATGTCCGCCGGGTCCAGCGTGGCGTGAATGATCGTCTTGCCGGCCGGCATGCGCACACCGAAATTTGTGAAGCTGAAGCTGCAGCCAATGCCGAAGATCACGTCGGCGTTGTTCAGAAACTCGCCCACGGCCCGCGTGTGGGAGCGATTGGCCGAGCCGAGACTCAGAGGATGCGTCTCCGGGAAGGCGCTCTTGCCGTTCAGTGTCGTGGTGACCGGCGCCTCCAGCAGCTCTGCCAGCTCCTTCAGCGCATCCCAGGCCTTGGCATAGTGGACACCCTGGCCGGCATAGAGCACAGGCCTCTCCGCCGCCACCAGCATATCCGCCGCCCTTTCCACATCCGCCGGGTCCGGCCCGTAGCGCACCCGCTGCACCGGTTGATAACTGAACTCCGCCACTTCGGCAGAGGAAATATCCGAGGGAATCTCCACCAGCGCCGGCCGCGGCCGCCCGTTGCGCACCGCCGCGAACGCCCGCCGTATCGCGTCCGCCGTCATCTCCGGCGTCGTCAGCTGTTCACTCGATTTGGTGACCGAAGCATAGCTCTGCGCCGAGTTGAAGTTGGGCTGCACCTGGTTGATCGGCCGCGGATAACCGCCCGGCAGGACCACGATCGGGGCCGAATCGCCGAATGCCTGCGCCACGCCGCCGAAAGCGTTTTCAGAACCGGGGCCCGACTGCATGCAGAAGACGCCGATCTTGTCGCCCGAACTCAGGCGGCTGATGGCGTCCGCCATGTGCAGACCGATGCGCTCCTGGCGCACGATGATTGTGCGGATATCCAGTTTGGCCGCCGATTCGATGAGATAGTTTACCGGATAGGCGAAAAGGATCTCCGTGCCCTCCTCTTTCAGGCAGTGGGCGATAACGTCAACGACTTGCATGCTATGGTCTCCTTAAGTGTGGATTCATTCTGGAACCAGGATGATTCGTAAAGGCCCGCCCTGAGATCGCGGGGCTCTCGCCCGCTCTTGGGCAATAAGAAGCTCGGGGAAAGCGCATTTTCCATGCAAACGTACATCAGTAACCGCGTTTGATCCCGACCGTATTCTGCAGCGGTTCGCCATTCAGAAAGCGTTTCAAGTTGCCGCTCACGATGCGCCTGACATTGGCCGTTGTCTGGACCGAAGAGGGGGAACTGTGCGGCGTGATCAACAGATTCGGCGCGTCCCACAGCGGATCGTCCGCCGGCAGCGGCTCCGTGGCCGCCACATCCAGCGCCGCGCCGGCCAGCTTACCTTCCTCCAGCATCCGGATCAGAGTTGGTTCATGGATGATGCCCCCGCGCGAGATGACGATGAAATATGCCTCCGGTTGCAGGAGGGCCAGTTCGTCCGGCCCGATCATGCCCCGCGTCTCCGCAGTGATCGGGACCGTCACCACCACCACGTCCGATTCCCGCAACAGCGCTGGCATACCGTCCATCAGCTGCAGGTCGGAGACATGGTCGGGCTTCTCCACCGGATTGACGTCGACAGCGATCACATCCATCTCGAATCCCGCCGCCCGTTTGGCGATCTCGCGGCCGATATTCCCCAGGCCGATGATTCCCATCTTCAGACCGACAAGACCGACCAGCCGCGTGCCCTTGGGAACGCCCCACTCGTGCCGTTGTTGCGCTTTGTGAAGCGGACCGAACCCGCGTGTCAGGAACACCAGCATACCCATCGTATGCTCTGCAATCGTCGCGGCGTGCGCACCCCGCGTATTGCAGACGGTAATATCCCGCTCCGTCAGCTCCGGCACGTTGCGCATCCATTCCACGCCTGCGCTGGACGATTGGATCCAGCGCACGTTCGGCGCGGCCTGCAGCTGGCTGCTGTTCATCGGGCCGATGGCGGCTTCCGCGTCGGCGGCCTTCGCCGCGATATCCTCGGCCGTCTCCGCAAACACAAACTCCACCTGCGGAAAGTCGTCCCGGAAGCCATCCACAAATCCTATGACCCACTGCGCTGTTAACAGAACTTTCATTGTGCTCTCCGTCGTTAGGCTGGACCCTGCCGTGAAAGTGAATCGCGGTCAGTGGGGCTGCATTCCACGAGCCGTTTTCCACTAACCACAGAGGTCTTGTCATTATACATCAGAATGGCACGGGCGCGGCATAGGCTCGCATATAGCGGAACGGTACCGTTACAGGCCATGAAAGTGGTCGGTTGGTGCCCCAACGTTCTCCACCTGTGTCCCTGCGGCAAGACTGCGCCGCCCTGGCGTGCATCCCAAAATGGGGCGAACTTTCCCATATCTCCGTTGAGGACTAAGCCACGTCCAGTTCACGATCTTATCTCTCTGGGCCAATCAGAGCACTCACTCCTCGCTTTTGGGCGGTCGGGCCTAGTCGGCCCTCCCTTGTGAGGGGGCTCCGCCCCCGCAACGCCCCCCCCAACAACATCCGTCGTCGACCGGGTGTCGATATTCGTAACAGGTGCCTAATCGAAGGTGTCCAGCCAGACCACGTCCCGCCAGTCCCATCAAATCCCCGTAGGGGCAGGTCCTGTGCCTCCCCAATCAACTGTCCCCACCTTACAGTCAAACTTTCCGCCTGCCCCGCCCTGCCGGAATTTGTGGCTGCCACTGCCGTGTGCTATAGTTGAGATCCAATTTCCGGGGGATTAGCTCAGATGGCTAGAGCGCTACGTTGACATCGTAGAGGTCACTGGTTCAAGTCCAGTATCTCCCACCTTGGCCGTTGCCGAACACCGGCGTTCGGCAGATTGTCGCCAGTCCCATCTTCTCGGGCACTTGGCGGTGACGTGGTATATCGGCCGCGACCAGCCCAGCACGGGCCGGCTTCGCGTTAAGGGCGAAAGGGGTGGTGCCATGAAGCATACGAGCCTCTTTCGACCAGGGGAATATGCTTGACCCTCTTCGCTCCGGAGTTGTAAGGTGGAGAGTGAATATTTTTCCTCTTACCGAACACACCTCACTTGATGGCTCGGTGTAGGTATGTTCGGTATATTTCTGTGAAATCTGCATACTTACCTGTTTGGCCGCGTGGCACCGGCTTTCGAAGAAGAGCGCTACAGGAGGAAGACCAATGCGCAATCGTATTTTTCATATCAGAATGACCGTCGTCCTGGTGGCTGCCGCCGTATTCCTGTCCGGTTGCCATCACATGATGTCTCGCCATACCTGGAAGTCATCCCTTTCGCGTATGGACCGAATGGTTCATCCAGATGGAATGGATAGAACGGACCTTCAGGACAAAATGGACAGAATGGTTCGTTCCCACGCCAAGCGAGGCTGGCGGGTTTCCAAGTCCGATCGCCCTGGCTACACCGTGGCCATGGTAGAGAAGGCCCTGCGACTCTACGACGCCAAAGGGCGGGAGGCGACCGTTGACTACTACAAATCACAGGAAAGCGTGGATGGGCAGTGGTATGTCTTTATTATGGACGAGAACAATGACTTAATCGCCCACCCCAATCCCGATTTCGTGGGGGCCAACCTGTTCGACGATACAGGCGTGGACATAACCGGCTATCGACACGGTGAAGAGATATCCACCGCTACCGAAGAGGGGAAGTGGGTCGACTATATCTTCCTCAACCCTGTCACCGGCAACCAGGAGTACAAGCATACCTGGGTCGTAAGACACGATGGGCTGCTCTTCGCCTCTGGTTGGTACCAGGTTCTGCCCAGTCTGGCCTTGGCCGTTACCAAGGCGCAACCGGCTGAATATACCGTCGCCATGGTGGATAAGGCGTTGCGCTACTACAAGGCGCATGGCCGGGAAGCAACCGTGGCCCACTACAACACGCCGGAAAGCGTGGATGGCGCGTGGTATATCTACATCTTCGACGAGAATGATCTGTTAATCGCCCACGCCAACCCCGACCTGCTGGGTATGGACTTGAAGGAAGAGCTGGGCCTGGACTCCACCGGTTATCATTTCGGCACCGACATGCTGGAAGCGACCGAGGAGGGGTTGTGGATACACTATGTCTTCGCCAATCCCGCCACCGGCGAGGAGGAGACCAAGCACGCCTGGGCCGTGCGCCACGACGGACTGCTCATTGGCTCAGGCTGGTATGAATAGACCCTCGATGGGTGCCCTCTGGGCGCGGCGATAAGCCAATACAACAGGGGCGCTCCACCGGGCGCCCCTGTTCTTCTTTGAATTGCGTGCGGACAGAGACGCACTTAAGCAGTTGTTACAGGTGTTTCATGTTGATTGATGGGCTTTCACACGGAAGCGCAGTGCAGGCCGCAGCCGCAGCCTTTGCCGGCCGGCTCGAGCAACTTATCGACCTCTGCATCGCCGTCCAGCAGATTCCCGCCCCGACCGGCGCCGAGGCTGAGCGGGCCGCGTGGATCGAGAAGCGCATGCGCGCCATCGGCCTCGCCGACGTCGAGCGGGACAAGCTGGGCAATGTCTATGGCCGGGTCTGCGGCCCGCGCCCACAGGACCGCCCCGCCCTGCTCGTGTCCGCCCATACAGATACCGTCTTCCCGCCTGAAACCGACCTGCGCTTGCGCCGTCTGGACAAAGGACTGATCCGCGGCCCCGGCATCGGCGACAATTCGACCGGCGTTGCCGGCCTCCTCACTCTGGCCGAGACCTTGACGCAACTTGCCCCGCCGCCCGTGGACATCTGGCTGGTCGCCAATTCGATGGAGGAGGGCGTGGGCGATCTGCGCGGCATGCGCCGCGTCGTGGACCGGCTGGCCGCGGATACCAACGGGGCAAACCGTAGCGCAGGCCCTTCCCGCAACGGGCGCGGCGCCCTCGGCGCAGTGATCGTGCTCGAAGGGATGGGCCTGGGCCGCATCGTCCATCAGGCGCTGGGCGCACGGCGCTACCGTACATCCGCCGCCGCGCCCGGGGGCCACAGTTGGGGTGATTTCGGCGCAGCCAGCGCCGTTCACGGCCTCGTACTGCTGGCGGAAGAGATCGTCAAACTGCAGGTCCCCCAGACACCGCGTACCACCTTCAATATCGGCCGCATCGGCGGCGGCACCTCCGTCAATTCCATCGCCCAGGAGGCGTGGATGGAGCTGGACCTGCGCAGCGAATCACCCGAAACCCTCGCCTGGTTGGACGGGCAGATCGGACAGATTGTAGAGCGCCACGCGCAGGCGCACAGCGCGCACAATGACGGCCTGACGCTGCGCCATGAACGGATCGGCAATCGGCCTGCCGGCGGGCTCCCTTTTCGCCATCCACTCGTGCAGGCCGCCTCCACGATTCTGCAGGAGCTCGGCGTTAAAGAACGCAGCGATGGGCGCATCAGCAGCACCGACGCCAATGTGCCCCTCAGCCGCAACATTCCCGCCGTCTGTGTGGGCCTTACCGATGGCGGCGACGCCCACCGCCTGAGCGAATGGATCGACCCATTACCGCTGGTAAAGGGGATGCAGCAGTTGCTCTACCTTACCTGGTGGAGCGCTGCGTGGTTGACTAAAAGTGGCTAGTGGCGAACCCCGGCGGCCCATGGTCTTACCACCCACGGGCGGCAACCCACTTCGTTATCAGACAACGAAGTGGTAGCGCATGGTACCACTTCCACTGAAGTTCACAGGAGCAACGGAGATGGCTGTTAAAATAGATGGCCTGTATAAAATTCGCCATAGCGCAGCCCACGTAATGGCGCAGGCGGTGCTGGAACTCTATCCCGAAGCCAAGTATGCGATCGGACCGCCGATCGATAACGGCTTCTATTACGACTTCGACCTCGGCGTCGATCAGGACGGCTCCCCCCGTACCTTCCGACCGGACGATCTGAAAACGATCGAGAAGCGCATGCGCCAGATTATCGGCGGCAAGCACCAGTTTGCCTATCGCGAGGTCAGCGACACCGAGGCCCGCCGGCTCTTCGCCGACCAGCCCTACAAATTAGAGCTGATCGACGGCCTGGCCCAGGGCGAAATCGACGAATACGGCAACGAAACTGCCGAGAAGCCCGTCATCAGCACCTACAAACACGATACATTCGAAGACCTGTGCCGGGGACCCCACGTGGAGCATACCGGACAGATCGTCGCCGACGCCTTTCAGCTTCTCAGCGTCGCTGGCGCCTACTGGCGGGGGGACGAGAAAAACCCCATGCTGCAGCGCATCTACGGCACCGCCTGGCGCAACCGCAAAGATCTGAGGAAGCACCTCGATCAGCTCGAAGAGGCCAAGAAACGGGACCATCGTAAGCTGGGCCGCGAACTGGAGATCTTTATCTTCGAAGAGGAGGTCGGGCCGGGTCTGCCCCTCTGGCTGCCGCGCGGCGCCATCATCATCGAAGAGCTCGAACGCCTCGCCAAAGAGACCGAAGAGGCCGCCGGCTACGATCGCGTGCGCACGCCCCATCTCACCAAGAATGACCTCTTCCTGCGCAGCGGGCACCTCGTCTTCTACAAAGACAGCATGTACCCGCCCATGGAGATGGAGGGCGTCACCTACTACGTGAAGCCGATGAACTGCCCCATGCACCACAAGATCTTCGGCTCCAAGCTGCGCAGCTACCGCGAACTGCCCGTGCGCCTGGCCGAATACGGGACCTGCTACCGCTATGAACAGAGCGGGGAACTCTTCGGACTGATGCGCGTCCGTTCGATGCAGATGAACGACGCCCACATCTACTGCACCGAGGAGCAGTTCGCCGAGGAGTTCATGCGCGTCATCGACCTGTACAAGTACTACTTTGACCTCTTCGATATCGAACGCTTCGTCATGCGTCTCAGCACGCATCACCCCAGAAAGCTGGGCGATAAGTACGTCGACAACCGCTCGCTCTGGCTGCAGACCGAGGAGATGGTGCGCCAGGCCATGACCGACGGCAACGTGCCCTTTGAGGAGGAGCCGGACGAGGCCGCCTTCTACGGCCCCAAGATCGACGTCCAGATCTGGAGCGCCATCGGCCGCGAGTTCACCCTCGCCACCAATCAGGTCGACTTCGCCCAGCCGGAACGGTTGGACCTCTCCTACATCAACGCCGCCGGCGAGGAGGAGATCCCGCTCTGCATTCACCGCGCGCCGCTGAGCACGCACGAACGCATGATCGGCTTCCTTATCGAGCATTACGGCGGCAACTTCCCGGTCTGGCTGTCGCCCGAACAGGTGCGGGTCATTCCCGTGACGTCGGCCCACAACGAGTACGCGGTGCAGATCGAGAAGCGGCTTGTCGAGGCTGGGGCGCGGGTCTCCGCCGACCTGAGCAGCGACCGCATGAACAACAAGATCCGCCAGGCCCAGGGCATGAAGGTACCCTATATGCTGATCGTCGGTGATCGCGAGGTGGAAGAAGATACCGTTTCGCTGCGCCGCCGCGACGGCGTCCGCCAGAACGGGATGCCGGTGGCAGAGTTCGTCTCGCTTGTCGTTGAGCGCATCGCTACCCGCGCCAAGACACTGTAGAGAGAACGGCTCGTCCAACCTGCGCATGTTTCGCGCCAGGGACGAAACCGGTAGTGCTTTGAACCATCCGCGCCTCCGCTCGATAGAGGCGCATGCAAAAATTTCTGCGCGCTGAAGTTCGTGCTAGAGCGCGTACGTTTTTCCTACTGCCGAACACACCTCGCTGGACGGCTCGGTGCAGGTGTGTTCGGTATGTTTCTGTGAAATCTGCATGTTTTACCGTTAGGCCCGGAATAACCGGCTCTCAATGAAGAGCGCTACTGGAGGTAGATGATGCACAACCGTTTGTTACTTGGTAGATTAGCAGCCGTACTGATAGCTGCCGCCCTGTTTGTGTCCGGCTGTGATCAATATATGACGTCCAATTTGCAAATGGATGGCGCCGTCACCCAACAGGTTACCAAGGCCGACCGCGCCGGGTTCACGGTGGCCATGGTAGAGAAAGCTCTGCAACGTTACGACGCCCAGGGGCGGGAGGCCACCGTTGACTACTACAACTCTCCCGAAAGCGTGGACGGCGAATGGTATGTTTTCATCGTCGATGAGAACGACGAGATAATCGCCCACGCCAATCCGGATCTGCTGGGTGAGAGCCTGCACGGCCCTGTAGGCGTGGATATCACCGGCTATCGACAAGGCGAAGCCATCGCCGGCGCCACCGAGGAGGGGAGATGGGTCGATTACATCTTCCTCAACCTTGCCACCGGCAACCAGGAGTTCAAACATACTTGGGCGGTGCGTCACGACGGGCTGATCTTCGCTTCCGGCTGGTATCAGATTCTGCCCGACCTCTCCCGCCGCGCCCCCACCAAGGCCGATCGTCCAGGCTACGCCGTCCACCTCGTCGAACAGGCCATCCAACGCTACAAGACCGAGGGGCGCGAAGCCACCCTCGAATACATCAACTCGCCCGCAAACCTTGACGGCGAATGGTATGTCTTCCTCATCGACGAAAACGACATCCTCATCGGCCACCCCAGAGAGGAGCTGCGCGGACAGTATTCCATAGGCGATGAAATTGGCGAACTCGGCGTCGACATCACCGGATACCGTTACGGTGAACTCCTGCACAGTGTCGACGAGGAAGGCCTTTGGGTCGACTACTTCTTCCTCAATATCGCCACAGGCAACCATGAATACAAACATACCTGGGTCGTCCGTCATGACGGCCTTATCTTCGGCTCCGGCTGGTACCAGGTCCTGCCCGGCTTGCAATTGGGCGCCACCAAAGCGCATCCCGTGGCCTACACCGTAGCCATGGTAGAGCAGGCCCTGCAGCGCTATGAAGCCCACGGGCGAGAGGCGACGGTCGAGTACTACAACACACCGGAGAGCGCGGACGGCGAGTACTATGTCTTTATCTTCGATGAGGACGATAAGTTGATCGCCCACGCCAATCCCGATCTCATTGGCATGGACCTGAAGGGAGACCTGGGCGTCGATGTCACCGGCTACCGCTTCGGCGACCTGATGCTCACCGCGACCGAAGAGGGACTGTGGGTGGACTATCTCTTCCAGAACCTCGCCACCGGCAACCAGGAGTTCAAGCATTCCTGGGTGGTCAGGCGGGATGGACTGCTGTTCGGCTCCGGTTGGTACCAGGTTCTGCCCGGTCTGAAAGTGGGCGTCACCAAAGCGGACCGTGCGGGCTACACGGTGGCCATGGTAGAGCAGGCCTTGCAACGATATGAGACCGAGGGGCGGGAGGCGACGATCGAACACTACAACTCCCCGGAAAGCGTGGACGGCGAATGGTTTGTCTTCATCCTGGATGAGAACGACCATGTGATCGCCTCCCCCATCCCTGACCTGTTAGGAGAAGATGCGAAGGGTGACCTGGCCGTTGATGTCACCGGCTATCGCTTTGGCGACCTGATGCTCAGCGCGACCGAAGAAGGATTGTGGGTAGACTATGTCTTCCTCAACCCCGTCACCGGCAACCAGGAGCTCAAGCATTCCTGGGTGGTCAGGCATGATGGGCTGCTATTCGGCTCCGGCTGGTATCAGGTCCTGCCTACTCTGGCTACGGCAGTGACCAAGGCGCAACCGGCCGAATATACCGTCGCCGTCGTCGATCGCGCGCTCCGGTACTACAAGGCGTATGGCCGCGAAGAGGCGGTCGCCTATTACAATTCGTCGGCAAGCGTGGACGGGGCGTGGTATGTTTACATCTTCGACGAGAATGATCTGTTAATCGCCCACGCCAACCCGGACCTGCTGGGTATGGACCTGAAGGAAGAGCTGGGCCTGGACTCCACCGGTTATCATTTCGGCACCGACATGTTGGAAGCGACCGAGGAAGGGTTGTGGATACACTATGTCTTCGTCAATCCCGCCACCGGCGAGGAGGAGACCAAGCACGCCTGGGCCGTGCGCCACGACGGACTGCTCATTGGCTCCGGCTGGTATGAATAGGCTTTCGATGCGCGCTCTGAGCGCGGTGATAAGGCAAATCAGCAGGGGTGCTCGACCGGGTGCCCCTGTTGTTCTCTGGCGCCGCATACGAGCAGTGGCGCACGCAATGGTCATGTTCAGGCAGCCTGCTGTCCTGGCGGCGGCCAAACACGAAAACTGTGCTCCGGACAACGACTTGTCGCCTCTAATTCTGACCATCTGCAACTTCCGAACATCCGGATTGAGAAGGCAGCCGCACACCTGTCGGGATCACTTCTATGTCCTTTTTTCAGGTTTGACGTAGCACTTTTGTAATGTTATACTCTCACGGATTTTACAGTCGATCATTTTCCACAGATGTTTTTTGACGGCATCCCCATTTTGAAATAGGTGTTTCAATGCGCTACCACCTTAACATTCGGGCGCAAGGATTCATCTACTCACAAGGGGAGAGCGTCTCTACATCGGTGGTGTTGAGGGCAAAACGCCCAAAGGAGATCAGGAATTAGCAGAAACACAACACGAATCAACCACCGGATTCGTACGCGTGAAGTGCGGGTCATCGATGAAGTTGGCACGCAACTCGGCATCATGGATGTGCAGGCCGCACTGCAGGCCGCCGAGGAGAGAGATCTGGATCTGGTAGAGGTTGCGCCCAATGCCAAGCCGCCGGTATGCCGGTTTATGGACTATGGCAAGTACCTCTACGAGAGACAGAAACGGGAGCGGGAGTCACGCAAGGCCCAGAAGCAGATCGAGATCAAGGAAGTGCGCTTGCGGCCTAAGACGGGCGAACATGATATTCAGGTCGTTCTCAACAAGGCGAGAAAGTTCCTGAACGATGGCGCCAAAGTGCGAGTACGCATCCGCTTCCGCGGCCGCGAGATCGTCCACCGCGACATTGCCCTTGACTTGATGAAAAGGGTGACGGAAGAGTTGGAGGACGAAGCTGTCGTCGAATCCCATCCGGGCTTTGAAGGCCGCAGCATGGTGATGCTTCTCGCCCCAGCCTCGTAGTCGAATTCTATAGCTGCCTGTAGCTGCCGACCGCCGAATTTTGAGCTTGGCGGGCGGCTGTGCTATCATTTAGGCTTGCATGACGCCGTCAGTCGCGCATGCGCTGACGGGTGTGACAATGTCCAATGCGCCCCCGCCTAAAGGGGGCGTGATTTTCGTTTAGCTACTGCATCCTAGCGTGCAGCCCCGATTTGTCTCTGCACGTAAGGGGGGCGGCAACAAACCGAGAAGACCTATGCCAAAGATGAAGAGCCATAAGGGCGCGCAGAAGCGCTTCCGTGTGACGAAAAACGGTAAGTTGCTGCGCCGCAAACAGGGCGGCAACCACCTGCGCCGCAAAAAGCGCAAGGTCAGCGACTATCGCCACAAGATTACAAGCCCGAACAAAGGTCAGGCCGTAGCGGCCAAAAAGTTGGTCTCCTAGACCTGCTCTCGTCAGGGTCGGGAAGCCGGCAGAGCGCTCAAACCCGTCCCGATTACAGATCGCATCGCCTATCCAACCATGCAGGCGGCCCAGGCCCGGTGGGACCCTGCTCCCAGGCATGGTAAACGTCAGATACAAGGATTCAACTCATGGCACGTTCCAGACCAAAGGTTTATGCGCACAGGCGCCATAAAAAGGTACTCAAGTTTACCAAGGGGCAGTTCGGCAGCCGGTCCAAGCTCTTCAAGCGCGCCAACGAGGCGATGATCAGATCACTGGCCTTTGCCTATCGCGACCGCCGCACCCGCAAACGTGATTTCCGCCGCCTGTGGATTACGCGTATCAACGCCGCGGCCCGGATCAATGGCCTCAACTACAGCCACCTGATCTACGGGCTCAAAAAGGCCGATGTCCAGGTGGACCGCAAAGTACTGGCCGATATCGCCGTAAACGACGCCGACGGATTCAGCGCACTGGCTGACCTGGCCAAGAGCCAGTTGAACTGAGCCATTGCGCTACCGCTCCGCCGATTGAACCTGTTTTCGCAACGGCCGTCCGACAACTCAGAGTGCAGATTGCAGAGACGAATGTCTCTGCTTTTTTGTCCGATCTGCCCGGCGCCGGCCTCCGCTGCGCTCCGATCCCACGGTGTCGGCGCCATAACTCTCTTCGGAGAGCCTGTGCTCCAGATGGCTGAATGAAAGAGATCACCAGCGCCAGCAACCCCCAGATCAAACTGGCGGCCAGGCTGCACCGCCGTCGCCACCGCCAAACCCACGGCCTCTGCCTGCTGGAAGGAACGCGCCTCGTGCAGGACGCCCTGACCATCGGCGCACCCTTCCACACCTGCTTCATCACCGCCCCCGCCGCAGACGCACAGCCGGAACTTGCAGCGCAGCTCCAACGGGCCTGCCCCCTCTACCTGGTACCCCCCGCCATTCTCGACAAGATCAGCAAGACCGTATCGCCGCAGAGCATCGCGGCCGTGGTCCCCATACCGGAGCTGCCCCTGCCTCCTGCCGCCGCGCTCTCCCTCATCCTCGACGGCGTGCAGGATCCCGGCAACGCCGGCGCCCTCCTGCGCACCGCCGCCGCCGCCGGCGTTGACCAGGTCCTGTTCGCGCCCGGATGCGTCGATCCGTTCAACGGCAAAGTCCTGCGCGCGGCCATGGGCGCGCACTTCCGCGTCCCAATTCGTATCCTGGCGCATTGGGAGGGCGTCTGGGCCGCCCTGGCCACCGGCCAGCCACTCTACCTGGCAAGCGCGGCGGGCAGCACCCCCTACGATGAAGTCGACTGGAGCGAACCCTCAGCGCTGGTGCTCGGCAGCGAGGCGCACGGAGCGAGTTCGCAGATTCGGGAAAGAGCCGAAACCGTGGCGGTTCCCATGGCCGCCGCCACCGAATCTCTCAATGTTGCCGCCGCCGGCGCCGTAATCCTGTTTGAGGCCGCACGGCAGCGCAGGAACGCCAGGTCCCTCCCGTCGCCATGACCACGGCCGCTCGTGCATCTCGCCCCCCGGCCCTGCTTCCGCCCCAAGGCCTTTCTTCCCTTTCTCTGTCCCCGTTATCTCCTGACCTCCCGTTCAGTATATCCCCCAATATTGGGGCGAACTTTCCTATACCTCAGGAGGCGCCCAAGCCACGGTCAATTCCCATTCCAGTTTCCGCCAAGATAAGCGCCGTCTCTGACCCCTAACCCCTGTC
>VXOE01000098.1 GCA_009840225.1 Caldilineaceae bacterium SB0662_bin_25 | reverse complement strand
TACCCGTAGGGGCACCCCTTGTGGGTGCCCTGATTCGCCCTCCCAAATCGAACTGCGCGCAATAGCCCGTGGGGGCACGCCAATTGGGTGCTCCCGAACGCCAACGCCCCCCCTGCCAGAACGCCATCGCCCGCGAAAATTACACATCGCCTGTGTAACCTTTTGAACCCATTTCAGGCGTCGCTACCAGAGTAAAAACTACACATCCTCTGTGTAATTTCCCACCCCCCTTTGGCCCCAAAACCTTTCCCCTGTTACGCTCGGAAATTCGATCCCATTCCCGCAAATCTTCCCTACCAATTCCCGACAGACCAACCGCAAAAATCAGACAAAAACATAACCGTCTGCGGGCAACTTCGCCCTGCACGCGAAATCCGCTAAAATGCACCTGACTCTTGACCGCTCGATTCCGTCAGGTTCACAACAGAACATTCGCAACAGGGTATCCAACAAGTGACCAAAGTCTCCATCGACAGGGAAACAATTCAGGCCGTTGCCCAGTTGATCGCCCAAAAATTCGACCCCGAGCGGATCATCCTCTTCGGCAGCCACGCCCGCGGCAACGCCGGCTCCCACAGCGACGTCGACCTCCTCGTCGTCCTCAAATCCCTCGACGACTGGCCCAAACGCGGCAACCCCATTCGCAGGGCAATAGGCGAACAATTCATCCTGCCCGTCGACGTCCTCGTAACCACACAAGAACGCCTGGCAGAGCAGCGCGACAACCCTTACTCCTTTGTCAACACGGCTCTCGAATCCCAGGAAATTCTGTATGAACGAGCGGCATCCTGAACAGGACTGGTTCAAAAAGGCAGAACAAGATCTGGAAATGGCCCGACGTGCCATGCTGCCCGGCGATCCAATTCCCGAAATGGCCTGCTATTACGCCCGGCAATGTGCCGAAAAGCACCTGAAAGGATTCCTGGTCTCCACATCAAGTAGCTTCAACATGGTCCATGATCTGTTCTATCTCACACAGGAATGCGCGCAATATAACCCGGCTTTCAGCCAGCTGGAACTGGCGGCCGAGACTTTGGGCAGGTACGGCGCAGGAGTACGCTATCCGCTGGAAAACTTCGTAGATCCCGACGCAGAAGAGGCGTGGGAGGCAATTGCACTGGCCGAAAAAGTCGCAACCTTTGTGAAGAACCAGCGCTAGCCCCACTGCCGCCTTCGCCCGCATCCACACTTCCACTCTTAACTCTTCGCCCGTCCCCATCCACACGCCCCCGCATCCTCAACACCGTCCCCGCCGCCCGCCGCCACTCTCCTGTACAATCACCGCAAAGGACTATCGCTCGCCCAATGGCTGTAGTATACTTAGCCCCATTCTTGGGGCACCGGCCCTCCCGGTAGGTGCCCTGGCAACAATCTGTCCAGCTTTCATATCTCAATACCTCCTATGACCTCCTTGGCCCCGCCGCCCCAAGACAGCGGAGGCAATCACAGGGCTACCCGAATTCACGCAACCAGCAGCAGGAGCAAATACCATGGCAAAAACCGGTCGGGCGGTCATCGCCCAAGGACAGGACTTCGAAGTCCGCGAATACCCCGTACTCGACCCTGAACCCGGCAAAGTGCTGCTCCGCCAGGAGCTGGCCGGAATCTGCGGCACCGACCTCCACATGTGGCAGAACGGCTTCCAGGGCGAAGTCGTCCTCGGCCATGAAAACGTCGGCGTTATCGAGGCCATCGGCGCCGGCGGAGCCAAAGACTACATCGGCCGCCCCCTCGAAGAAGGCGACCGCGTCATCTTCTCCCCTGGCACAGGCGGCTACGGCGCCTACGGCTTCTACGACACGCCCGATGTCGCCCCTCACTTCTACGGCGGGTTCGCTGACTACATCTATCTAGGCTTTGAAAATACCTGCATGCTCAAGACCAGTTGCTCGCCCGAAGTCGCCGTGCTCACCGAGCCCTACACCATCGGCGTCCACGCCGCCATGCGCGGCAAAGTACAGCTCGGCGATACCGTCGTCGTCCAGGGCAGCGGCGCCATCGGCCTCGTTACCCTCCTTTGCGCCAAACAGATGGGCGCCGCCAACATCATCGTCGTAGGCGGCCCCGCCAGACGCCTTGAACTCGCAAAAGAGTTCGGCGCCGACGTCACCATCAACATCGAGGAAGTCACCAGCGTCGAAGAGCGCACCGAGCAGGTCTACTGGCACACACCGCTCAAGCGCGGCGCCGACATCGTATTCGAATGTTCCGGCTTCCTCGCCGCCACCCCCGAAGGACTGGGCTACCTGCGCCACAGTGGCACCTACGTCGAAGTCGGCCACTTCGTCGACATGGGCTCCATCGACTTCAACATCAACCAGCTCCTCATGCGTAAAAATCTGACCTTCGAGGCCGTCTGGGGTAGCACCTACGAGCACTTCGTACGCGGCCTGCCCATTCTCGAGAAAAACGAATTCCCCTACGGCGAAATGGTCAGCCACAAACTGCCCCTCGACCGCGTCGCCGACGGCTTCCACGCCCTCGACGGCACCTACCGCCTCGGCGACGAGCAAGTCATCAAGATCGCCGTCAAAGCCTGGGACGACTAGGGGTCGTTGACATTTGATGAATTCTGACACATTGGCGACAATAGCAGGAT
>VXOE01000377.1 GCA_009840225.1 Caldilineaceae bacterium SB0662_bin_25 | reverse complement strand
CCCCCGCACAAGGGAGGGCCGAATAGGCCCGACCGCCCAAAAGTGCAGTGGTCAGAAGTTAGAGGTCAGTGGTCAGAGACTGCGAGTCCTCCCTTTTGGCGTGCGTTTTTGCAGTTGGGATGCTGGCATTGATTGGTGAAACGCAGTACAATCCTAGCGTGTGTGCGCGCCGGACAGAGCGTAGGTGCTGGCGGCGCGGCAGGTTTGAGGGCCGGCTGGAGGGCGTTCGTCCAGCCTAGGAGCAACATTCTCGTTTGCGGAGTATTTGTCATGCAAATCACCGATCTCAGGTGCGCAGTTCTGGGCGGGAGTCCGGTCGTTCGGATTACGACCGATGCCGGCATT
Organism: Caldilineaceae bacterium SB0662_bin_25; assembly: GCA_009840225.1. Classification (GTDB taxonomy): domain Bacteria; phylum Chloroflexota; class Anaerolineae; order Caldilineales; family Caldilineaceae; genus Bin5. The sequence continues at coordinate 24,261 of VXOE01000377.1, read as the reverse complement.
GAGGGGTACGGCCAGGCGGAGCATTTTAAGCCTTATCTGAAGCCGCACGTGCTCTTTTACCGCGACTATATTTTGGGTCAGGACCCGACGGACGTGGAGCGGGTGATGCTGCGGATTCGACGGCTGGGGAGTTTCAAGCCGTGGGGGAGCGCGGTCAGCGCGATTGAGATGGCGCTGTGGGATATCGCAGGGAAGGCCGCGAATCTGCCGGTTTACAAGCTGCTTGGCGGGAAGGTGCGGGACAAGGTGCTCGTCTATAATGGCGCCCGCCGCTTCCCCATGGCCGGGCAGGAGCCAGAACACTACGCAGAGAACATGGCGCGCATGGCGGAGTCGCCGGAGGGCTTTGCCATCATCAAACAGGGGATAGGGTACCACAGTCGTATGCCGGATGAGTTGGAGGGGTTCTCCTACGGGGAGCGCCTGGGGGTAAGCCACCAGACTGAGCGCGGGCTGCTGACGGAGAGGGGATTCAACCATGTTGTGGCGTGCATTGAGGCAATGAAGGAGGTGCTGGGCGACAGGGTGGGGCTGGCGCTGGACTGCGGGCCCGGTTGGACCGTGCCGGACACAATCCGGCTGGCCAAGGCGGTGGAGGGGATGCACATTATGTGGCTGGAAGATACGATTACCGGCGACTACACACCCTACGTTCTGGCGGAACTTTACCGCGAGCTGACGCGGAGCACGTCGACGCCGATTCACACGGGCGAACAGATATATCTGCGCCAGCACTTCAAGCCGCTGTTTGAAATGCAAGCCGTCAACATCGTGGGGCCGGACCCGGCGGACATCGGCGGTATTGCGGAGCTGAAGTGGGTGACGGAATACGCTGATCTGCACGGAATCCTGATGGCGCCCCACGGGACAGGGGACGGGCTGATCGGACTGGCTGCGTTGGTGCAGGTGGCGGCGACGCTGCCGCGCAACTATATTGCGTTCGAGTATCCGGTGGCGCGACAGGAATGGTGGTATGATATTGTTGACGGGCTGCCGGACCCGATCGTTGAGAACAGCTACATCACGGTGTGGGACAGGCCCGGTTTGGGTGTCACAATAAACAAGACCGCTGCCAGCAAGCATCTGGCGCCGGAAGACAAGGATTTCTTCAACTGAATTAAGGAGCGCTGAACAATGTCCAGTCCTGACATCTATGAGAGCCTGGGAATCCGGCCCATTATCAATGCCGGCGGCCACATGACGATCCTGGGGGGCTCGGTGCTGTCGCCTGAGGTGCGTGAGGCGATGGAGTCGGCCAATACAGCCTACACGTTGATGGACGACGTGTTTGACGGCGCGGGCAAGGCGATAGCCGACATGCTGGGAACGGGAGGCGGGTTGGTTACGTCGGGGTGCTATGCGGCACTGGTGCAGGGGGCGGCGGCAATCCTGGCCGGCAGCGATGCGGAGCGCATCCAACAGTTGCCAGATACGACAGGGATGAAAGACGAGTTTCTCATTCAGAAGTCGACCCGCTACCGTTATGACCGCAGCGTCACGGTGCCGGGAGGGAAACTGATCGAGGTCGGCGACGCAGACAGTTGCACGCCGCAGCAGTTGAGGGACGCGATCGGTGCGCAGACGGCGGGGATTCTGTATTTCGCGGCCGGGGAACGCTTCCCGAATACGGTCTCACTGCCGGACGCGATAGAGATCGCGCATGCGGCGGGCATTCCAATTCTGGTAGACGCGGCGGCGGAGATTTACCCGCTAGAACGGATGCGGCGCGTGGCGACAAGCGGGGCCGACCTGGTCTGCTTTGGCGGCAAGTATCTCGGTTCCGGCAATTCGACCGGCATCCTGTGCGGGGACGGGGAGTATGTCAGCAAGGCGCGGCTCAACGGGTTTACGGGCTTCGAGACGGGCAACAACAGTATCGGTCGGGGTTACAAGGTGGACCGGCAGGAGGTGATCGGGACGACGATCGCGCTTCGGCACTGGTTGGACGCGGACCACGAGCAGCGGCTGCAGGTCCAGTCCGATCGCATTGCGCAGATTTCTGCCGGGCTGGCGGGAATCCCGGATGTGAGCGCGGAAAACATGTGGCAGGCGGACGGCGAGGGCCCGTGGATGCGGCTCGACGTCAGTTGGGACGAGGAAGCAAAGGGTCGAACCGCTGAAGAGGTTTCGCAAGCGCTCCAAAACGGCTCACCGTCGATCTTCTGTCGATCGGACGAGGGAAGCCTGCACTTGGCGGTCCATACCCTGCAGGAGGGAGAGACCGAAATCGTGATGCGCCGCCTTCAGGAAGAGCTGTCCTGAGGCCATTTATTTCCAGGAAATCAACCATGTCCGATTCCGGCCCTGGCCGCCATTTTCTTCAGATACCAGGCCCGACCAATCTGCCCGAGCGCGTCAAGCGCGCGCTCTCGCGCCCTACGATAGACCATCGCGGGCCTGATTGCGCCCGGATGACTCTCAGCATCCTGGAACGGCTGAAAGAGGTGTTCCAGACGGATGGACCGGTGATCATCTATCCCTCATCCGGCAGCGGAGCGTGGGAGGCTGCGCTGGTGAATACGCTCTGTCCCGGGGACAGGGTCCTGTTCGGATCCAACGGTCAGTTTTCCTCCACCTGGCAGAATGTGGCGGCTGGGGTGGGAATGACCGTAGAGGAGTTGCAGGGTGATTGGCGCTGCCCAATCGATCTGGCGGCGCTCGAGAACCGCCTCGCCGAAGACCGCGGGCGCGAAATCCGCGCGCTGGCACTTGTCCACAACGAGACGTCCACCGGCGTCGTCAACGACGTGGCGGGCGCACGCGCCGCGCTGGACCGTACCGGTCACGACGCGCTTTTATTGGTCGACGTAATCTCTTCGTTGGGTGCAATCGACTATAGACACGATGAATGGGGCGTGGACGTGACCATCGCCGGTTCCCAGAAAGGGCTGATGATACCGCCCGGTCTCGGCTTCAATGCGCCGAGCCAGAAGGCGCTGGAGGCATCAGATTCTGCAGGGCAGCCCCGCTCCTACTGGGACTGGGGCCGAATCCTGGAGTTCAACCGCGACGGTTTTTACCCATATACTCCGGCCACCAATCTACTCTTCGCCCTCGATGAGGCACTGTCGATGCTGCTTGAAGAAGGGCTGGCGAACGTTTTTGCACGGCACGCCCGCCTGGCGGAAGCGACGCGGCGGGCCGTGCGCGGTTGGGGGCTGGACATCTACTGCCGGGACCCCAAAGCCTATTCGAACGCCCTCACAGCCGTATCAATGCCGGCAGGCTTCAACGCCGACCTGCTTCGCCAGGTGATCCTCGAACGGTTCGACATGTCGCTCGGCACGGGCCTGGGACAGCTGAAAGGAAAGGCCTTTCGCATCGGCCATCTGGGTGATCTGAATGAGCTGACATTGGCCGGCACACTCTGCGGTGTCGAGATGGGGCTGGCGGCCTGCGATGTACCCCATCTCAGCGGCGGCGTCAAAGAGGCGCTGGCATTCCTGGCGAAGGACCCGTAACGCATCTTCCCTCTTACGATGCCACAACAAGACAGTCAAGTAACGAGCCAAGTTGACGTCCAGAGACTTGCTGGGAGTTTGCGCGCGTCTGTTGCCGGTGAGGTCCACTTTGACAGCGCCAGCCGGGCGATGCACGCGACGGACGCGAGCGTCTACCAGATCGTCCCCCTGGGCGTGGTGACGCCGCGGAGCCGAGAGGACGTCGTGGAGGTGGTGCGCATTTGCCGGCAGCACGGCGTCTCGATCACGGCGCGCGGGGGTGGGACCTCGCAGGCCGGACAGGCGATAGGGGCGGGCCTGTCGCTGGATTTCTCGCGCTACATGAACCGTGTGCTTGACCTGGACACGGCGGGCGCGACGGTCACGGTCGAGCCCGGTATCGTGCTGGATGAACTGAATGCGCTGCTCAAGCCGCATGGACTGTACCTTCCCCTAGACCTTTCGACTTCAAACCGGGCCACGATCGGCGGGATGATCGCAAACAATTCGGCGGGTACGCGCTCGATCAAATACGGCAAGACGATTGACTACGTTGAAGCGGTCGACGTTGTTTTCTGCGACGGCAGCAGGGCGAGCCTGGGCCCGCTTTCGGAGGAGGAACTGCGTTCGAAGCTGGGGCAACAGGACCTGGAGGGCGAAGCCTACAGGACTGTGCAGCGGCTGGGGAGTGAACTGGAGGCGGAGATCCGGCAGAGGTATCCGCGTATTCTGCGCAGAGTGGGCGGGTACAATCTGGACGAGTTTACCCCCGTGGAAGAGGATGGGAGGCCCCGAGAAGCGTTCAATCTGGCGCGGATTCTGGTCGGCTCCGAAGGTACGCTGGCCCTGACGGTGTCGGCAAAGATGCGGCTGGTACCGTTGCCACCGCGCCGCGCCCTGTGCAGTGTAGAGTTTGCCGATTTGCTGGAGGCGATGCGGGCTACGCCGGTAATCCTGGAACACGGTCCGTCGGCGGTGGAGTTGATAGACCGATTCATGCTGGACAAGACGCGCGGCCGGATCGAGTACGCGCCCTTAAGGGGGTTCATCCAGGGCGACCCCGGGGCGGTGCTGCTGGTTGAGTTTTTCGGCGAGTCGGGCGAAGAACTGGAGGAGAAGGTCGGGCGCCTGGAGGCAGACCTGGAAGCGCACGGGCTTGGTGACACCATTTATCGGGCAATGGAGGCTGAGGAGCAGGCACGCATCTGGGAACTGCGACGCGCCGCGCTGGGGCTGACGATGTCGGAGACCGGGGACGCCAAGGCGATCTCGTTCGTCGAGGATACGGCGGTGCCGCCTGAGCGCCTGCACGACTATATCGAGAACTTTCAGAGGATTCTGGCGAAGTACGATACGCAGGCCGGCTTCTATGCGCATGCATCGGTCGGGCTGCTGCACATTCGTCCGGTCATCAACCTGAAGAGCGCGCAGGGTGTGCAGCGCTTCGAGGCGATCGCGGGGGAGGTGGCCGACCTGGTGCTGGAGTACGGGGGCGCGCTTTCGGGCGAGCATGGCGACGGGCTGGTACGGGCACCGTTTCAGGAGAAGATGTTCGGTCCGGTTCTCTACAACGCTTTCTGCGAGGTCAAGTCTGCGTTCGACCCGGGCAATTTGCTCAATCCCGGCAAGATCGTGCACGCACCGGCCTTAACGTCGAACCTGCGCTTTGAACCGGCTGTCGGGCAGGCGGACGTCTGGGAGCAGGAAAGCAATGAAGGAGATCGCGACGACTCCGAAGAGCGTGACGGCGGGCGGGCGTACGCCACCGGGTTCGACTTTTCCGACTTTGGGGGACTGCTGCGGGCGACGGAACAGTGCACGGGCGTGGGTGCATGCCGCAAGACGCTCACGGGCACGATGTGCCCGTCCTACATGGCTACGCGCAATGAGATTGACAGCACGCGGGGCCGTGCCAACGCCCTGCGTCTGGCGCTTTCCGGCGGCTTGGAGGCGACCGGTTTCGGCGACGAGGAGCTGCTGCCGGTACTCGATCTGTGCGTGGAATGCAAGGCGTGTAAACGGGAGTGCCCCACCGGCGTGGACATGGCGCGCCTTAAGAGTGAGTTTTTGCACCAGTATCACTCGCGCCACGGGGCACCGTTCAAAGACCGGGTGCTGTCGAGGGCTGATCGCATTGCGCGCTGGGGGAGCCGGCTGGCGCCGCTTTCGAACTGGCTGGCCGGGGCGGGGCCGGTTCGACGGCTGAACGAGGCCGTGTTTGGGCTGGACCGGCGGCGGCCTTTGCCTGCGTTCAGCGGGCGACCGTTTACGCAGAGCTGGCGGGGCGGCAGGGCTGATAGTCCGTCTGCCGAGGCGAAGGTGGCGCTGTTCGCGGACACGTTCAACAATTTCTATGAACCGGAACAGCTGGCCGACGCGGTTACCGTGCTGGAGCGCTGCGGGGCTGAGGTTAGGGTGGCGCCACAGGTCTGCTGCGGCCGGCCGCTGATATCGAAGGGTTTTCTGGATGCGGCTGCGCGGCAGGCCGCGGCGACAACTTCAGCGCTGCTGCCGTTGGCCGAAGACGGCGTACCGATTCTTTTTTGTGAACCGAGCTGCTATTCGGCGGTGCAGGACGATCATCCGCGGTTGCTGCGGGGGGCAGCGCAGGAGGACGCAGGCAAGGTGGCGACGGCGTGCCAACTGGTTGAGGAGTGGGCCGGTCCGCGCATGGCGCGGACGAAGGCAGGCCCATCCAAGGTGCTTGTTCACGGGCACTGCCACCAGAAGGCCCTTGTGGGCATGCAACCCCTGCAGCGGCTGCTTGGGGCCATACCCGATTGCGACGTGACCGTTCTGGACAGCGGCTGCTGCGGGCTGGCAGGGCTGTTTGGATACGAGCACTACGATGTCTCGAAACTGATCGGGGAACGCCGATTGCTGCCGGCCGCACGCGACCTGGGGGAGAACGAGGCGCTGGTCAGCCCTGGATTTTCTTGCCGCCAGCAGATCAAGCACTTTACGGGGGTGCAGTCGCGGTCGCCGGTATCGCTGTTGGCGGCTTTGCTTTGACGAGGGGCGGGCCGGGTAACAGGCCCATATGCACATGCGGCAGATGCCTGGTGGCCGGAAAAAGGGCTGAACGGGGACAGTGGAAAAGCGATGGTTGGGCGGCAGATTCCGACAGCCGGAGGGAGTCGACGCGCAGGAACATGCTGGCCGGATAATAGTGGATCTGTGCGCGTGTAGTATACTATCGATTATTGGAGCGGCCGCCTTTTATTGTTGAATTCGCCTTCCCCAACTCACTGCCCAGAACAGAAGGAAGCCTTTGAAACTCAGGTCATTTCTCCCTCTGAAGACTCGGCGCGGCCTTCGCCATGGTGAAACGGCTGCGGCCGAGAGACAAGACCCTATCCACCCACAATCCCCCTTTGGAACAAGAATGAATCTGAAAGACGTGGCAATCGCCCTGCTTCTCCTGCTATCCCTTTCGGCCTGCGTTGGGGGTGAAGGGGGAGCGACGCCAACGCCGACAAAGACGCCGGAGCTGGCGGCAATGGAGCAAGCCGCCGATACTGCAACGCCTCCTCCGGCCAGCGCTGCAGGGAGTACAGGCGCCAGTGCGGAGAGCGTGCAGGCAACCGCTACGCCGGTACCGGGGGGCGTGGCGCGCTACACCGGGCTGCCCCTGGCCGATCCGACTTTACTGCAGGAGACACCGATACTCGTCTGCCTTAACAATGACGTTGACAGCCGTGCGGCCCATTACGGGCTGAACGAGGCGGACGTGACCTATGAGTATATCGTAGACGGTTTCCATCTGACCCGGCTGACCAGCATGTTTCAGAGCATCCCAGCCAAGGAGATCGGGCCGGTGCGCAGCGCACGGTGGCCCAATATCCATACCACATACATGTTCGACGGCATTCTGGCTTGCTCCGGCGGCAGCGACGGAATCCGCTATCTCCTGAAGAACGAGGTCGGGTTCCCGTATTTGGACGCGGATTCGGAAGACCCGGAGAGCCTTACCTATTTCTACAGCGTGGGCAACAACTATCGCACGCGCTTGCGTACGAGCGTCGACAGAGTGCGCCGGTGGATGATCGACATGGCGAGGACTTGCGACGTGTCGCCGCTGCTGCCATACTGCCTTGAGATTTTCAGTCCGTGGCTGGAAGGGCAGAAGAACAGTCCGCGGCCGGTGGAGAGAGCGAGCTTTTCCTTCAGTGGGACGCCACGGGATTTTTGGGCCGGTGAGGCGACGATCGTGCGTATTCCTTACCCTGAGAATAACGGTGTCGAGTGGCGCTACGACGGGTCGAGCGGCCGGTACCTGCGTTACCAGAGCGGTGCAGTGCACATGGACCAGGCCACGGGGCAGCAGATCAGCAGCGACAATGTGATCGTCGTCTTTGCGGAACACGAACTGACCAACATCGTTGAGGACAGTCTGGGTACGCTCAGTGTGAAGATCAATCTCTACGGGTTCGGGGATCTGCGGGTATTCCGGGACGGCAAGGTCTACGAAGGTACCTGGCGCGCTAACGACCAGAGCCCGCCGCGCTGGCTCGGTCCCGGCGAGCAGCCGATAACTCTGAAGCCGGGCCGTACGTGGATACAGGTCGTGCGCACGAGCGACAGAATCAGCTACCAGTAGTGAAGAGAGTTGAAACGGATCCGCCGCCGGCTGTCGAGGGGGCGGCGGAAGATAGCAGCGTAGAGTCCCCTGGGTTCAGAGGTCGTCAGCAACCGGCCACCAGCGACTGGAGTTCGCGCATGTTGCGGGTCAAAATAGTCTGCACAATTGGGCCGACCAGCACGGATCCCGAAGTTCTGGCGCAACTGATCGACGCGGGCATGAACGTGGCGCGCATAAACATGAGTCACGGGGACCACGATTTTCACGCCCGCAATATTCACACGATTCGAGAGATTGCCCAGGAGCGCAACCGGCCGGTAGCGATTCTGGTCGATCTGCAGGGACCGAAACTACGAGTGGGCGAAATGCAGCCGGGGGGCGTCCCGCTGACAGCCGGTGAGGAGTTGATACTCACCACCGAAGAGATTATCGGCGAACCTGGGCGCGTACCGATCCAGAATAAGGAGGTCCCGGCCAGCATCGAGGAGGGCCGGCGCGAGTCGTCGATGCAGTCAGCGGGAGAGACGCAAGAACGGATACTGCTGGATGACGGTTTGCTTGAACTGGAGGTAATTGAAGCGACCGAGACGACGGTGCGAACGCGGGTGATCGTCGGGGGCGTTTTGCAGGACCGCAAGGGAATGAACCTTCCTCAGACCAAGCTGACCGTTCCTTCAATGACCGAAAAGGACCGTGTCGACGTCGATTTCGCGCTGGAACATCAGGCCGACTGGATCGCGCTCAGCTTTGTGCGCACGGCAGCCGACGTCCAGGCGCTGCGAAAGGTGGTGCAGAGCCGGGCGCCATTGGGACGGGCTACGCCGATCATCTCCAAGATTGAAAAGCCGGAAGCGGTCGAGAATATTGAGGAGATCATTCAGGCCTCGGACGGCTTGATGGTGGCAAGGGGGGATTTGGGCATCGAGACCAGCCCGGAGGCGGTGCCGATGATCCAGAAGATGATCATCGCCCGCTGTATCGGCACTGACAAGCCTGTGATCACGGCAACGCAGATGCTGGAATCGATGATTCGCAACCCGCGTCCGACGCGTGCCGAAGCCAGCGACGTTGCGAATGCCGTGCTGGATGGGAGCGATGCCATCATGCTCTCCGGGGAGACAGCCGCGGGCAACTATCCGGTTCAGACGGTCCAGACGATGGCAAATATTGCCAAAGAGGCGGAGCGAGTGCGAAGCGTTACCCAGCCGCACTACCGGCCGTCGCAGCAGGCGGTGGACGGCTTCTTTGGCACGGTGGCGGACAGTTCGGAGCAGGGGACAGACAAGAACTCAGGGGTGGCGCCATCGGTAGCCGAAGCTGTCAGCCAGGCCACGGTAGCGACTGCGGAGGACGTTGGCGCGGCGGCAATTATCGCGCCCACGGCCAGGGGGGCGACGGCCAAAAAGCTGGCGCGGTTCCGCCCGTCGGTCCCCATTATCGCGGTGACACCCAGCCACCTGGTTTACCGCCAGCTGGCCCTCTACTGGGGGGTATTCCCGTTGATGGGCCAGCGCATGAACACCATCGACGAGATGCTGGAGGACGCGGTGCGTATTGCACTGCGGGCCGGATTTGTCCAGCAGGGCGATGTTACGGTGGTGACAGGCGGGGTGGTTGGGGGCGTACCGGGAGAAACGAATCTGATGACGGTGCGGCGCATCGCCAGGGTGCTGATGCATGGTCAGGGCGTGGGCAACCGGCGGATGAGTGGGCGCGTAGTGCGGCTAAAGCCGGGACAGGACCCGCTTGAACAGGCGTTGCAGGACCGGATGATGACGACGCAGGACATTCTGGTGGCGGAGGAGCTGAACCACGTAAGTATGGACCTGGTCTATCATGCAGGCGGGTTAATCACCGCGGAATCGGCGCCCGACAGTATTGCGGCACTGGCGGCTGTGGAGTTGGGCATCCCAGCGATCCTACAGGCGAAGGGAGAGTGGGATGAACTGGAGGACGGCCAGACAGTCGTAATCGATGCCCGAACAGGGAACGTCTACGAGTGGGACCTGTAGATTGGCCCAATATTGAGAAGGTCTAGACAACTGCCGGGGGTTTGTTGCCCGATTCGGCGATGGCCCGGCGGACATCCACTCTGAGCAGCAGTGCAAGCCCCACCACAAAGAAGAGAATAATCGAGACGATCGCAGGGCGCAGGCTGCCTGTGAACTGGTTGACGAGACCGAAGGCCAGCGGGCCCAGCCAGGAGGTGCCGCGTTCGCTGACTTCGTAGATGGAGAAGAACTCAGCCTCTTTTCCTTGCGGAATCATGTTGGCGAAGAGGCCACGGCTGACCGCTTGCGTGCCGCCCATCACCAGAGCGATAAAGCCTCCCAGAATCCAAAATTCCAGTATACGGCTCTCCCCTTTGAGGCCGAGGTAGGCATAGATCACAACGGCAGTCCACACGATCAGACCGATGATCAGTGCCTTTTTTGCCCCGACGCGCATAGCCAACCTGCCAAAGAGGAGTGCGCCGCCAAAGGCCACAAACTGGATCATCAGGATTATCATGGTCAGCACGTCCTGCTCGATCTCCAGCCCTCCCTGCACCAGCGGGGCAGCGGCAAAGACGGCAGCTACCGCGAATACGGTTTGAATGCCGTCGTTGTACAGCAGATAGGCGATCAGAAAGCGGACGGTGTGGGGATAGTCGGCGGCCTCCTGGAAGGTTTCCCAGAGCTGCTTGAGACCGGTTGACAGATATGTCTCGCCGGGAGGAAGCGCCTTGGCCGTGTCGCGCGAACGCAAAAGCCTCCAGGTAACGAACGACCATCCGAACCACCACAGGCCGCCTGAGAACAGATTTATGCGGACGGCCAGTCCACTGTCGATACCCAGGGTGTCACGCATCAGGAAGAAGGCAAGATTGAGCGTCAGAAGCAGGCCGCCCCCGAGGTAGCCAAGCGCCCAGCCCACAGAGGAGACGCGGTCACGGTCCTCGGGGTCGGCGATGTCGGGCAGGTAGGCATTGTAGAAGACGATGGCTGCGCCGAAGCAGAGGTTGGCGAAGATAAAGAGGAGGCCTCCCAGCCACCAGGTCTGGTCGACAATAAAGAACATGAACATGGTGGCCCAGGAGCCGGCGACGGCGAAGATCTGCATCAGCTTCTTGCGCAGGCTGGAGTAGTCGGCGATGGCGCCCAGAATCGGCAGGAACAAGACCTGCAAGATAACGGAGATCGAAATGCAGTAGGAGACGAATGAATAGGGCGCCATCGGAACGCCAAGAATTCGGACCAACCCATCGGCGCCGGCCGCCTGTTCGGCCAGATTAGAGACATAGGGGCCGAGGAAGACAGCACCAACGGTTGTCGAAAAGGCGGAATTGGCCCAGTCATAGAAGTACCAGCCGAGTTGCTCGCGGCGGTTGCCGGGCTCAATTTCGGGCGCGGGAGGCTGATTCAGGTCAGCAGACGATTCCGTTGGCATCAGATGCTCCTTGCTGGCTGACGCGGCAAATGGGATTTCTGCGTACAGGATCCTCAAATGTCCGCAGGTCGAGGCTCTGGCACCTGGGGTACACCATACAGGGTTTCGCCGTGGAGTTGGTCCAGGCGGACGGGGGTGATGCGGTTGCCGAGGTCAAGGCCGGAGGGCGCCTGGGCCGTCACGCGCAGGTAGTTGTCGGTCAGTCCGCTCCAGAGGAGGGAGTCGGGCTGATCGGTCAGTTGCCGGCCGCTGCCCTCCCAGAGAACGGGGCGCGTCGATCGGATAAATCGGGTCCGTTCAAGGCGGCCTGTGCGAGCGACGACCTGGTGCATGCGCTGCGAACGTTCTCGCTTGACCGACTTTGGCACCTGACCGTCGAATCGGGCGGCGGCCGTGCCGGCGCGGGGGCTGAAGGGGAAGATGTGGGCGTGGGCAAAGCGCAACTCTTCGACGAAGCGCAGGCTCTCTTCAAAGTCAGCCTCGGATTCGCCGGGAAAACCGACTATCAGGTCGGTAGTGATGATGAGGTCGGGGATGGCTGCGCGGGCGTCGGCGACCAGCTTGCGGAAGCTCTTTACAGTACAGCGGCGGGCCATACGGCGCAACTGGGCGTTAGTTCCGGCCTGCAGCGGCAGATGCAGATGGGGGCAGAGACGTCCCGGCCAGCGTTGCCAGAGGTCGAAGAAGCCTTCGGCCAGTTCCCAGGGTTCCAGACTGCTGAGGCGCAGGCGTGCGACGTCGGTGTCGGTGAGGATGGCCGCGGTCAACTCCTTGAGATCGGTGCGCTGGCTCCCGGGGAGATCCCTGCCGAAAGCACCGAGGTGGACACCGGTGAGCACGGCTTCGCGGTAGCCGTTGCGGACCAGTGCCTGGACTTCCTGCACTACATCGGCAGTGGAGCGGCTGCGGCTGTCGCCGCGCAGGGTGGTAACGATGCAGAACGTGCAGCGGTTCTGGCAACCGTCCTGGACTTTGACAAAGGCGCGTGTGCGTCCGCCGTCCTCGTCAGGGGAAGCGGCGGCGAAGGGGGTACCGTACGGTTGAATGCGGGCGAGATCTTCGGGATCGGAGAACTCTGCGCTCCAGGGCTCGAGGAGCGAATGCAGCATCTCCTTGGAATGGTTGTCGGCGACCAGCTCGACGCCGGGGAGACTTGCGCTCTCCTCAGGGGCTAGCGTAGCGTAACAGCCGGTGATGGCGATGCGGGCATCGGGGTTGCGCTTGTTGAGGTGGCGGGCGGCCTGGCGGCTTTTGCGGGCGGCCTGGGCAGTGACGGCGCAGGTGTTGAGCACGATCACGTGGGCGTCTTCGGGCTCGCCGACGATGCGATGACCGGCAGCGCTGAGGCGGCCTGCAAGTGTGCTGTTTTCGCTGAAGTTGAGCCGGCAACCCAGCTGGTCGAGAAATACACGCATTGTATGCTGCTTGTGGCTGGTTGCCAGTGGCTGCCTTCATGTGTAGCGACTGGCCGACGGTGATGACAGGATAACACAGAAACTTTCTTACCAATTAATCAGGGATCAGGTATACTCGAACCTATGAAACTATCACTTTCGGTACGGGTCGCGGAGAGCTTCAACAACAAACGGGAAAGCGCTATACCGCTGGAGGAGCTGGCGCGCATCGCGGCGGAGGCCGGTTACGAGGCCCTGTGTATGCGTGCGTCGGTTGTGGGGGTGCAAAGCCCTGCGGGCACTGCGGAACGCGTTAAGGGCACGGTAAGAGAACAGGGGCTGACCATCTCGATGGTGACGGCTGATTTTCCCGTCCCGGAGAACAGCGAAGAAGGGCCGAACAGCCTACGGAACATCACGCCTTCTCTGGACCTGGCGGAGGCGCTGGGCGCGGACTTGATCCGCATCTGCATGAAGAAGGAGGAGGACATCGTGCATGCGCGGCGGGCGGCCGACGAGGCCCGCGAGCGGGGCATCCGCCTGGCCCATCAGAGCCACACGCGCAGTCTGTTTGAGACGGTGGCGGGGTCAGTGGCGGTGCTCAGGGAGGTGGGCAGGCCCAATTTCGGCATTATCTATGAACCCGCCAATCTGGCCCTATGCGGCCAGGTGTACGGCGAGTCGACGCTGCGCGCGTTTCAGCCTTGGCTGTTCAACGTATATCTGCAGAACCACACGCCCGAACCGGACGGCCTGCAACCGATGGAGACGTGGACGCGGGGTATGGTCAAGTCAACGCTGCGTCCCCTGGACGCGCCCGGCGGCATCGACTTTGCGGCGATCTTCGACGGTCTGCGAACGATAGGCTATGACGGCTATGTCACGATGCACCAGGCATTTGGCGGCGACATGACGCCGGCAGAGGCGACGAGGCGCACGGCGACATTTTTGGGAGGGCTGATGAAGTAGGCGCGGCACACAACCTGCAGCGTGCCAGCCGTGCGCAAGAACTCTGTCTGCAGCTGCTATATGCGACTCAGACGGCTGTGTCTGAGTTTACAACCAAAGAGAGTTTTTCAATGACGAAAAGACGGCACAACGCGAATTCCTCGGCGCGGGAAGCTAGCGGCTCGAATGACCAGTCTGCATCCCGCTCCGAGGCCGGCGAGAACAACGCTTCTGCCCCTTCACTTGGAGATTCAGATACGCCTTCTACCCCAGCAGGCGGTGCCTCCAAGCAACACGTTACTCCGAAATCCCAACCAACTGAAACCGAATTGGCGCCAACGCAGCCCCACCCAGTTCAGCGCGCCAGCGCATTCTCCGTGGCACAGGAACAGTTGAATCGCGTCGCCAGAGCCATGGATCTTGACGACGATTTGCGCGCGCATCTGAGTATGCCGCGCCGGGAACTGATCGTGCACTTTCCGGTAGAGATGGATGATGGCTCGTTGCGAAATTTCACCGGATTCCGAGTGCATCACAACACGGCGTTGGGACCCACAAAAGGGGGTATCCGCTACCATCCGGACGTGACCCTGGACGAATCACGTGCACTGGCCATGTGGATGACGTGGAAGTGCGCGTTGATGAATCTGCCGTATGGGGGCGCCAAGGGTGGTGTCATCGTCAATCCAAAGGAGCTGTCGGAGAGGGAACTGCAGGCGATGACCCGGCGCTACACGTCGGAGATCAGTCTCTTTATTGGCCCGGAGATGGACATTCCGGCGCCAGACGTGGGAACCGATGCGAAGGTGATGGCGTGGGTGATGGACACGTATTCGATGAATCGGGGCTATTCGGTGCCGGCGGTGACGACCGGTAAGCCGCTGGCCGTGGGCGGTTCTGCCGGCAGGGAGTACGCGACCGGTCTCGGCATCACCTACATAACAAGGGCTATGCTGCGCCGCCGCATGGGGCTTCACATAGAGGATGCAACGGTGGCGATACAGGGGTTCGGCAATGTCGGTAGTTGGGCTGCAAGGGCAATGCACGAACGGGGCGCCAAGGTGGTAGCCGTCAGCGACGTGAACGGCGCGGTGTATGACGAACGGGGGCTTGACCCGCGCCATCTGAAGAGCTTCGCTGAAGAGACGGGGTCGGTCGTCGGCTATCCGCGCGCTGATTCTCTAACGAACGAAGAGCTGCTGGAATTGAAAGTGGACGTTCTGATTCCGGCGGCGTTGGAAGGGCAGATTACAAGAGAGAATGCGGACAAGATTAACGCCCGCGTCATCGCCGAGGGGGCCAACGGGCCGACTACGCCGGAAGCCGACCGCATTCTGGAGGACAAGGGCGTCCTGATCATTCCGGATATTCTGTGCAATGCCGGCGGTGTGGTGGTCAGTTACTTTGAATGGGTGCAGGATCTGCAGGCCTTTTCCTGGGATGAGAGCGAAATCCGGCTTCAGATGAAACGCAAGCTACTGGACAACCTGGACGATGTGCTGGCGGTCACTCTGCAGACCGGTCAGGACCTGAGGACGGCGGCCTACACAATCGCGATCCAGCGGATTGTGGATGCGGTGAAGTATCGGGGCATCTATCCTTAATCTGCGTTGAGGTATGGCCTTCAGGTCGGGCCCACCAGCACAACAAAGTCGCGAGTGATTTCGCGATGAAAGCTATCGGGCAAGCGCGCCCAATCCCGGGCTTCGATGAAAAAAGGGATAGTTGATTCGCGAAGGGCCTCTTCCAAGTCTACAAGCTGGCCGATCGGGATTTCCTTCAGTTCTGGACTGCGCAATACCAGGTCCAAATCGCTGCCGTCGTGGCTGTGCCCGGTGATGCGACTGCCGTAAGCCCATACTTCGACTTCCGGCACGTGGGCACGCAGTATGTCTTCGAGCATGCGGCGATGCCTCCGCTTCAGGTGCAGCCGGTCAGCTATCCCGGTCCTCCTCGATTACGTTTACCAACTCCTCTGCGTCAGCGACAAACTGCGGCAGCATCTCCAGCGTTCTTTCAGCGAATTGTTCGCCATAATCGTGCGCGGTCTCGTTGCGAAGTGCACGGTATTCGAGCCAGCGTTCACATGCGTCGCCGCTGATCAGGCTGTGCCTGGCGGCATGGCGACAAATATCATTGAAAGTGAGTTGATCCGCCTGCCGGTTACTGGCGAAGTAAGGACGAAGTTTGCCGTAGGGGTAGATTCTCTCAAAGAACTCCCGCGGATTACCATTTGCGCAGAGCCACATCAGTTTAAGAGATTTCACCTGACACGTGCGATTGATTTACTGACCGCTCCTCTGAACATCCAGATAGCTGCGCAGAATCACCGCAGCGGCGACAGCGTCCTGTCCGGCTGGGTGTGACCCTTGTGCTGCGATCCACTGGTCGGCGTCAAAGCTGCTGAGGCGTTCATCCCAGAATACCAGGGGTACCTCGGCGCCGCGGATGTTACGCAGGGCGCGCGAGAAGCGCGCTGCCCAGTTGCGGACCTTACGCGCTTGCGGGCCTTTGCTGCCGTCCATGTTGCAGGGCAGCCCGCAGACGATCAGGACAGCCTCCTCTTCTGCGTAGATTTTGGCGAGGGCGTCGAAGTCGGCGCGGCGGTTACGGCGGCGAAGCGTATGGAGTGGGCGCACGGTCAGGCGGAGTGGATCGCAGGCGGCGACGCCGATGCGGGCGTCTCCCACGTCCAGGGCAATAATCTTGCCCGGGGGCATGGAAAAATCAGGAGGGGTGGGTTGGGTCATCGGTAAAGGGAGACTACTGCCCGCTGCGTGCAGCCTCGCTCAATTCGACACGCACCTGGATGCGACTGGCGATCTGGGGGAGCGTGGCGAACCAGGCGGGGTCCTGGTAGAACTCCGGTGCTCTGGCCAGAAGCCAGTCTTCCTGCAGTCTGCTGGCTGCCTCTTCGGTGTTCAGACCGGTTACGGCGCGGCTGACGGCTCTCACGTCGATAGGGATGACGTAGTTTCCGCTTGCGGTCACGGCGTAACGCAGTGTGCGGCCGGTTACGACCGTATTGGGTTCGACGGTGAAGCTTATCGATTCCGCCACGAGCTGGCCGCGTTCGGGCACTTCGCTGCGCAGGGCCACCATGGCGGCCTCTTCGGATTCTGACCGGTTAATCACGCTTCCCTGGATCAGGACTCGCAGGGTGAGGTTGAGCTCGTCGGCAGGCTCATCGTTGAACTGGTCGAAGAATTGGGCAGTAATCCAGGTCAGGATGGTATCTTCGGGCATCCACTCATCCGGGCCCAGCTCCACCGACAGCCTCTCGTGGGCGACTTCGCGGATACTGCTGTAGACCTGGTCAAGAAGCCTGTCCCTGTCCTCTTGGGTGACGAGACGCACGCGGGCATTGGCCCCGCCTGCGGTGGCCTCCGGATTGGTCACGCGGACACGTGTGCGGAGACCGCCGGCGACTGTGGTGATCCTGTTGCTGGGCACGTTGCCGAGGATGCCCGGTTCGGTCGCTTCGATTTCGACTTCGGCCTGCGTGCCTAACGGGCCAGCGATCTCAAGATCCTCAAGGATGCGGAAATCGACGTCGTCTCCTGTGCTGGTGGATACGATCGTACCGGCCGGGATGCGCACCGTCGCGTTTGTCTGGTTGGTAAAGACCACCTTTCCTGTGGCCAGATCCACTTCAGACCAGCCGCTGCCGGTTGTGGAAACGGCGCCGGTTGCTTCAACCGTCGTCTCGATCAGTCGGGCCGACAACAACCCCTGCTCGAGGTCGGATGCTTCAAGCTGGGGATCGGCCGTTAGCAGAACGGTCGTTTCAAGTGCACGCTGACCGGGTACAAGCGTGACCGTGGCTGCGGGCAGCACGTAGTATACGAACCCGCTCAGAAATGTGACCAGGAAGAGGCCCACAAGCAGGTATCCCACGAGCTGCAGCCAGAGCGGGGTGGCGGCGTGATAGCGCCTGGTAGCGCGAATACGGCGGCGGCGTATTCGGTCAAGGCTGGGACGCGCGTGCAGTTTGGGATCGATCGAGCCGTTGCTTCTGCGCCAGTGAGGGGGCTCCGGGAGCCATGCGCCGGTCCGGTTAGACTGGATATGCGGCGTGACGCCGTGTGTACGCCATCGGCGCCAGCGCGCGGCGGCTTCGCTGCCAAACACGGGGATGCCCAACCGTTTGGCATTCTGGCGAATGGTCGGATCGCGGGTTACCAGCGCCAGGTCCTGGCCGAGGCGCTGGGACTGGCGTTGCAGCAGGCGCAGACGCGGCAGGCTTTCCAACTGCGCGCAGCCGCTGGGCAGGACGACGGCCACCGCGCCGCGGCCTATGCGCGCCAGCTGCTGGCGGAGGACTTCGATTCGAATATCGTGTTCTACGGTCAGAATCTCTGCCACAGGAATGACCCGGCCCTGGAATCAGGCTATACGAAGTTGGCAGCCGCTGCCTGCGCTCCGCCTAGCCAAGATTGGCCTCGACCCAGCCGGCCACCTGACCAAGGGCCTCAGGCAGTTTGTCGGCGTGGCGGCCACCGGCCTGGGCCATGTTGGGGCGCCCGCCGCCGCCGCCGCCAACGATTTTGGCCGCGTCACGCACGAGATTACCGGCGTGGATGCCCTTTGCGATGGCGTCGTCGGTGGCCGCGGCCACAAGCATCGGTTTTTCGTTAATGACCGAGCCGAGTACGACGACGCTGCTGCCCAGCCTGTCGCGGAACCAGTCGGTCATCTGACGCAGGGCATCGACGTCATTCGCCTCCACCTGCTCGGCGAGGACGGCAAGGCCGTTCAGGCGCACGGCATGGTCTAGCAGGGTCTCGCTCTGCTGGCGACTGAGCTTGGCGCGCGTCTGCTCCAGTTCACGTTCGAGCTGGCGGTTGTGTTCCTGCAGCCGGTGCACTGCCTCTACCGTCTGTTCGGGCTGGACGCGCAGCCCGGCGGCGACCGCGTCTAGCGCGGCCAGGCGATCGGAGAGGACGGCCTGGGCGGCGCGTCCGGTTACCGCTTCGATGCGGCGCACGCCGGCGGCGCTGCTGCCTTCACTTGTTATGAGAAACGGGCCGATCTCGCCGGTGGTTCCCACGTGCGTGCCGCCGCACAGCTCCTGGGAGACGGCTTCGCCGCCGTCGCCGATTGAAATCACGCGAACGGTGTCGTCGTATTTCTCTTCAAAGAAGGCCAGGGCGCCTTCGGCCACGGCACGGTCAAAGCCGGTCCAGCGATCTTTGACAGGGTGGTTGTCAAGCACGGCTTGGTTGGCCGCCTGCTCGATGGCGCGCAACTGATCTGTGCTGACCGGCTGCGGGTGGGAGAAGTCGAAACGCAGCCGATCGGGGGCCACCAGGGAGCCTCTTTGGCGCACATGCTCACCCAGTTGGCCGCGTAGTTCGGCGTGCAGCAGATGGGTAGCGGTATGGTTGCGCATGATGTCCCAGCGGCGTTCGGTGTCGATGAGGGCGTAGGCTGGATCGCCGACCTTGACCGTGCCGCTGGTGACATTGCCTACATGGACGATCAGGCCGGGAATCGGGCGCCGCATTGCATGGACGCGTACCGACCAGACGGGCTTTTGCATGTCTTCGGGGAAGTATTCGATTTCACCGGTGTCGCTGACCTGGCCACCGCTCTCGACGTAGAAGGGCGTCTC
The DNA here is from genome assembly GCA_009840225.1 of Caldilineaceae bacterium SB0662_bin_25. Taxonomy (GTDB): domain Bacteria; phylum Chloroflexota; class Anaerolineae; order Caldilineales; family Caldilineaceae; genus Bin5. The sequence goes on along the minus strand of VXOE01000377.1, from coordinate 4,854 downwards.
GGGGAGGATGAGCTCGACCTCATCGCCGGCGTGAGCCTGGTCGACCGCGTGGCCGTCCTTCACGAGGCCGATGACGGTTGTCCCTGAATCCTCGGCGTCTGCGTAGATCAGCTGGCGCACGCCATCTTCGCCGAGAAGGTCGCGGCTTCGCAACTCGGCCAACGTAGAGACGTAGACGGAAACGTCGGCGGCGGCGCCCTGCTGGTCGCTGCCGGACTGGCGGCGCTGCTGCTCGAGGGCGGTTTGGTAGCCGGCCTCGTCGACGTCGAAGCCGTTTTCCTGTGCGATGTCGCGGGTAATGTCCAGGGGGAAGCCGTAGGTATCCCAGAGTCGGAAGGCGTCCTCGCCGGGGATTAGGCGGATATTTCCGGCACGCAGACGAGCCATCAGCCCGTCGAGGAGTGAAAGCCCGGTGGTCAAGGCGCGCTGGAAGCGCTCCTCCTCGGCGGTTACGGTTTGCACAATGAAGTCCTCGTTGGCCTGTAACACCTTGTAGTGCGCACCGAACTCGGCAATGACGACGCGGCAGATGTCGGCCAGGAAGGGCTCCTTGAAACCGATCAGTTTGCCGAAGCGGGCAGCGCGGCGCAGGATCATGCGTACAACATAGTCGCGGCCTTCGTTGCCGGGCATCACGCCGTCGCTGATCAGGAAGGTGATGGCGCGCCCGTGGTCGGCGATAACGCGGTAGCCGACGAGATGCTCCTGGCGCTGGGCGTCGGAATGGCCCAGGAGTTCCTGGATGCGATCCATGATGGGTGTGAAGGCGTCGGTATCGTAGTTGTTGTCCTTGCCCTGCAGTATCGAGGCCAGGCGTTCCAGGCCGGCGCCGGTGTCTACGCTGGGCTTGGGGAGAGGGATGAGCTCGCCGCCGGGTTCGCGCTGCTCGTATTGCATGAAGACGAGGTTCCAGATTTCCAGGTATTCGTCATCGACATTGACGCCGTCGGCGACCTGGTCTTCGAGATCGCCCCAGTAGTAGTGGATTTCAGTGCAAGGTCCGCAGGGGCCGATATCGCCCATCTCCCACCAGTTGTCCTTTTTGCCGAATCGCAGGATGCGTTCGGGGGGCGCACCGACCTCTTCCCACAGCGCAACGGCCTCGTCGTCATCGGTGTAGACGGAAAACCAGAGCCGGTCGAGGGAGAGACCCAGATTGTTGACGAGCAGATCCCAGGCGAATTGAATGGCGTCACGCTTGAAGTAGTCGCCGAAGGAGAAGTTGCCCAACATTTCGAAGAATGTATGGTGGCGGGGGCTGGGGCCGACGTTTTCCAGATCGTTGTGCTTGCCGCTTACGCGCAGGCACTTCTGGGAGGTGGTGGCGCGATTGTAGCCGCGCTTCTCCAGGCCGAGTAAGAGATCCTTGAACTGCACCATGCCGGCGTTGACGAAAAGCAGCGTCGGATCGTCTGCAGGCACGATACTGCTGCTATCGACGATCTGGTGGTTCCGTTCCTGGAAGTATTCGAGAAACCGTTTGCGAATTTCGAAAGTTGAAAGACTTTTCATCGGACGCCTCGCTTGGTTCGGACAGACAGAAAAGCAGTTCCGAGAGCAGGGGTCATTCCCATGCCTCCGAACGTACGGACTGGTGCCGATTTTAGCAAATTCGAGGCCGATTGGGGAAACCGCGCAGGGGTCGGCTTTCAGTTCATTCCTCCCTTATCTTGGCGATGATGCCGATCCGCGCTAATAATGACCACAGGTGGTGCCGAAGTCGGCATTTGCCACCTATTGCATGTACTGGAGTCGTACAGTTGTCATTCGAGTCGGACAATGAAGCATGCCCGCCATTTCGGTACGCGAACTGCGTAAGACATTTCAATTGAAGCGCAAGGCGGCAGGTCTGCGGGGGAGTTTGCGCGCGCTGTGGCGACCGACATACGAGTCGATCGAGGCGGTGCGCGGTCTTTCATTCGAGATGGAGGATGGGGAGCTGCTGGGCTTCATCGGACCCAATGGGGCGGGCAAGTCGACCACCATCAAGATTCTGACGGGTATTTTGCATCCAAGCAGCGGCGAGGCGGCGGTACTGGGACATGTGCCTTGGCAGGATCGCCAGGCGCTTGCCTTTCAGATCGGATCGGTATTCGGTCAACGTCCTCAGCTTTGGTATCACCTGCCGGCGGTGGATACATTTTACCTTTTCGGCAAGATCTACGAACTCGACGACAAGTCGCTGAAGCGCCGTATCGCCTTCCTGGCAGAGGCCTTTGAGATCGAGGAGCTGCTGGAGACGCCGGTGCGAAAACTGTCGCTGGGCCAGCGGATGCGCTGCGAAGTTGCGGCTTCATTACTGCACAGGCCGCGCGTTCTGCTGTTGGATGAGCCGTCGATCGGTCTCGACGTGGTGGCCAAGCAGCGGCTGCGCTTGACGATTCAGCGCATGAATGAACTTGAAGGCGTGGGCGTATTGCTGACGAGCCACGATGCAGGTGACATCGAGACGCTGTGCAGGCGCGTGATCATCGTCAATCACGGCGAGATCGTCTATCGCGACAAGGTGTCGTCGTTAAAGCGGCGCTATCTGACGGTAAAGACTGTCGACGTGCGCTATAACGAGCAGCTGGCCGCGGATTTCAGCCTGCCGGGCGTGGAGATGGTCAAGGTGGGTCGGTACGGGGCGAAGATGCGATTTGATACGAGGGTCACGCCGGTGGAGCCGGTGATCAGCGGCCTGGCGGCCGCGGGCAGCTTGGCTGACGTCACTGTTTCAGAGCCGTCACTTGAGGATGTAATCAGCGCCATTTACGCGCGTACGGAGGCTTAGAAGTGCGTAGCAAGGAGGCAGGGGCTCTGGCTGGCGAGGGTCGCGTACGTGAACATTCGGCAGCGGCGGTGGCCGGGAAATACTGGGCCGTCTTTCGGACGCAGTTGCTGAACAGCCTTGCCTACCCGATCGACTTGCTGGGGCGAAGCCTGCTGATCGTCCTCTTCATGTGGATCTTCATGAACCTGTGGCGGGTTACGTACGGCGCGATGGGCGCGAACTCAATTGCCGGGCTAACGTTGGCGGACACGATGTGGTACCTGATGATGGCGGAGGCGGTCATGCTGAGCAAGCATGACCTGTCGGAGACATTCTCTGAGCAGGTGAAGGATGGCAGCGTCGCCTATCTGCTGAACAAGCCGTTCAATTTCATTTACTATCACTTCGCCGCGGGGCTGGGCGACAGCCTTCTGGCCTTTGGCGGCAACCTCTTAATTGGCAGCGCAGTGGTCTGGCTGATGGTGGGCCCGCCGCCGGGGATAGCGGGCTGGGTATTCGCGGGTGCGGCTGTGGTCCTTTCGTGGCTGCTGGACTTCTGCTTTTCGGCGCTGATCGGCCTGAGTGCGTTTGTTGTCGAGGAGACAAATGCCTTCCGCTGGATCTACCAGAAGTTCCTGCTGCTGCTGGGCGGGGTGCTGATTCCGCTTGATTTCTTCCCGGCCTGGTTGCAGACGATCTCGCTCAATTTGCCCTTCGCCTGGATCATATACGGGCCGGCGCGTCTGTTCGTCGAGCCGAGCTTGGCGCGGCTGGGGCACGTCTTCCTGCAGCAGTGCATCTGGCTGGCAGTTGTCGGCGGTATCGTATGGGTGATTTACAGAAGGGTTGTGGCGCGCCTGGTGATAAACGGGGGTTGAGCCATGGGCCGGCAGTTTGCATTTGTTATGGCGCTGTGGAAGACGAATCTTCTGAGCGCGATGGAGTACCGTGTCTCATTCCTGACGCAGGTGTTTGGAATGATGCTCAACAACGCCCTTTATTTCGTCTTCTGGATCATATTTTTTGCGCGCTTTGAAGAGATAAACGGTTGGGATCTGGTCGACATGCTGTTCCTGTTCGGCGTCGTCGCGACCGGATTCGGAGCGGGGACGTACCTGTTCGGGAATGCGGTGCGACTGTCGCCGCTGATCGCCAACGGTCAGATGGACTACTATCTGTCGCTGCCGCGTCCCGTACTTCTGCATGCACTGGCCAGCAGCAGCAACGCGTCATCTGCGGGAGACTTCACGTACGGTCTGTTCAGCTTTGGCGCCGCAATCTACTTCTCGGGTTCGTTTGGCGGCCTGATGTTACTGCGCTTCACGCTGGGCTGCCTGGCTTCGATAGCCGTACTCATCTCCTTTCTTGTCCTGGTACAGAGCCTAACCTTCTGGATTGGCAATACAAGCCTGCTGACGAGGCACGCGTTCAATGCGATTGTCACCTTTTCTCTTTATCCGATCACCCTCTTCGACGGTACGGCCAAGCTGCTGCTGTTCACTCTGATTCCGGCGGCCTTCATCGGGGCACTGCCGGCAGAGTTTGTGCGCAGTTTTGATCTGTTGCAGCTAGCCCAGATCTGCGCCGGCGGCGCGGTCTTTCTGTTGCTGTCCGTCTTCGTCTTCTACCGCGGCCTGCGCCGTTACGAAAGCGGCAGTGCGATTCAGGTGCGGATGTAGGTTGCGCTCCTCGCGTTCGCTTCCAAGTCAGCTATTGACCTTTCGCCAGAATTGGAGGGCAAACAGCCATCTCATTGGGCCTGCATCGGATAGAGGTCGGGGGGATTGGGGACAGATTGCTTTGGGGGGTGCAACGCTGATTTGGAGTGGGAACAGTCAGGCGGGGAATCGGCGCCAGCGGTGGCTGAAACAGTTTGCCGTCTTTTGGCGAGACGCAGTGCGGGGGCCAGGCCTGGCCGTATGGTGGAGTCCGTCAGTTGGGGAGGATGCGAGGGCAGGGGCAAGGCCGGCGCCTACGGGGATCTGATGGGACTGGCGGGACGTGGTCTGGCTAGACACGTTCGACTGGGCACCTGTTCGAATATCGCCACCCGGTCGGCGACGGATGTTGTTGGGGGGGGCGTGGGGGGGGGGGGGGGGCCC
>VXOE01000241.1 GCA_009840225.1 Caldilineaceae bacterium SB0662_bin_25 | reverse complement strand
CCCCCGGGGCCGGCCAGACCCCCCCCCACCGCCCAGAACTGCAGTGGTCAGTGGTCAGTAGCCAGTGGTCAGAGACGGCGCTTGTTCTTGCGGGAACTGTAGTGGGAACTGACCGTGGCCTGGTTGCCTCCAGAGGATTGCGAGAGTTCACCCCCATACTGGGATGCACCGGCTCATCCAATCGCCTTGCCTGGAGGCGGAGATGGGCAGGGCGCTTCCTGAAGTAATTTTGCACTGGCTGTTGTTTTCTTGGTTGCTGCTATTGACTCAGCAGATGCCATTCCCCTGTTCAATGATGAAAATCCCTATCGTATAGGCGAAGTAGAGGGTCAGCATTGTGGCCCCCTTCCAGCGATTTACCACGTGGGGCGGCCGCAGGACAAGAAGAAGAGGAAGCGTTGCCACCAGGAGCATGGCGGGGAAGTCCACGCAACGCATGCTGAGGGGGGCAGGCAGGGCCCGGACGCCGGCCGTGATGCCAACGATCGCCAGCATGTTGAAGAGATTGCTGCCGACGAGATTGCCGAGAGCGATGTCGCCGCGCTTGTACAGGATTGCCACCACGGAGGCTGCCAGCTCGGGCAGGCTCGTCCCCAAGGCGACCAGACTGAGTCCGATCACGAGCTCACTCACGCCAAAGTATCTGGCGATGAAGGTAGCCGAATCGACGAGAAGGTCAGCGCCGTAGACGAGAACGGCGATGCCGATCACGACCATGCCGATGTCGCGGAGAAGGAGTGAACGGAAGAGCCCGGAAATGGCGGCAGGCAGCAGTGGATTCCTGGTGGCGCGGGCGATTCTCTCCTGAGACTGTGCCAGATCGGTTTCGGCGTCTTCCCCTATGTCTGCGGCGGTTTCCCCTGCTTCTTCAGAAGAGGAACCGGCCGCCGCCTCCCCGCCAATGTACTCAAGCGCTTCGCTTTCTTTCTCCTCGGCGAGCGAACGGCTGCCAACGTAGCTCCAATAGATGAATCCAATCAGGCCCAGGAAGAGAAGGATTCCCTCCCAGCGAGCAATGTGCCCGTCCCATGCCATAGCAGTGAACAGCAACGAAACACCGATCATGAGGGGGTATTCGCGCTGGATCAACTGGCGGTCGACAGAGAGAGGGCGCAGTATGGTGACAACACCGAGGATCAGGGCCAGGTTTGCGATGTTGCTGCCGACGACGTTGCCGATGGCGAGGTTGGCCTTGCTGCCGCCCTGTAGGTTGGCTATCAGGCTGACGACCAGTTCGGGAAGACTGGTGCCAAAGGCTACGACGGTCAGTCCGATTACGACCAGAGGAATGTTAAGACGGACGGCCAAGCGACTGGCGCCGCGCACAAGGAAATCGGCTCCGCCGGTCAGGAATGCGAAGCCGACAAGGAAGAGGAGTATATTGAAGGATAGGGAGTTCATTTTGGCGACAACCGACCAGGCCGCGGCCCGCTTGTTGGATTCATCTCAGCGTTTGCTTGCGTGGCAAACACCGGCATGCGCTCACGCTTCGACCGGTGATACATCTCGGACAAAGCGGCCCTGCATGCTCCACGGGCCGGTCCAGGTGATCTGCGTTTCGACAAGGCGCCCGCGCAGATCCCCTGAGCGGTCGTCAACATTGACGAAAACCAACTTATTCTGGCGCGTACGGCCGCGCCACTTGCCTTTGTGCTTTTCTTCGATGAGCAGTTCGACCGACTCGCCAAGCAGCCGGGCGTTAATCCCGGCGCAGACCTGCTCCTGGAGTTGCTCAAGCGCCTTGTGGCGACGGACCTTTTCTTCTTCCGGCACGTCATCTGCCATGCGCCGTTGGCTGACGGTGCCCGGCCGCGGACTGTAACGGGCAAGGTGGGCTTTGTCCAGCTTCAGGTCGGCCAAGAGCTGGTGCGTCTCGTCGAACTGTGCGGGGCTTTCGCCGCAGAAGCCGACGATAATGTCGGTGTTGATCGCGGCCTGCGGAACGGTCGTCCGGATGTGCTCGACGAGACCGCGGTACTGTGCCTGTGTATAGCCGCGTTTCATGCGAGCGAGGACCTCGTCATTGCCGGCCTGGATCGGTACTTCGATATGCTCACACACTTTGGGCAGGTCGCGTACCGCTTCAAGGATTCTGTCCGACATGTAGTTGGGGTGGCTGGTGAGGAAGCGTATGCGCCAGAGCCCTTCGATTTCGTGGACAGCGTGGAGCAGGTCGGCTAAATCGGGTCTGCCCGGTATTGAAATCTCAGAGGAAGCGCCGTTGCGCCAGTCATGGCCATAGCGGTCGACTATCTGGCCGAGAAGCGTGACCTCGCGAACGCCTTGGGCGACCAGGCCGCGGATTTCGGCTACGATTTCGTGCACCGGCCGGCTGCGTTCGATGCCGCGGCGGAACGGGATTATGCAGAAGGTGCAGGCGTGGCTGCAACCGTAGACAACGGGCACGTGGGCGGTCACGGCGGCCTGGCCGTTCATGGTGAGGCGCCGGATTGACTGACCGGCGACGGGCGGATGCACGTCATCTTGCAGGGCGTGGCGGCGGGCCAAATGTTCCTTCTCTAAGAGAGTGGATTCGGCCGCAATCTCGTCCTGCTGCAGGAAGGTGATCAGGGGGGCCGGCTCGCTGGGGGGCATGAAGACGTCTACATGCGGAAAGCTGTCCTGGAGTTGCGGACTGGGTTTGACG
>VXOE01000164.1 GCA_009840225.1 Caldilineaceae bacterium SB0662_bin_25 | reverse complement strand
CGAATAGGCCCGACCGCCCAGAACTGCAGTTTTTAGTAGTCAGTTTTTAGTTTTTGGTGGTTAGGGGGCAGTTCCTGCGCTTCCCCTGGCTCAGAGTTGAACGTGAGATGGTTGGGGCTCCTCAGCGACCTGAGGCATGGGGAAGTGCGCCCCTATATTGGGATGCACGCGTTAATCCTGAACTGTTTCGAGCATGGAATTGGCTGTGCTAGAATTGTCAGATATGGACAGTTTCGCCTTGCCTTGGACGGCGTTGGTTGTTCCCGTCGGGCCACCGCTCATTTTGACCCTGGGCAGTATTGTACTCTGGATTATGGGCGGCTTTGTGCGACCGGCCGCCCGCTGGCAGGCTTTTGGCAGTCCGACGGGAATCCTCAGTGGGATTGCCCTTCTCTTTTGGTTAATCGCTGCCGCCATGACGGTAGCGCTGCGCGTTCAGCCCACCGCCCCGGCTTACTCCATTCCCTGGCAACCTTTTTTCTCGCCGGGCGCCGACCTCCTTTGGGTCAGTAACGGCTGGAACTGGTATGTCTCCTGCCTCATCCTTCTGCTCGGCGGGGGAGGGCTGCTGTTCAGCGGCATTTCCTCGCCGAACAGCGAATTGACTTTGGAAGAGAACTGGCATGGCAGAGCGATGACTCTTGCACTGTCTCTAAACGCCATCTCGAGCGCCCTCTTCTTCGTCAGCAGCGGTAATCTCCTCACCGTAACTCTAATGTGGGTTGTGATGGACCTATTTGTCATTGCCCGCAGCACGGTCGTGCCCGAAGGGCCCGGGCCGTCGCCAACGCGCCAGTTTCAAGGCTTGAGCATGATGGGTGCGCTGCTGCTGCTGATTGGGCTGCTTCCCGCCGGGCAAAGTGGACCGGCCGAACTTCTGGCTGGGGGCCGGCTGCCTCAGGAGACGGTGATTCTGATGCTGGTCGCCGGCGTCATCAGGGCCGGCGTCTATCCTTTGCATCTGTGGCTTTTGCCTCACAGAGGTGAAAGGCTTTACATGCCAGACCGCCTAATCGACCAGATGCCGCCGGCGTTATGCGGACTGTGGCTGCTGGGTTGGTCCAGCGGCCTGGCGGGAGAGGAGCTACTTGCGCGCCCTGAAATCGTAGCCCTGGCACTTCTGGGTCTGCTCGGTTCTGCGATTGCCACTTTCACGACCACGACCAGGCAGGAACACACCACATTTGTACTGATCACTGCGGTGGGCATCGCAGGGCTAACGAGTATTCTGTCTGAAATCCGAGGGCCGGCTGCAGTTTTGTGGCCGACGACGACATTTGCGCTGGGGGGCGGCCTCTGGCTGATTGGTGAACGAATCTGGCGCGCCTGGCACTGGCAGATTCCGATAAGCGTAGGCGTCCTGGCCCTGGTTGGCGTTCCATTTACGCCAGGATTTCTAACCCAATCGGTGGTGGCGCAGCTGTTGGTGGTAGGAAGCTGTCCGGACGCGAACACTCTTTGCGGTAGACTCGGGGTCCTTATGTGGCCCCTTTTTGCAGCATACGTAGTGACCCAGATGATATACGTCTCCTCTCTGTTGCGGAGTTGGGATGGTGAGCCAGAGGGCTCGGTATGGGAACTGAGCCCGAACGCATGGGTAATCGGCCGACTCCTGGCGTACGTGGTTGTACTCGCCATTCCGCTGGCGACTGCCGGCCTCTTTCCAGCGATGATGACAAACCTCGCCAACCTTCCGGATGCCATTCCCCGCGGGGCAGGGAATCCCCCTAGTGCGGTTGCGGGCTGGCAGGTCTGGTTGACACTTGCCGGACCACTTACATTGGGGATTTTCCTGGCGATAGCCCGCACACAGGTTAGAGATGCACTTAGTGCCAGCGACAACAGACCGGGTACGCTGCCGACACTTCGGGCATGGTCGAGCCGGATTGCCCGTCTCGCCACGCTGGATTGGATTTCGCGTCTTACCAGGTGGGGCACGGGACGGGCGGGCGCGGTGTGGGATGTGGGCCTGGAAATTGTCGAGGGCGGCGGCCACATGGGGTGGGTCGTGGTCTTTGGCATCATTGGCTACTTGCTACTGAGCGCATGAACAGCAACCGCATGAGAGCGGAGGGTTCGAACCTCCGAACTGAAGTGCGCTGCATTGGACGAGGACCACTGGCATTCGAGAAGCTTGTTTGCCTGGCATTAGTGCAGGACGGACTTGATACATGGCTGCGTTTTGGGCTTCGGTACCAGTGCATGTGCTCTTAGGCTTGGCGGCGGCCATTCCTGTGATCCTATGGGACTGGCGGATCGCGCTGCCCGGAATCCTATTGGTGCAGCTGGGCACAAGCGTACTGACTGGCACAGTGTACGGTCTGGCAGCGCCCTGGCCGACGGTCCACTTTGGCGTGCAGGCGCTGGGCTGCCTGATTCTCTTACTTTCCATCCTGCAGACAAGCAACGTTCAGGTCCGAACTTCGGGGGAATTCAGTTCGAGGCTCTTTCGGATGTTGATATTGGGAATAACGGCTCTTCTGGTTTGGAGAGCGACCGAAGGTATTGATTTGCCCCGTCTTGAGGACGCCACCAAGGTGCTATTCATCTGGTTTGCAGCGGTGGCCCTGATCACACTGGGCATGACGGAGACGGCCTTGTTCGGCAGCATAGGCCTTCTGATGTGGTTGATTCCGGTTCAGGCGTTCTTGTCAGTCCTGTTTCCCTTGCCAGCGGTAATCGTCTTGCTGGGGATTCTGCAGATACTGGTCGCCCTCTCATGCAGCTTCCTGCTTCTTGCTGAGGACGATGCGCTAACGCTGATCGAAGTACCCTCCACCGACCCGGACCTGGCACCAGGCGTCCATCGCCGTCACAGCATTGCTTCCGGCGCCAGGGTCCTAGGATATGGCATCGGATACTGGTTTTATACTCTTGTCAATCGACGTCGGAATACAGAGGCCAGAAACAGTTGAGGCATTGTTACCCGATTGCGGGCAGACTGGTATGGTTTGGCGATTCTCAGCTTTCGAGCAGTTTCTGACAGGTTACTATACAGCTGCAAGACGGTAGTTCCGGAGCAGCCCAAGGGCGAATCAAGGACCACGACATTCAGCAATCCATGATCCATCTTGCTCTGCCGTCTTTCCTGTTCAGTCTGCTCCTCCTGGCGATAATCTCCAGTTACATCCTGCGCCGTTGGGAACATGGTGTATCTCTGGTAATCGGCGCGATGTTGATGCTTGTGGGCGTGTTGCTGTGGCAGTATCCGCTGGACGCGCCGCCGCTGACCCTTCCGCTCGTTCCCGTCGAACTTGATTTACGTGCAGGCATATGGCAATACGGTTTTCGTCTGCAGTTGACCCAGGCAAATGAACCGATCGTAGCAATCGTCCTGCTCCTGCTCGGATCGGGGATGCTCTTGACGGCGGCGGCGAGCCAAGGGCGAGTTTTCCCACCGTCGATGTTGCTGGTTGGAGCGGGATACATTGGCATGGCGTTGATGGTGGATGCGCCGGTTTCGCCCGTGTTTCTGGTGCCGGTATTTTTGGCAATTGTGATGACGGTAAGTGTATTCCCTCTTCAAGTCAGCATCGGCGGCGAGGCGCTGAATTCCTTGCGGGCGATGCTGCCGCCCATACTGGCGACGCCATTCGTGTTGCTCGCCGCATGGAACATGGAGCAACTGCCTCTAAACCCTCAGGATATCCGGCTGGCGGCCGGAGGGGCACAGCTTCTCGGGGTGGGGCTCCTCATTCTCCTGGCGCCGGTGCCATTGCACAGCGGCCAGCCGCAGTTGGGCGAGTCCTCGCCACCGATAGCGATGGCGTTAACAATACTCCTGTACCAGACGGTGGCTCTTTATCTCTACTTTATAGCCACTTCGAACTTTCCACTGTTGTTGAACAGTACCGCCCTAAACGTGTGGCTGACCTCGACGGCAACGATCACATTGGTTTGGGGTGGGGTGGCGGCGGCAGCGGCCAGCCATCCCGGTCGTTTGCTTGGCTACGCTATGCTGCACGACTGGGGGCTGATTCTTTTGCTCCTGGCCGGTTCTGACGAGGGCAGTCTGCCGCTGGTAATCTCGCTGTTTGCACTGCGCATATTGAGCGCGATGAGCGCATGTGCCGGGCTTTCGCAGATCAGGCAGGCGGCCGGCAGCTTAGAAGCTGAAAACCTGCACGGTATTGGGGCTCGACTTCCCTGGAGCACCGCGGCCTTTCTGCTTGGCAGCCTGGGACTGGCAGGTTTCCCTTTGACAGCGGGCTTTTCCGGACACTGGTCGGCAATACAGGCGCTGGCAGAAGGTGATTGGCGCTTTGCTGCGATCGTGCTGATTGCAAGCGGCAGTGTCATATTCGGGTTCGTGCGAATGGTGGGCATCTTCTTTGGGCGACATGCATATCCTCAGTTGCCGCGCGAAAGGCCGCTGGGCGTAGTATTCTCCTTGATGGCGATTGTTCTGGTCACAGGCATGGCCATCGCACCTCAGTTATTTGAGGGACCTCTGGTCAGGACGCTGATGGCAATTGATTGACCAGTACCTGTCAGAATCTTCCCAACACTCATTTGATAGAGATTGATAGTCAACTTCTGCTAAGGTTAGGATTGTGAGTCCTGGGCAGATGACTGGCACTGTTCGCATTTCAAAATGCCTGGTCATATGACGGCACCCTTTCCTAGCTACTCCATCCGCAGGCCAAACATCTTGGGCAGCACTGACAGCCGTTCGTCCCGACTAGAGGGTTTTTACAGGCGAAGCCTGGATGACAGGATTGCCCAGATATCTGCGTGGGCGGGCCTGACTCCGGAAGAGACAGCGGGGCTAGCAGATAGTATCGGCTTGGAACTGGCCGAAATCATGATCGAGAATGTCGTGGGGCGGTTCACCCTTCCCTTAGGGATCGGGGCGAACTTTCTGATTGACGGGCAGGACTACCTCGTACCGATGGCTGTTGAGGAGCCTTCGGTGGTGGCCGCCGTCAGCTCCGCCGCGCTGCTGGCGCGGTCAGGAGGAGGCTTCTCGACGGGCAGCACTGAGCCGGTGATGGTTGCGCAGATTCAGCTTCTCGACGTGGCAGACGCGTGCAAGGCGACGAGCACAATCCTTGCTTCCCAGGAAGAGATCCTGGCTTGCGCCGATACGAGTCCATCGTTGTCGCGCCTGGGAGGGGGCCCCCAGGGGATCGAAGTTCGCCATCTGCCCGAAACGCCAGCCGGGCCGATGCTGATCGTCCACCTATTGATCGACTGCCGGGACGCGATGGGGGCTAACGCAGCCAACACCGCGGCTGAGGCTGCGGCACCCTTGATTGAGAGGCTCAGCGGAGGGCGAGCGGGATTGCGTATCCTTTCCAATCTCAGTGACAGGCGACGGGCGTGGGCCGAAGTCGAGATTCCCTCCGGGGCGTTTGACAGTGATGACTTTTCGGGCAGAGAGGTAGTTCGGGGGGTAGCTGAGGCGAACGCGTTTGCCATCGCGGATCCCTATCGAGCCACGACTCACAATAAGGGAATCTTCAACGGTGTGGACGCGGTGCTGTTGGCGACAGGCAATGATTGGCGTGCGGTCGAGGCAGGGGCGCATGCATGGGCGGCGCGTGACGGCCAGTACCGGGCGCTTACCGACTGGCATGTGCGGGGCTGCGGGGACTCCGAAAGCTTGTACGGCCGTCTGGAGATGCCGCTGGCCGTCGGTACGGTGGGCGGGGCGACCCGCAGCCACCCCTCTGCCCGGATTGCATTGAAGATACTGGGCCTGGACGTCACCGCAGAAGAGGGCCCGCGGTCTGATGGTGAATGTGCCGGCGGCGATGCCGGCAGAGATTCACGGCGGCGGGGCGCGAGAAGGCTGAGCGAAATTGTTGCCGCCGTCGGTCTGGCCCAGAACCTGGCAGCGTTGCGCGCGCTGGCGACCACGGGGATTCAGAAGGGGCACATGCGTCTCCACGCGCGCCAGGTTGCGGTGGCGGCGGGCGCAGAGGGCGAAGCAGTTGAGCAGATCGCAGGACAGTTGGTTGCTGAAGGAAGAATTCGGGTAGAGCGGGCCAAAGAGCTGTTGCGACGGTGAAGGATTTGATGCCCTTTGGAGGCACCTAGAGAGTGGGAGCGGGAGAGAGGAATACCGATGTTGAATCAACCTGTTTTGCAGGTAGGGATTGTCGGATACGGGTCTTACGTCCCGCGCTTCCGCTTGCCTGGGTCGGAGATCAGCAGGATCTGGATGGACGAGATTGAGGCGGCAGGCAAACAGACCGACGGGGGACAGAACGGCCAGAAGAAGCGGGGAGCAAGTAGCCCCATAGCGGAGAAGGCGGTGCCGGGTCTCGATGAGGACACGGCGACAATGAGCATAGAAGCGGCCCGCAATGCGCTGGCGCGTTCACAGATCGACCCGCAAGAGATTCGAGCCGTATGGGTGGGAAGCGAGAGCCATCCCTATGCGGTCAAGCCCACCGGAACGATTGTGGCAGAGGCGATAGGCGCCACACCAGCCACGCAGGCCGGGGACTGGCAGTTCGCGTGCAAGGCGGGAACAGAAGCGGTGCAGGCTGCGATCGGTCTGGTAGGGAGCGGGATGGCTGCCTATGCTCTTGCAATAGGGATGGACACTGCTCAGAGTCGGCCGGGTGATGCGCTGGAATATACGGCAGGCGCGGGCGGGGCGGCCCTGCTTCTCGGTAAGGCAGAGGAATCGGTTGCCGTAATCGAGCAAAGTTTGAGTTTTGTTTCCGATACGACTGACTTCTGGAGGAGGCCTGGAAGCCAGTTTCCCAGCCACGCCGAACGCTTCAGCGGTGATCCTGGCTACTTCGGCCACGTGCTGCCGGCTGCAGAGGAGATCATGAAGGAATCGGGCATATCTGCGGCGGAGATAGCCCATGTCGTTTTACACCAGCCAAATGTGAAGTTTCCAGTCAGGGCGATGCGCATGTTGGGTTTTGAGGAAGAACAGTGGCAGAGCGGGATGCTGGTCGAAGAGATAGGCAATACCTACGCCGGCTCTGCGCTAGTCGGCTTGACGGCGATCTTAGACGTTGCAGAAAAGGGACAGCTGGTCCTGGTGGTTAGTTATGGCAGTGGGGCCGGTTCAGACGCCTTCCTGCTCCGTATGACTGACCGCCTAGCCGCCGCACAGGGAAAGGCTCCGTCGACCAACGAATACATCGGACGTCGCGTCGAGATTGACTATGCGCAATATGTCCGTTTAGGGGGAAAGCTGGCTGCCGACTGAGTGGGCGCCTCTGTCCAACGTGAGTTGAGTGGAGAATCGGGAAGTTCGTTGCACTGCATTCAACTCGCGGCCCAGTTGGTCGATGCCGCCGCCGTCGCAGAGGCCGGTCAGCGAGCGCCAGCGAACCGCATTTTGTGACATGGAGGTTGGCGGCGGCAGGGCAAGAGGACCACTTTGTCTTTTGGTCGGAGAGACCCCTTTGCGGTGACCGGATACAGTCGCGCTTTCGACTATTTGTCCGCCCTTAGCGCCTTCAACGAATCTATCAGAAGAGTCCGCCAGCGCTCATCCTTATCGATGGGGATGTAGATGGCTTCACGCCCAACGTGGATGGCGTTGTTGGGAATAAACTCGCCATCGTCCGTTGTGTGCCCCAACCCCATTCTCAGAAAACTCTGCAGCTTTCGCCGCGGACCGTCGTCCAGTTCTCCTTTCACGACGTCCGATGATCCGATGGCATGTAGTGGAAAGCCTACCGGAAGTTTGACCGCGATCTGATCGCGGCGGCGGGCGATGTTCAATATGCCGGCTCTCAGTGCCTCCATTTTCACCTGAATCTGGTAGAAGAGGTTTTCCAATTCGTGCGGGAGGGCGTTCTCCTCCGGGTCTTTGCCGAAGCGGTCCTCGATCTCGCGTCGCATTTCTTCCAGGTCGTTCAGAGAGCTCAGTCCGGCGATACGGCGATAGAGTTGGAGGCGCAACCCCTCGTCTTCAACGTAGTCTGCCGGAATTTCGGCTCGCAGAGGCAGGTCAAGGGTGACCGGTGGGGCAAGCGGATCGTCCAGCGCCACAGGGTAGGCGCCCCCGCCGGGCAGCTGCGGAAGCACGTTGGGCGGATTCTCGCCATTGGTGACTTCCGCTGTGGCTACGTTGCCGTTCTCTCCTTGTGCCTTGGCAAGACGCTCCCTCATGGCACGCAGGTCATTGACCGATTGGGCGAGCAGGCGGGTATAGAGGTCAAAGCCCACACTGGCAATCTGGCCGTGCTGCTTGGCGCCGAGCAGCTCGCCTGCGCCCCGGATTTCAAGGTCTCGCATGGCAATGCGGAAACCTGCACCCAACTCGTCGCTGCTTTCGAGCAGGGCTTCCAGGCGGCGGCGGGCGTCGAATGTCAGCGTGCTGTGGCGATCGTGGAAGAGATAGCAGTAGCCCCTCACGGCTCCGCGTCCGACGCGGCCTCGCAGCTGATAGAGCTGGGCCAGTCCGAAATGGTCGGCACGATTTACGATAATGGTGTTGGCCCGGCGGATATCGAGCCCGTTCTCAACGATGGTTGTGCAGACAAGCACATCGATTTCGCCGTCGGCGAAGCGAATCATCGTATCTTCCAGTTCGCGCTCGGCCATCTGTCCGTGCGCGATGGCAACGACCGCTTCCGGCACTTCGCGTTGCAGACGTTTCGCCAGAGTTTGCAGACCACGAACGCGGTTATGGACGAAGAACACCTGACCGTTTCGCTCCAGCTCCCTTTGGACGGCCTGTCGAACCAGTGAATCGTCGAACTCTGAGAGAATGGTACGAACAGGGAGCCGTTCTCTGGGGGGCGTGTTGATGGTGCTCATGTCGCGAACGCCGCTCAGGCTCATGTGCAGGGTACGCGGGATCGGAGTCGCGCTAAGCGTAAGCACGTCCATTTGGGACCGGATCTGCTTAAGGCGCTCCTTGTGGCTGACGCCGAAACGCTGCTCCTCGTCTATGATGAGAAGTCCAAGCGAATTGAACTGCACATCTTCAGAGAGCAACCGGTGCGTGCCGATGACGATGTCTGCGGTCCCTTCCTGCAGTTTTTGCAGCACTTTCACCTGCTGGGCCTGCGTACGGAAGCGTGAAAGCATCTCCACCAGGATTGGAAACTGCTTGAGACGTTCGCTGAAGACGCGGAAATGCTGCTGTGCAAGAACGGTAGTGGGCACCAGCACAGCCGCCTGTTTTCCGTCCATAACAGCCTTAAACGCGGCGCGAATGGCAACTTCGGTCTTGCCGTAGCCGACATCACCGATGATGATGCGGTCCATCGGCCTGTCAGTTTCCATGTCGCGTTTGACGTCAACTATGGCGTCGATCTGATCGGCAGTTTCACGGAAGGGGAAGGCTGATTCCATCTCCTCCTGCCAAGGGCCGTCGGGACTGAATGCGTAACCGGGGACGACTTCCCGCTCTGCGTAGAGCTTGAGCAGATCTTCGGCAATGTCTTCGACGGCCTTTTTGGCGCGCGCCTTCACCGTCTGCCAGTCGCTGGTGCCCAGACGCGTCACGGAGGGCGGGATGCCTGAGTCGCCGGCTCCTACATAGCGGCTCAGCCGGTCTGCCTGATGAACCGGGACGTACAGTTTGTCGCCCCTGGCATAGTTCACCTGAAGGTATTCGCGCTTGACTCCGCCCATTTCGAGTTTTGTCAGGCCTTCATACAAGCCAATGCCGTGCTCCATGTGAACAACGTAGTCGTTGGGGCTGACGTCGGCGAAAAAGAGTTCGGGGGCCACCGAGGATTCGGACCTGCGCCTCTGTTGTCGGGCCTGACGGGTCCAGCCGAACAGTTCCGTATCGGTGTAGAGGCGCAGTGAACCAGGCGGCTGACCATTGCTGTCGCTTGCCGGAGCCGAGGACCCGTTCATTGCGAATCCGTCAGGCAGGACCCCTTGCAGGAGAGAGATTCCGGGGAGAGGGGGTGCGTCGAGGTCGACGATCAGGTTCGCAGGCAGATGGGCTTCACTCAGTTCCTCTTGCAGTCGAGCGGTCTGCCGAGAGATGAGAACAACCCTGTCTGTTGAGTTGGCATACTTACGCATCTCCTGAAGGATACGCTTGATTTGACCGGCAAAGTGGGGAGAGGGGACTAGCTGACGCGCAAGAACAGAACTTTCGGCATCTGTTTGGTCCCCAGGGAGTCCTGTTGTGCCCAAAACGAGCGGGCTGCGCGTTGCAATCCTGTCAAGGATATCTTCCTTGTTAAAGAAACTGGAGCTGAAATTCGATGGAAGCTCGTGGCCGCGCAGAAGCTCCTGGTAAGTCTGTGCAGCGTCTTCTTCGGCCTGCTTGAGACTTGCGGTCAGCTGCTCGCCGTCGTCTATGACAAGCAGGCCATTGTCGGGCAGGTGATCCAGCAGGGAGGCCGGGCGTGTGTAGAGGTAGGGCAGATACCACTCTATGCCTCGAAATGTTCGACCGGCGCCAAGGTCATCCAGTTCGCGGACGATTTCCTCCCGGATGGCCAGAATCAGGTTCGGTTCACGCAGCAGTGACTCACGCAGATTCTCAAGTCCAACTGCCCCGGCCTGGCCGGTCGCGGCTCCTCTTGTTACTGTAGTCCCATCCTGCAGTGAGCCAGGAACAAGGGAAGTGCCTTTCTGCCGGTCAGGGAGCAACTGGGCCGGGGAGAGATCGTTGGACGTAGCGCGGCCGTTGGTTGCGGAGAGGGCGCTTCCGAGAGCTTCACTGCCCGGTCCAATCAAGACTCTCTGTAGCTGCAGTTGGCTGCGCTGTGTTGCCGGGTCGAAAGACCTCAGCGTCTCCACTTCGTCGCCAAACAGGTCAATGCGGACAGGATGGGGGAGATTGGGAGGCCAAATGTCAATGATCCCACCGCGACGGGCGAAAGTTCCCGGTTCTTCCACCACCTGCACCGGTTCGTAACCGTTTTGCACCCACCGTCCGGTCAGCTCATCCAATTGGACGAAGCTACCGACGCGTAGGGGCCGCAGGGCCATGCGAAACATCCTTGCCGGCAGTGTCTTCTGCATCAGGGCGCGCGCAGAGGAGACTACTACCGATGGCCTGTTGGCCTTCTGCTGCAGGGCAGCAAGCGCGGTAAGTCTGAGCTGGCGAGTGCGGCCTGTCCACGGGATGCGCTCGAATGGCAGAGAGTCGGGATCGGCATATCGAGAGACTAGCAGCGGCCCTTGGGTAGGCGGCAGAAACAGTTCGATTTGCTCAACCCATTTTTCGGCCTGGTCGGCTGTTCCGGTCACCACAAGAACAGGACCGGTTCCCTCGGAGGCAACGCCGGCGACCACAAGTGCGCGGGCTGCAGCGTACAGCTTCTGAGGCGCCGGCGTATGCCCTCTGAGCAGATCCTTAAAGGCTGGCTGGTCTTTGAGAAATGGAAGCAGGCCCGAGAGATTCATGTGCGCTTTGCCGTCTTCGTCCAATCCGGTGGTGGCCGGTGTACAACGGGTCAAATAAAGGCCCGCGGAGAATACTAGAAGTACTGTCGATTCAGGCTGCCGTTGCTGGTGTAGAGTTGAACCGATTCATTGCCAGGTCAATCCCATGAAAGAGCCAAGTTTCGACGGCATCGGCGACGCTGTGGCGAAGGGATTCGAAGATGATCTCTTCTTCATCGCTAAAGTCCTGCAGTACGTAGGCGGCGGGACTCATCGGCGTCTGCGGCCGGCCGATGCCCACTCTGGCACGGGGAAACCGATCCGTTCCCAACGCCTGGATAAGAGAGTTCATTCCTTTGTGTCCTCCGCTGCCACCAAAAGGGCGCAGACGCAGTTTGCCGCTGGGAAGGTCGAGTTCGTCGTAGATGACAAAGATGTCCTGTGGTTCCACGCGAAGGAAGTTTGCCATCGGTGCAACGGCGTTTCCGCTCAGGTTCATATATGTGAGGGGCCGGACAATAAGCACTCGCTGTCCGGACGCATCTACAGTGGGCAGCCGGCCACGTTGTAGTGTGCGCTTTTGCGATATAGAACCCGAGCCGTACAAGGCATTGTACTTCGCGCGCGAAAGTGGAATGGCATGCCGGTTGGCCAAAATGTCCACCACTTGAAAGCCGATATTGTGTCGATTGCGCGCATACTTGGGCCCTGGATTGCCCAGACCCACTATCATTTTCATTGTGGACCGCTCAGACAGATCTTGGTTCTGCGTTAGCCAGGTATCGTCATTTCCGGCAGGCGTGTATTCAACCGCCCCAAAGCGCGTCGCGGAGGCTGCCTTTCAGACTAAAATACAGGTCGCTGATTGGTAAAATGCGAATGAATGGGATCAACCGTGAACGACTGCCAGCAGTTGATTATCCCGCATCTGAATCGGCTGGCCAAACCTGGTGACCCGCTGCCTTTCATGAAAAGCGGAAGTGACGCATGCGGCTCACATTGCCGAAAGCGTCTTGTGCGGGTTGTAACAGTTCCGTCAGTGTTCCCAGGAGACAGTTGTCGATAGAGGTTTGGACAGATCACTCTAACCTGCAGCGGGGCCGAAAGCAGGTCAGTCCGGGCAGGGGGGTAGATTGAGACCGGCCAGGTGGGCCGACACAACAGGATTGGCATCAGCAAGATCAATGTGATCGGGAAGGCAAAGCTGGTTTGCAGACAGGTCGAGAGTCGACAGATTCGTGAGAGCGCTCAGGTCCGGCACTGGCCCCGTCAACTGGTTCGAGGCGAGGATCAGGCTAGTCAAGCTTGTCAATGAACTCATGCCAGGTATCGACCCGGTCAGCTGGTTGGATCCAAGATTCAGGTCTGTCAGGCTCGTGAGCGCGGCCAAGGCCGGTATCGACCCGGTCAATTGGTTGCGGGCGAGGTTGAGCTGCGCCAGGTTTGTGAGGGACCCGAGGTCGGGTATCTGCCCAGTCAACTGATTGCTGCTCAGGTCCACCCAGTAGAGGCTGGCAAGAGAACTGAGCGCGGGAATCGTTCCCGACAGCAGATTGTTTGCAAGGGAGAGGCTGGTAAGTTTCGTAAGCGCGGCGAGGTTCGGGATTGGGCCGGATAGCTGATTACGGGCCAAGAGCATAAGCCTGAGGTTGACGAGCGCGCCGACATCAGGCATCTGGCCTGTTAGCCGGTTGCTACTCAGATCAATCCAGGCCAGTTTCGTGAGAGCGCTCAAACTCGGGATAGTTCCTGTCAGCTGATTGCCCTTGAGGTAGAGGTCGGTCAGGTTGGAAAGTGAATTGAGGTCAGGAATCGACCCACTCAGCTGGTTGCCTGAGAGAGACAGCACGGTCAGGCCGGTGAGCGCACTCAAGTCGGGAATGGGCCCTGTCAGCTGATTCGTTCCCAGGTAAAGTTCTGTCAGGTTTGTGAGGGCACGCAGATCCGGAATAGACCCATTCAGTCTGTTGTCCGCTAAGGAAAGGTCGTTCAGGTTGGTGAGGGAGCTCAGAGAGGGAATCGAACCCGTCAATTGATTGAAGCCTAGGTCAAGGACTTCCAGGTTCGTAAGCGTGTTCAGATCCGGTATTGATCCGGTAAGCTGGTTGCTGCTGACAGACAGCCACTCCAGCTTTGAAAGGGCACTCAGATCAGGAAGTGGCCCAGTCAGTTGATTGAAATCGAGGGCAAGAACAGTGAGTCCGGAGAGAGCGCTAAGATCCGGAAGCGAACCGTTCAGCCCGTTGGCGGCAAGAGTCAGTTCCTGAACACGCCCTTCGTCGTCAGTTTTGACGCCGTACCAGGTGTCGATCGAAGCGCTGGTGAGCCAATTGTCCTTGCGGGCCCAATTAGCGCCGTCAGTCGCCTGATAAAGGGCAACCAGCGTAGCTCTCTGGTCAGTCGGGTCAGGCGTTGCAGGGGAGTCGGAAACGACGACGGAGACCACCTGCGACCACCTACCGCGGGCGCCGCTTGCGTCCACTGCAGCAACGACATAGAAGCAGGTCTGGCCTGCGGTTGCTCCCGGGCGCAGGAACGAGGTGCCGGTCAAGTCTCCTGCGTCGAGCCGCTCCCAGCCGGTGACGGCATCCTTCCACTCCCACAGCTGGTAGGAGATGGCTCCCGATACAGCTGACCATCTCGTTTCAACTGTAGCTGAAACATTGGATGATACTGTGAGCACGGGGGCAGGCAGAGCGGTCGTCGAGACCGGGAGGGTTACGATTACTTGCTCCGACCACCCGCCGCGTACGCCGGCTGCATCTATAGCGGCGATGATGTAGTAGTAGGTACGCCCCGGTGTAAGGGCAGAGTGGCCGAATGCTGTTTCAGTCAAGCTGTCGCCGCCGATTTGCTGCCAACCAGTTTCACGGTCCCACCAGGTCCATAGCTCGTACCTGACAGCGCCTACTACGGCATTCCAGCTGACTTCGACCGCTGTCGATCCCGAGGAAGACGCGGTGAGTCGCGGCGGTGACAGAGGTTGTGACTGTGCAGGTATGGTGAGTGATAGTTGCTCAGACCATTGGCCCCGCATTCCGCCGCCGTCCAACGCCGCGACCAGATAGTAGTAGGTCCGGCCTGCAGTCAGGTCAGAGTGGGTATGAGAAGTGCCGGTCAAGCTGCCATCGCCGAGGCGTTGCCAGCCTGGGTCGGCCTGCCACCAAACCCAGAGCTCGTATCCGGCTGCACCGGAAACAGAGGTCCAGGAGAGTTCGACCGTTGCGGCACCCGCGAAGCGCGCGGTCAGAGTGGGGGCTGCCAGCGTTGGAGATGTGTTGGACTGGGCGTGAACTGCGTCGCGAGATGGGAGTGGAAAGAGAAACAGGGCCAGAAAGGCAGTTAAAAGGACTGTGATTCGCTTGAATCGAGTGAAAGGACTGGCCTGACTAAGCTTCAAAGCGGCGCCATTCTGGAAGTCTCCGCGCCTGCCGATTCTTCTCTGTTTCGAGTAGGCCGCTTCCGGCGCTGCTCCGGGACCAGTCAAGACTGGCACTTGCAGTTCCTCTTCTGTGTGGACCGGCCGTTTCCAAATGCTACCACCGGGTTTGCTGCAGGATCCAAACTATCGCAACCCTACCGGGAAGCGCGGGTCGGCCCCGCTATTGAGTGCATGACCGTAGGGAGAATACGGCATATGGGTTCACCGCAAAGTCTTTGTGCCTTCTTCTGCAAGCCTTGGTTTGACGGCTTTCAGCTTGCCGGCGCCCCTTGGCGAGAGGCCCTTCGCACTCTGCGGATGGGTCCGGGCATAGAGAGAATGGCCGGTCGCGTGCTGCGACACGCGGCCGGCCTTACATGCACGACTGAGGAATCGTAGTGTCAGTCGCTGATTGTTCTAATCGTTCTTGGTGATTGCCCACTCCAAGAGACGCTTTGCGGCAAAGATCGCCCCCAGAAGAAGGAATAAGCCTGCGCTCCACCGGACACCCGTGAAAAAGTGTTCGCGAAGTCTCTCCAGAGCCAGTGTTTCTCCCAGGTCTCCGAGGATTCCGGGCGGCTGAACTATCGAACTTTGGTTGGTCGAAGAGGACTGGCCCTCCGTTGTACCCCCACCTTCACTCTGAGAGGGCGGCGGCGGGGTTTCAGTCGGATCGTCGACTGACCCTTCGATATTGGGCTGCTCCACGCGGACCTCTGCGACGGTAGGCTGCGGGTATGGCGTAGGGGTATCGATGGGAATCGGTGTTGGTGTGGGCTCGTCCGGAGTAGGCGTGATCGGATCCCTGCTGACAGAGATGTTATGGACGAAAAATTCACCGTAGTTTCCGTCAGGCCGAACAACACGCAAACGCAGTGTATATGTTCCTGGTGCAAGGACATCTGTGTGCCATACCCCGAGCTGTCCATTGACGACCTGACGGGTTTCCCCGCCGAAGTACGAGTAGGCCTCGTCGCCCCTCGACGCTTCCTTATAGTAGAGCTCATATCTTGCGAAGGGAGAGCCGGATGCTGTTCCCATGATCGGCACGGGGCCGCTGACGCTGCTGTCTTGTTCAGGTGAAGTAATTCCCGATTGGCCGGTCTGTTCACTGGGGGCTTGTACTCGATCCAGTCGAGGGCTTTGGATTGGATCATGCGAATGGGAGGCATCAATCTGGTCAGCCGCCGCAAGTGAAGTGTTGGAAAGGAAAACCGAGCTAATCAGTATTGCGAGCAGTACCGGTAGCAAGATGAGAACTACCGACCGGACCTCCAGTCTTCTCGTTTTGGAGGAGCATTTGCGAAATACGGGCATGAACTCACGGTCCTTGTGGGTCACTTCAAAGCAGGTCCCTCTGGTAAACGGCCATCGCCTAGAGCCATTCGGGAGAGCAAATGCGACCTACCAGCGCCGAATTACTGTAAGGATTGGATGAAGAGGATAATGTCAACGATCTGTTCGTCGGTCAAGTTGGGTTGGCCACCTGAAGGCGGCATGGCGATGCCGGTGCGGCTGTTGGGCGCATCGGCGGCGCGGCCATCGCGGATGATAGCAAACATTTCGCTTTCAGTGAGGCCCGAGACCTGTGGCGAGTTTGCCAAAGCGGTACCCAATCCTTCGACTCCTACCCCGTTTTGGCCGTGGCATGAGGCACAGGCCTGGGAATAGAGGGTTGCCCCATTCTGCAGACTTGTAGGCGTGACCGTCGGCGCGGGCGTCGCGGTCGGACCGGCGGACAGTTGCACAAATGGTAGTTCTGAAGCAAAGGGGAGCATGAATTCCGGCAGGGAGATTTGGACCTTTCCGGCCCGGGCGGCTCCGGCAGTGTAGAGTGTCAGGGCAAGGAGTACGATCAGGGGAGCCGGCCATCTCGGCCACCGAACCGACCAGGCCATGCCGGCACCGCCGGACTCGCCGGCAATAACCATCAACATACCTGTGGTAATAATCATGAAACCGACCATCGCCAAGAGCGGTATCGTGACGACGCCAAACCAGTCAATCCAAACCGTCGAACAGGTTACTCCGACTCCACATGAGGACGGTGAACCGAGATAAGGCGTCTTCTGAAGCAAGAAATGGTAGACCGAAACACCCTGGCCGAGTAAGGAAAAGGGTAGAACCAGATGGGGTAGATGATGGTCTCTTCGCAGTATTCCAAGGGTAAGAAGACCGGCAAGGGGATACATCAGGATGCGCTGGTACCAGCAAAGGGTACACGGGATAAAGCCGTTTACTTCACTGAAGTAGAGGCTGCCCATGGTAGCGACCCATGCTGCGATCAGCGCTCCGTAAAGGCCCAGCTTTGTGGAAGAACTCGAACTGTTCATCTGGTTTGATTTAGAGTGTTCACTGATCGGACGGCAGTTGGTTGTCGATCACCGCGGAGACGGCCTCGTAGTCGAGCGGGTTGTCGACGCGCACTCCGTTAACCAGCACGGTTGGCGTGCTGTTGTGTCCGGCTGCACGTGCGGCTTGCAGACTTTGCGAAATGGTTGGCAGATGCGACTGATTCGTCAAGCAGGAAGTAAACGTGTCGCCATCCAATTCCAGTTCCACTGCGTAGTCGATCAGACGTTCCATGAGGAATGCGCTTGGGCCAGAGGAAGTTGCCTGGAAGACGCGGTCATGGTACGGCCAGAACTGTCCCTGGTCGGCAGCGCACTCGCTGGCCTGGGCGGCAAGTGAGGCGCCGGGCTCGTGCTGTTGAAGCGGGAAGTGATGGAATTCCAACTTCACCTTTCCACTGACGATGTAGTTGTCTACAAGGCCGGGTTTGACGCGCTGGTTGAAGGCAGCACATGCAGGACAGCGGAAGTCTTCCCACGCCTGAACAGTAACGGGGGCCTCGGGGTCGCCCAGGGAGTTTCGATTCTGCCAGGCGGAGGGAACGCCGGAATAGTCGGGTGGCTCCGAAGCTGACTCCCCATTGCCGGATGCGACGGCCAGAATGACAGCTATCAGTCCTATGAGCACAACAGCCCCACCAACCAGATAGACGCTCAGGGACAGTCGTTGTCTTTTGTCGGCAAGACGGCTTTTCATTTTCATGGACATGGTCAACGGCGTCTCATGGACAGTTGTGCCAATTCGAGAGTCAGATCGATTCTGTGACGACGGACTTCAGGACCTCAGATTGCGGACTTGCGCCTAGATCTGAGATCAGGGCCTGATATTTGAATATAGCACCGATTCTTGTACTTAACAAAACGGCGCCGGAAATCCCAAGCAGCCAGATTGGCTTACTTTCGCAGCGGCGGTGTTCCGGGTAAGCTTCTTTTGGACAGGAATGGGCCAAACACGGCAGCCCTGCAACGTAAACAGCTTGCCGTCGGACGCAAAGGTCGTTCGGAAACCGAAGGTCGGCTTGCGGGACTAGTTGGGCAGCCATTCGGGATACCGGTTGGGAGACCGGAATGACCTACGGACAGGTCAAAGAGGCTAAGACTCTACTGTTTACTTTCAGATGTTCTCTAGCGAAGGGATCTCTTCAATGGCCAACAGAGGCTGGCGGTCGCAAGACACCGGAAGATCGGGATTACACGGAAAAGTTGCCGTCGTCACCGGCGCAAGCCGCGGCATTGGCGAAGCCATTGCCGCGGCACTTGCAGCGGAAGGCTGCCGACTGGTCCTGGCGGCTCGCAGTACCGAGCTACTCCAGGAAGTTGCCGAGGAGCTGAGATCGCGGCACGGCGTCGAGGTTCTGGTTGTGCCGACCGACATGGGCGACGAGGGCCAGTCTCGAGCGCTAATCAGTGCGGCTGCTGAACATTTTGGCACTGTAGACGTATTAGTAAACAACGCAGGTATGGGAATATTCGGGGCAGTGGACGAATTGCACCTGGACGACCTACGGCATGTTTTTGAAGTCAACTTTTTTGGACCGGTGGCAGCTTTGCAGGCGGCCGTTCCTGTCATGCGGCGGAACGGCGGCGGGACTATCGTCAACGTCAGCAGTATCGTGGGCAAGTTTCCACAGCCACTGGGCGGCGGTTACACGGCAACCAAATTCGCTCTTCAGGGCGCCAGTGGAGCGGCCCGAGCAGAGCTGAAAGAGGACAATATTGACGTAATTCTGGTCTGTCCGGGACTGACCGACACCGAGTTTTCGCAGCACAGCCGGATCAGCGTTCCGGGCGCAGAACATCGCCAGGGCGAGCGGCACTCGCTCGGGCGCGGCGTGGAACCGGAGAGAGTCGGCTCCCGCACGGTGCAGGCCATTGTGAGAGGGGAACGGGAGGTCTATGTGACTTTGTTTGACCGCGCCCTTGTCTGGTTTGCAGTTCACTTCCCCTCTCTCCTTCAGTGGGTGCTGGTCTATATCACGCGTTACCGGCGAAGGCGATTTGAGGAAGTGGATTCTTCGAAATAATCGGCTGGGCGCCGCGGGTTGAACGGGACATTTCCTTCGGACGTCCATGTGCTGTTCGATGCGGATATGAAGCTTGTTTCAGCTATCGAAACAGGACCCACATAGGCCGGCTCCCCACTTCGTATGAATTCAGGTGAGACAGCATTCCGCTGTCAGGACTGATGGCGTATGTTGAAATGTTGCCTGACCCTTGTCCCGCCGCAATCAGGAATCTACCCTCAGGATCGACATTGAAGACGCGAGGAACCGCTTCGGTACTCTGCCATCCTTTGAGCGTGAGGCATCCGCTTTCCGTGTTGACTGCGTAGATGGCAATGCTATCGTGGCCCCGGTTGGTGACATAGAGTATTCGCCCGCTGGGGTGTAGATGGATCTGGGCACAGGTGTTAGCGCCGCTGAAACGTTCAGGCAGGGAAGAGAGTGTTTGGAACGGGCGAAGCGCACAGCCTCCCTGATCGGACTCAGCCTGGCCGGCGGGAGATCTTTCGAAATGATAGGCGGTTACGCTGGATGCATCCTCATCAGAGGTATAGACAAACCGCTGGTCCAGGGAAAAGACGAAGTGCCTTGGTCCAAGCCCATCTGCCGCTACCAGACTGTGGGCGGGCTGGTTGGGCGTCAGTTGACCGGTTCGTTGGTCGAAACGGAAGAGAAATATACTGTTGGCGTCGAGGGGATGCGGCACGAGGGCGTAGCGGTTCGAATCGTCGGTCTCGATGCAGTGGGCACGGGCAGCAGTTTTCCGGCTGCAAACTTCCTGGCCGACGGAGCCGTCATGCTCAATCCGGTGAACCGCGGCCTTTCCGGCGCCATAATAAGCACTCAACAGGAAGCGGCCGCTATTGTCCGGGGCGACGTAACAAGCATCAGCGTCCAGCTGTTGTTTTCCCAGCAGGCGGAGCCCGCCGTCGGGCTGGAAGCGGAATGCCGCCAGCTCTTGGTTGGCTCGCAGGGAGCAGTAAAGCGTTCGTCCGTCAGGGGCGCATGCCAAAGCGGAAGGGCCTCCGGCCACAGAAATAACCTGACGCTGCTGTAATCGGCCGTCGCTATGCGTTTCAAAGGACCGGATCAGATTATCGCCGGATAGGGTGACGTACACATATGTGGTCATGCATTGCTCCTCTAACGAAGGTTGGTTCGATTGTATCAGAGTCTGATTTGCGCCGTTCAGATTTGCAGGTAGTGCGTCCTTCTATGGGTAGCACCACCGGCAGGCGGTCGATGGCCGGTTCCTGGGATCATCGGTTCCCGCCTAAGTTTGTGTTGAAATCGCGCCTGATGTAATGTTGGCGGAATCGACTCATCCCAATTCACTGCAAGGGCAAACCGAAGATGAGGAAAAAAGTCTGGATGGAATGGTCTCTCCCGCCTGCATTGCTGCCTCAAATCACTGGGCTGGCGGAGTACGTCGACGATGGCGATATGGATAAGCTGCGGGGATCAACAGTCATTTCGGGCATTCGGCGCTACTATGACGGCGAGTTCATGGACCGTGTTGGGCCCGAATTGGTTCAGATTGCCAAGCCCGGCATCGGTGTCGACAACATCGATCTCGACGCGGCCACGTCCCGGGGAATCCTGGTATGCAACACGCCCGATGCGCCGTCTGAGTCCACGGCTGAGCATGCCGTGGCGCTGCTGATGGCTGTCGCCAAACGCGTAATTGTAGGAGACATGCAGTTGCGGGGGGCAGCCGACATTGGTCGTGAGGAGATGTTGGGCACTGAACTGTTCGGCAGCTCGTTGGGCATCGTAGGTTTTGGAAGGATCGGACGGCGGGTTGCAGAGATGACCGCCCTGGGAATCAGGATGAAAGTAACCATTTACGATCCGCTGCTGCCGGACGATTTCGATCTTCCGGAGGGGGTTTCGCGGACGGAAGACCTAGACGCAGTTTTTGCCGAGAACCAGTTTGTTACCCTGCACACCCCGCTACTTCCGGAGACCCGCCATCTGGCAAACGAACGGCGCCTCAGGTTGATGAAACGCGGCAGCTATCTCATCAACGCATCGCGAGGAGGCGTTCTGGACGAGGACGCACTGATCAGGGTTTTGGAGGAGGGACACCTGGCAGGCGCGGCTCTGGATGTGTTCGATCCGGAGCCACCGCTAGCAGACAATCCTCTGCTTAGAATGAGAAACGTTGTGATTACTCCTCACATCGCCTCATACACAGATGCCGGTATGGCAGCCATGCAAGCCGGCACCGTGGAAAACATCGTAAACGTGCTGAAGGGTGAACGCCCGCGATGGATTGCCAATCCGGAAGCCTGGCCGGGACGGACCGAGCCGGCTAACGCCTGACGGGGACCGGGCTGCCAAGTACCGGGCGGCCCAGTCTCTTCAGTTCGGCCATTGCGTTCTAGAGCAAATGGCTTTACCAGCGAATGTGACTCTGAACGGGCCCAACGTGTTGGTCAGAGCGTTCCGAGATGGGCCAGTTTCGCCACTCCTCTACGACAGCGATTAACCCCTCAACCGCCGCCTCAAAGATTACCTTCCCCTTCTCAGGTGTTGCTGAAGTGGGATCGCCATGGACACCCAGGCGGGTCCACCGGCCCCAGAAGTCGTTGAATCGAACGGGATTGGTGTAGATGCTGTCGGAACTTACAAACCGGCCGCGTACGTCATCGTCCGCTTCGGCCTTATCCATCTGCACGCGTTCAGGCGCCAGGTGGAGATAGAGCGAGGTCTCGAATTCGTCGGCGTGCGCCATAACCTCAGTCTCTTTAATGCGGTTGAAGGCCTCCATCGCCAGCCCAAAGTACCCCAGGGCCCCGCAGATTGAATCAGTTTCCAGAACCGTTTTGCGCGCGACAAGATCGATCAGCGGGGTGTTCGAGCCGTGTCCGTTGACCAGGAGAATCTTCTCAAAACCGTGATAGGCAACGCTCTTGGTAATGTTGAGGCAAAAGGCGATGAAGACGTCCGGTTCGATATGAATTGTGCCGGGAAAGTCTATATGGTGGAGATTCAGCCCATAGGAGACCGGAGGCAGAACAAGAATGGACTGGGGTGCGCGGCGCCCAGCTTCCAAGCATACCGATTCACACAAAAAGGAGTCTACGTCCAAGGGCAGGTGGCGCCCGTGCTGTTCAGTTGATGCGACGGGAAGGAGGACGACCTTCTGTGCGGCGATGGCATCGTTCATCTCCGCCCAAGTAAGACGGTTGTAGCGGTACTCAGTCAGAGGATCCATTAGTCTGATATCTCAATTCTTTTCGTGTTTGAGTAGCCGATTGCTAAAGCAGCGCTCTTGATCCTACAGATTGGATGAGTGCGAACCGGGATGTCCCCTTTAGACCCGCAGAACGGGTCATCTCTCAAAGGGAATTCCAGGTTCAACGATAGGCTTCGGCCTCGTCGTTGGGCTCGAAGCCAACGACCTCGCGGGCACGTGAGATGTCTCTATAACTCCATTTGTTCCTGGAGAGGGCGTAGAAGATGTCAAATTTAAGCGCCTGCGGCGCCTGTATGCATTTTTCCACCATCTGACTGATATCTCTCTGGCTGCACCATACTGAGAACTGCCGGGAATCGGTCGGACGGTCCTCCTGGTTGACAAGGCCAATCCGCAGGCAGATGATAGAGAGTTCAAAGCTGTCGGAGAACTGCCTTGCCAGAGCTTCGCCCCAGACTTTTGTTGCCCCGTACACGCCAGCGGGGCGAACAGGAGTCTCGTGGGTAATCATCGGCCACGGGGCCTTCACATTGTCGTAGTCGCCATTGACGAGCGCACGGTATGGCTGCACCTGTTCCCAGCCGGAGATGGTGGACCCGCTGCTGGCAAAAATGACTCTCGATACGCGAGCCTGGCGAGCGGCTTCAAAGACGTTGTAGACGCCGATCAGGTTGGGATCACGAACACGCTCCCAGGGGTCGCTACCGCGTGCGGAAGCAGCCAGATGGACGACGGTATCCTGTCCTTCGAATGCAGGTCCGATGGCATTGAGGTCGGCGATGTCCGCCTGCACAGTGCGAACGCCTGGCACGAGGCTGCGGTTGAGAGCGGTCAAGTCGTAGTCGCGCTCAAGCCGCTGACGGACCGCGCCGCCAATCAGGCCGCTCATACCGGTCACCAGAATCCGTTCCGTCATCATTTTGCTCCTGGGTGGATACTATTCGGAGAATTGCAGACGACTGTCAGAGCGAGGATGGGCCTGCGAAGGCATTCCTGCGAAATGTAGGGGGGTTCATTTCAAGAGTTGCCCTGCAGGTCTATTCAACCGAGACTCAGACTTCGGTGAGCAAAATACGGCCGCAGGAGGGGCAACTGAGGAGGTCGTCGCTATAGCGAATATTGTTGAGGATTCCAACCGCAACCTGAGTGTGGCAGGCACCGCAGATCTCATCTTCGAGCAAGGCGACGGCCACACCGTTTTTTCTGCGCCGCAGATGTTCGTACATTTCGAGGTTCTCTTCGGTGAGCATTTCTGCTACCTGCTCGCGCGCCTTCTTCAGATAGAGGAACTCTTTTTTGCGCTGCTCGATCTCAGTCTCCAAGGCATTTTTTCGATTCGTCCACTCCTCTTCAACTTGCACAAGGTTGGTCCGTTTATTCTCCAAAGTTGCCTGAAGCGAATCGACCATCACCAGTCGTTCCACGCTGCGGTTTTCGAGGTCAGTCCGGTGTTCCTTCATCGATTCAATGCTGGACTGCAGGGCTTCGAGTTCTCTTGGATTACTCAGTTCCCCGCTCATCAGGCTGGATTCGGATTCACGTATCCTATCGGTGAGTGATCGCGACTCGAGTTCCAGGTCCTGTTGTTCGGTTCGGGTGCCCTGGAGTTCCTGGTCGATTGAATCGACTTCCTCGCGCAACAGATCCAGTTCCTTCGAACCCTCCACGGCTCTATTGAGGAGGAGGATACGTCGTCGAACTTTGTCGTAAAGTGAATCGATTTCGTGCATTTTGAGCAATGCAGCTTTTGCGTTCACGTGATACCCCGTTGAGGCTAGATTCTTCTGTGTGGGCAGCCGAAAGTTGATCCGACAGCCAGCCATTTTCGCGCCGGTGGAGCGTCAACCATTCCTGGTTGTCTGCGGTGAATGCGACACCCTGCACCAGCGTGCCGGCCAGAACCGCGCAAAGTACAAGTTGGACGATCGGGTAAGCCAGGCAGTTGAGGGGAATGATGGCGTTTAGCTTACGCAGATCAGTTCGGTCGAAGAGTGCCCGGACCAGATGGCTTTGCAACCGCAGGAGACCATTTAACTCAGTCTATCATATCACCCCATGGTCATTCGAAGCAAGGCGGCCTTGGGAACGGGTGCATCCCTGACTTGTGGTGGGAACAGTCTGGCGGGGAATCGGCGCCAGCGGTTGCTGAAATTGTTTACTGGCTCTGGGAGAGAAGCAGTGCAGGCGTCGAGCCTGGCCATACCGTAGTGGGTCGGTTGACTGGAAGGGAGTGCGATGGCGGGCACAAGGCCGGCACCTGCGGGGATCTGATGGGACTGGCGAGACGTGGACTGGCGGGACGTGGACTGGCCAGACACCTTCGATTAGGCACCTGTTACGAATATCGGGACGTGGTCTGGCTGGACACCTTCGATAAGGCACCTGTTACGAATAACGACACCCGGTCGGGTAGGCAGTAGGGGGGGCGTGGGGGGGGGGGGGGGCCCCCC
>VXOE01000389.1 GCA_009840225.1 Caldilineaceae bacterium SB0662_bin_25 | reverse complement strand
GACCACGTCCCGCCAGTCCCATCAGATCCCCTTATGTGCCGGCCTTGTGCCTGCCTACGCACCCTCCCCAACTGACGGACTCCACCGTACGGCCGGGCCTGGCGCCTGCACTGCGTCTCGCCCAAAGTCGGAAATCAACGCCAGCCAACGCTGGCGCCGATTCCCCGACAGACTGTTCCAACCTCAAATCTGGGATGCACCCGCGGGGGCCTCTGGTTTGTCCTGCCAATTGTCCTCGTTATATAATAAATCGGATGAGGCGTGCGCTGTCCTGCCATTGTCCTGACTGAAAGCTGACATACCTCCACCCCGCCCGTCCAGACCACGCGGCGGAGGCATGGCCCACCGGTTGGATACAAACAGAGGCTGCAGCGCAACGCGACAGGCAAATCAGGTCGTAAGCTTGATGTCTGTTCATTCCGGTGAACGCGACATCCCGCCTTCCGTCTGAACCCTTGAAAGGAACGGACCACGATGCAAGTCATCTATCCATTCACCGCGATTGTCGGCCAAGAGCGCATGAAAAGAGCGCTGATCCTGAATGCTGTCCATCCGCTGATCGGCGGTGTGCTGATCAGGGGCGAACGCGGTACGGCCAAGTCGACCGCCGCCCGCGGCCTCGCAGCCCTGTTGCCGGCAATCGAAGCGGTAGATGGATGCCCCTTTGCCTGTTATCGGGACGACACGCTCGGTCTTTGCCATGTCTGCGAAGCAGGCGCCCGCAACGGCGAGTTGAAAGTCGGTCAGCGGAACACGCCTTTCATCGATCTTCCCGTCAGCGCCACCGAAGATCGGGTCGTCGGCACGCTCGACATTGAGAAGGCGATTCGTCAAGGTGAACGCCACTTCGAGCCGGGCATTCTCGCTGCCGCCAATCGCGGAATCCTCTACGTCGACGAAGTAAACCTCCTCGACGACCACGTTGTCGACCTGCTCCTGGACAGCGCGGCCATGGGCGTCAACGTCGTCGAGCGCGAGGGCATTAGCGTCCAGCATCCGGCCCGCTTTGTTCTCGTCGGCTCCATGAACCCTGAAGAAGGCGACCTCCGCCCCCAACTGCTGGACCGTTTTGCCCACGCTGTCGACGTCGTCGGCATCGACGAGCCTCGCGCCCGTGTGGAGATTTTGCGCCGGCGGACGCGCTTTGAGCAGGATTCAGACCGCTTCTTCGAAGACTTCGCCGACGAAGCAAAAAGTCTGGGTGAGCGAATCATAAAGGCCCGCCGCCGCTATGACGGCGTCGGTTATACCGACAAAGATCTCTACACAATTGCCGCCCTAACCAGCAGCTTCAGCGTCGACGGGCACCGAGCCGACCTCGTCATTCTCAATACTGCCCGAGCCCAGGCCGCATTCGAAGGTAGGGACGCCATCACCGACAGGGATATCCTCATGTCGGCCGAACTGGCGCTTCCTCACCGCATGAAGAAACAGCCCTTCCAGGATACCGCCCTGCAGCCCGAGCAACTCGAGGCCAACATGCGCCAGGCCCGCGCCGAAGCCGAGGAAAACGAAGAATCAATGGAAGAGGCGGACGGCGACGCGGCGACAACGGAAAAAAAAGTGAAGAGGGTGATGACTCAGAGGAGCTAGACTCCTCGCCGGAGAGCGGCGAAGGCGGCGTAGCACAGCCCGACGCAGCTCCCCAACAGAGTTCATCACCCGGAGACGAAAAGGGAGCCCGCAAGCCGGTCGACGTCGGTGAGGTCTTCGAAGCACGTAAGCTCGATACACCGCTCGACAAAATGACACGCGAAAAATCCGGCAAGCGCTCCTACAGCCGGACCGACCGCAAGCGCGGCCGCTACATCAAAGCGCGCCCTGCCAACGAAAACTACGAAGACGTCGCCTTCGACGCCACCCTGCGTAACGCCGCCCCCCACCAGAAGGAACGGCACGCAAGCGGGGAAAGCGACCTCGCCTTGCAGTTGCGCATGTCCGACCTGCAGCGCAAAATCCGCGTCCGCCGTACAGGCAATCTCATCCTCTTCGTCGTGGACGCCAGTTGGTCGATGGCGGCCAGCGAACGGATGGAAGCAACAAAGGGTGCCATTTTCAGCCTCTTGGTCGAAGCCTATCAACGCCGGGACCAGGTCGGGCTGGTCGTCTTCCAGCGCGACAAGGCTCGCGTCGTCCTGCCGCCCACCAATAGCGTCGAACTGGCGGAAAGGGCCCTCAAGGATCTCCCCGTGGGGGGCAAAACGCCTCTCAGTAGCGGTCTCCTTGCAACATGGCAGGTAGTCGAAAACGCCCAGCGCCGCGACCCGGAACTCCGCCCGCTGGTGATGCTGCTGACCGACGGCGCCGGCAACGTAAGCATGACCGGCATGCCCGCTCAGGAAGAGGCAATGAAAATGGCCTCCCTCTTCGACAGTGAGGACGTCCGCACCATCGTCATCAACATGGAGCACATGGCCTTCGATCGCGGGCTGGCGCAGGCTCTGGCCGAGCAGATGGGCGGTGTCTGCTATAATCTGCCTGAGCTGCGGGCCGACACCCTTCTCAATACAGTAAAACGGGAAATCGGCGGCTAGAATCGCCGGCATTACTTAGCCGGCGAGCGCTGCCAGCGCCGCAACACTTCGCGCAAAGTACCCAATTGCGCATAGCGAGAATATCTCGATGACTACCGACACGCGCACATCAGGCAGCGCAGCCGCGCTCAAAGGTTCTTGGGAGGCCTTGCACACCGAGGCCGTGGCCCTTTCACGACAGGGCAATGACGAGGCCTTGGCCAAGTACGGTTTTTTGATCGAGCGTCTGGCCGCTCTGCCTCAGGCGCGACGAGCCGCCCAGGACGAAAGGCTGCAACGCATCCTGGATCAGAGTGTGCTGGGCCTGCAGTCCCACTACGCCAGGCGCAACCGGCTGGATGAGATGGCCGCAATCGATGACGCGCTCTTTGAGATCCTGAGCGAAGACGCCAAGTCACTGTGGCGGGAGAATCAGGCACGCGCTTACTGGTGGCAAGGCCGCCGTGATGAAGCGGCCGGAATTGTCCGCTCCGAGTCGGACGATCTTCCCTTCGACGTGGACCTGCGTTGGTTACTCTTCTCCATCCTGATCGACGACGACAAGATCGACGACGCCGACGGAGTTAGGCAGTCATTGCTATCCGAGCTGCAGCGTCTGTTCCGTTCACAGGGCCTGTCGGACTCACTCGTCGAAGACGTAGACGTGCAGATTCAGGTCAAAGAGCGGCTAACCAGTGAGAGCGAAACCAACCAGGTATCCCTCCAGTTTGGGCTCCTTCACTTTCTGCGCAGCTGCGTGGAGTTGGAAAGGCAGCGCTGGCAAGAAGCTGCCGATGCTTTTGCTATGGCTGCCAGAGTGTCCGACGCCTATAGCGACCGCTGGCACCTGCTCTATCGCCCGCTCGTATTGAACAGCCAGGGCCGCTTGGCGCAAAGGGCACTCAACCGCGAAAGCTCATCCGTATCCCAGGGATTCTGGCGCGGCCTGTCCGGCTACTACTCCGGCGACCGCCAGGGCGCTGCGACAGAATGGAGGCGCGTCACCCAGGTCGCCCTCGAAGATGTGACTCTCTCGTCGGTCGGTGACTGGATCCTGGCCCACTACTATCTGGACGCCCTCCAGCCCCGCCAAGCGTCCGACGAGGACGGCACCGGCCGCTCGGCCACCGACAACGCAGAACAAGGGGGCAACCCAGACAGTAGCGACTTCTCGGAGGAGCTCCGCCAGGGACTGCATGTAGCTTTGAATCTGCTTGGACAGCAGAATACGCGGCGGGATCCGCTCGTTCTGGGGTTGGCGGCGCTAGGATGGGGGATCGGCGGCCACAGAGAACACCTGCACCGCAACCTTCGCCATGCCGTAGAGATTCTGCGCGCCTCACTCCAGGACAACAAGCTCTCTGTCTTCAACTGGTATTTCTTCAGAGATCTGCTCTCGCCAGAGCTCTTCACAGAGGTCGAGGGCTTCTTACGCGCGCCGAAGAATTGGAATGTGGAGCCCACCGGGTCATAGAGGCCGGACACCGAAACGCAGCGTCATTTCCTCCTTCGCGAAAAGACCTGCACAGGCTCAGTTTCTCCTTCTCCCTTTACCATAAGTGTGGAGTACGCCGCCGTACGCGACTGGCCTGATTCGCTTCCTCCACTTCGCATAGGTACTCATAAAATGGGGCCAGAATGGACTCTCCTTCCCCATTGGCTTAGCGTGCTGTAACGCGTCAACAAAAGACTCCGGATCGTCCTCAAACTCCGGCATCTCCATGTAGCAGTGCCCCAATTCAAACGGAATGTGCGCGTCGCTGCCCGCCGTAACCAGCAGGCCATGCTCCTGCGCCAGCTCTAGCGCGGCGAGATTGTCCTGCGGCCGCACGCAGCGCGCGTTGCGCACCTCAAGCGCGTCCACCAGGCCGATCACCTCCAGCACACTCTCCATTCCCATCGCCGAATTCCGCAATGAGTCCAGAGGGTGAGGAATGGCCACCACCGCGCCCTGCTCGCGCAGGCGGCCGATCGTCTCCTGCGGAGATAGACCGCGCGGAACCTCTTCCTTGACGAAATAAGCGATCAACTCGCCCTGCGTCGTCATAATCTCTTCACCGACAATGATCAAGTCGGGAGCTAGCTCTTTGGCTCTCAACGCGCCGGCCAGATCGTCGTGTTCAGTGATCGCCAGCTTATCAAGCCCGATTTCACGCGCCCGGGCGATTGCGTCCTCGGTCCGTGTGAGACAGTCCTTACTGAAGATTGTGTGCGAATGTAGGTCGACTTTCCACATAGCGTATTTCCATCCAGGCAGTGCGCGGCAGAAAAAAGCGCAGCCGCATTCCTATGCACGGGCCTCCTGCTCCTCTACAGCCATTCCTTTCTGAAACGTCAGAAGGTGGGGCCAAAGGGCCAGACTGACGAGGCCGATGGCAACACCGAACCATAGCGTCGCAAACCGAATGACAAGCGCTGCAGCCGCAGCTGCCGGTCTCGACAGGTCCAACAACTGAATGCTGAGGGCCGCTAACGAACTTTCTACGCCCCCCAGGCCCCCCGGCGTCGCCACCACCGCGCCCACGACTGTGCTCATGTTGAAGGCCGAGACTGCCGTTAACATGGAACTGACACTCGCCTCCACCCCAAAGCCAAGCAATATCAGGTAAAACCCGACCCCTTGGCTTGCCCAACTGACGACCCCGATCAGGACCGAAGCAATGAGATATTTTGGCCGCAAAAGAAAGTAGCTGCTCTCGTAAAACTCCGCCAGTTTGTCGGCAACACGATTCACCAGCGGCAATCGGTGACCCAGCGCCAGGCACCACAACGCCAGGGGCCTCACCTGTATTGCGATGATAATGACGGCTATCACCAGCAGCGCTGTCATCGCCGCCATCCTGATCCTCCCATCGTCTATCGCCAGCAGACCCAGCCCAGCCAGTAGAATCATCGCCAATCCGTCAGTCATCCGCTCAGCAAGCACCACCGGAGCAACGACCGAGAAAGGCGCGCCACTGACATTTCGCACCATAAACGCCCGCACAAACTCCCCCACCTTCCCCGGCGTCATCATCATCAGGAAACTGATGCCGTAAATGCGGGCGCTCTGGCCGAAACTGATCGGCGTCCGGATCAAACGTAGGTACCAATGCCACTTCAGTAATCGCACACCGAAGTTCACCAGCGTCAACCCCAGCGTAGGCGGTAGCCATCTCCACGGGAAATCGGCCAGCAGCGCAGACAACTGACGCCAGTCTCCGTATACAATCAGCCCGATGTAAACCAGCAATGCCAGCAGCAGCGACCAGAGAAACTGAACGCCCAGCCGTTTTCGGTCCATATGTCATCCGTCGGTGTGAGCCTGTCATCAGCACGTCGGCGTCTCTGCTCACGATGTCCGGCAATTATATCCCTGGCCAGCGCGATATCTCAATCTGGCGCGCCCTACAGTGGATGGGCAACTGCGGTACCGTTAGGTCTTGCTCGCCTTCGGGCGCGAAACCTCATATGACTGCCAAAACTCAAGCACCGTCCGCTCAAATGCCCGCGGCCTCTCTAGTTGGACCGCATGACCGGCCATAGGGAGGATGACCAGACGCGCCTGAGGAATTCTTCGCTCCATCTGCCGGTTGATGCCGGCGAACTTCTCGTCCTCGGCTCCGGCAATGAGCAGAGTAGGCATCGACAACGTGGGCAGTTTCTCGTGAAGAGCAGGTTGGTTGCCCGTTCCCATTCCCCTGAGGCTGTTTGCGAGTCCGTCAGGAAGGTTCCGCAAACGCTGCAATCGCAACTGGTGGTGCTGCTCCGAAGAGAGATACCGCCGCTGGCTCGCCCACATCGGCAGAGACTCCCAATGGTCCACAAACGCCGCAATTCCGTCCCGTTCGATCTGGTCGGCCAGCGCATCGTCTCTGTCGCGTCGTTCATCCCGTTCCGCAGTCGACGCGATACCTGGCGACGCGCTCACCAGGCTCAGTGTCCGAACTCGTTCCGGGCGGCTGAGAGCGAAAAAAAGCCCGAGCCGCCCACCCATCGAATAGCCCAGCAGATGGACGGCCTCTATTGACGATTCATCCAGTAGTGAATTCAGGTCCGCGGCGGCGTGGGCCATCCCGTAGCGGGTCGCATCGCTGGGGTGAGCCGAACGACCGTGTCCCAGCAGGTCCGGCGCCAGAACATTGTATCCAGCCGCAGCAAACCTCTGCCCCGTCTCGGCCCAGCTTCCTCCATGCCCTGTGAATCCGTGCAGGAGCAGGACAGGAGGATCCCCTTTGCTGCCCCAACTGTGCAAATGATACGATTGAACCAGGGTCGTAGGCAGAGACACTCAGATTGTCCTGCAACCTGACTGCCCGGCAACGCGGCGCGAGCGGCTTTCTGGTACGGCCCGTGCCGCCCGCATGAATATCACCCCCATCGGCCGCTCTCCGGCTCCGAAAGCGGAAACCCTTCGCCCACCAGTTCCTCACCGTCTCCTACAGTGAAGTTTGGAATCAAGGGATGGCCCGACGCTTGGTCCAGTTTGACCCTGACGCCTTCCGCCATGAATATCATGACATGGGCGCGGCGCTGCCGGGTGGTCACATTGGCAGGCGTGGCGTGAAAGTTCAGGCAGTGGTGGAACATGCATTCACCCGCCTTCAGCTCGACCGGTTTCCCGATGGACGCGGGCTCGTAGGCCATTTTCTGCCTGGCGGTCTCCTCAATTTCACGTCCTTCTGCCTCGGCCTCAGCCCGCGCCGTCAGTTCGGCTGCATACGACTCCAGGCCGAACCGCGGGTCCTTGTGGCTCCCTGGCACCACGTGCATGCAGCCGTTCTCAGGAGTCGCATCGTCTAGAGCAAGCCAGCACGTTACGATCCGCGGCTCTCTCAACGGCCACAAGTAGAAGTCCTGGTGAAAGCGAAAATGACCGTTCTCCTCCGGTGGCTTGGAGATGATCTGATCGTGCCACAGCCGCACTCGCGGCGTATTCAATAGTGCGCAGGCCACACCCGATATCATGGGGTGGTGGAGTAGGCGCTCATAAATGGGCTCCCGCTTGAACATATTCACATACTGAACGATTACGCGCTTCTGCTGCTCCGCCGCGTCGCCCCCCATCGAGGCGCCTCGCCGGTGCCCGAACTTGAACTCTACTTCAGAGTCATCGCCGCCGGCCTGTTCTATGCCAATGACATTGTCCAAACCCGCGCGCAACGCCTCAACTTCGGCCATATCCAACACACGACCGTATCGCAGGTATCCATTCTCATTGAAAAAGTCAATCTGTTCCTGTGTGATCATTGCTGGCACTCCTTTCGCTATTAATTGATATTCTCAAACATTGCCCTGACTGCCCGCCGTGCGATCTTACCCGAAGCCGTCTCTGGCAGAGAATCGACGAAGCGAATATGTTTGGCCCGAGGCTGCTTGTAACCGGCCAGCCGCTCCCGGCTGAAGGCCAGGAGCGCATCGCGGGTCACGCTCTCACCTGCATGGAGCTGCACCGCAGCCGCACAACGCTGTCCCCATTCCTCATCCGACAACCCGACCACGCAGACATCGGCCACGGCGGGATGTTCCCGTAACGCCGACTCCACTTCGACCGGATAGATGTTCTCCCCGCCGCTTACGATCAGGTCCGTTCGCCGCTGCAGAACATACAGGTCGCCGTCACCGTCAAGACGGCCCATGTCGCCGGTATGTAACCAGCCCTCTCGCAGAGCTGACGCAGTCGCCTCTGGATTGCGGTAGTATGCCTTGGTCACTTGCGGGCCGCGCACCAGAATCTCCCCTATCTCGCCCTGAGCAAGAGGACTCCCATCCGCATCTGCGATGCAAAGCTCCGTAAACAGCAGTGGCCGCCCAACGCTTCCCGGCTTTCGTCGTACATCCGCCGGCAAAGCTGTAGCCGCCTGCGTCGCAGTTTCAGTCAGGCCGTATGACGGGGTTACAGGCACGCACGCGTCTAGGGCTGTCTGCAAAAGCTCAGGCGTGACAGCCGCGCCGCCAATCAGAACTGTTCTCAGGCTCTGCGGCCACTCCGTCGCCGGAGAACTGTGCAGCAACCGGTGGAGTAACGTAGGCACCAGCGACGTCTGCGTTACCTCATCCTCGCGCAGGCTGCGCTGAAACTCTTCCAGTTCGAAACGACGTTGAAGCACGATCGCCGTGCCGTAAAGACAGGAACGAAACACGACGGCCATTCCGCTCACGTGATAAAGCGGCATGCAACTCAACCAGCGGTCTGTCGGACCAACCCCCAGACGGAATGCGGAGGCGGTGGCGCTCCA
Organism: Caldilineaceae bacterium SB0662_bin_25; assembly: GCA_009840225.1. Lineage (GTDB taxonomy): Bacteria > Chloroflexota > Anaerolineae > Caldilineales > Caldilineaceae > Bin5. Next base: position 16,041 of record VXOE01000389.1, on the reverse strand, counting down.
AAAATGGTTGGCAAAACTGAGCTGCACACCCTTGGGTGTCCCAGTCGACCCGGAGGTGAAGACAATCGACTGAACCTGCTCTTCTGGTCGCAGCGGCTCCTGCAACTTCCTGTCCGCGTCTCTTCTGTCTGATGATTCGACCTCCGCCAGCCCTGTCAGCGACACGGTAAGCAGAGGCTCTTCCAGGAGTGACTGAAGCTCTGTAATCGAGGCCGGCCCCCGACCCTTGATTCCTCCGACGCCGCCGCCCAGTCCGCCGTCAACCACTAGCAGCGCCGGCACGACCAAGCCCAACTGCCGCGCAATCTCCACGGCCGTAAGCCGCGTGTTCAGCGGAACGAGTATCGCGCCAGTTCGGGCGACACTATGGATGAGTGCGATCGCCTCTACGCTGTTTTCCATTAGCGCCGCCACCCTGTCGCCTGCCTGTACACCCTTCGCAGCGAGTCCGGCGGCTTGACCATCGGCCAGGCGGTTCAATTCACCGTAACTGACCGATCGCCCTTCAAAAAATGCGGCCTCTTTGCCAGGAGTAGCCAGCGCACGCCAGCGCAACCAGTCTTTCTTCATTGAAAGCATATGAAATTCATTCCGCTCTGACGAGGGAGTACATTATCAGGTCTCGCTGACATTTCCTTCCAACCAGCCATCCCGCCGTAGGGGCACCCCTTGTGGGTGCCCTCGTGGACCGACAACATGACGGGATCGTGAATTCCAGGTCAGACAGACGTCAACGACTCCTGGTGCTCTCCTTGTCCGCCTCACGGCCTCCAGGGGAACTGACGAAAATCCGGCCTGCGTTTCTCGTTGAAAGCGTCCCGCCCTTCCTTGCCTTCTTCCGTCATATAGAAGAGCATCGTGGCGTCGCCCGCGAGGACCTGCAAACCCGTCTGTCCATCCAGATCGGCGTTGAAACCCGCCTTGAGAAAGCGAATCGCAATCGGGGACTTGCGCAGAATCTCCTGCGCCCAGTCCACGCCCTCTTCCTCCAGCGCCTCCACCGTCGGCAGCACCTTGTTCACCAACCCCATCTCTAACGCTTCCTGCGCCGAATACTTGCGGCACAGGTACCAGATCTCCCGCGCCTTCTTCTGTCCGACAACAGAAGCCAGGTACGACGCCCCGAGTCCGCCGTCAAAGCTGCCCACAATCGGCCCCGTCTGGCCGAAGACAGCGTTTTCCGAAGCCAGCGAAAGGTCGCAGATCACGTGCAGCACATGACCGCCCCCAATGGCGAAACCGTTCACCAGCGCAATTATCGGCTTAGGCATGTTCCGCATGATGCGCTGCATTTCCAGCACATTCAGGCGCGCCTCTCCCTGTTCATTCAGATACCCGGCGTGCCCGCGGATATGCTGGTCGCCCCCTGCACAGAACGCGTGGACGCCATCCTTGGGCGAAGGACCATTGCCCGTCAGCAGGACCACGCCAATTTGGTCGTCAGCCCAAACGTCTCTGAACGCCTCCGTCATCTGATCGATTGTCTCGGGCCGGAATGCGTTGCGTTTCTCAGGCCGGTCGAAGGCGATGCGCGCCATGCCGTCCGCCTTATGAAAGGTGATGTCGCTGTACTCGGCAACCTCCTGCCAGTCTGCACTCTGCGGGATCGTCACGAATTATCCTCCTGAATGTCTTTCAAAGCATGGATCAGTTCTCGCCGCAGACGTTCATCTCTCGCGCCATCGGTGCGTACTTCGATGATCGTCGCCCTGTTGCCGTGAAGCGAAGCGCAAAGCGCCTCGTCCAGGGCAACTCTGTCTTGGTCGTAAATGCAACTATAGTCAAGGCCGTACATCGCCGCCGCCGGCGCGAAATCAAGGCCCGACGGCGTGAGAAACAGCGCCTCAAACCGGGTAGCGTCCTCGGCAATGGGAAGTCGGCGGAAGACGCCCCCGCCTCCGTTATTCAGCAACAAGATAGTAACGTTGCCAAGGTCTTGCCTGTCTGCTGCCAGCAGCCCATTCATGTCATGGTAAAAGCTGACGTCGCCAACAATCAGTAGCATCGGTCTGTCCCGATCGGCTGCGGCCACGCCAAGGGCACTCGATATAACGCCATCTATGCCGCTCGCACCCCGGTTGCCGTAAACGTGAATTCTCCTACTGTCGGGCCGGGCGAATTGGTCCACATGACGCACAGGGAGGCTGTTGCCCAAGAACAGACTACCGCCGACCGGCAGGGCCGATACCGCGGCAGCGACCGCAGAAACGTCGAACCAGTTCTCCCGCACAAACCTGTCCAAGCGGTGCCGGCAGCTTTCGTCCGCCGTCAAAACAGAAACGCCCCAACTGCCAATCTCTCGCTGACATCGTTCCGCCACCTGCCTGCAGAGCTCGGCTTCGTCCACCTGCAGGTAGCAGCTAACGCGGTGGCTGTCGTCCGCCCATACGCCGTCGCTGCGCACGTGGACCTGATAGATCTGCCAGTTACGCGCCAGGTATTCGCTGAGGTACTTCGACGTCGGCATCGCGCCGAATCGAATCACAACCTCAGGGGCATCAAATCTAGTCCCGTGCTGGAGAAAGCTCTCATAGCTGCCTATGATAGACGACCTTCCTGTATGCGGTCCAAAACGGAGTCCTGACAACGGATCCGCAAAGACGGGATATCCTGTGCTCCGCCCCAGTTCCGCAATCGCATCAACCAGACTGCAGGGTGGCCGGCCGGTCCAAGGCCCGCAAACGATCCAACCCCTCTCGTGAGCGGAAACAATCGCGGCCAGCTCTTCGACCTGCTCGGGCGTCGGGACAAGAACGCCCCGCCCGATGGAACTGCTCTGCCCCTGGTCAAAACGGGGACTGTAGGGAGCCTCCGGCTCCAGAGGCTTTCGGAAAGGGAAGTTGACGTGCACCGGCCCTTTACGAAGCCCGTCCGCAACGGCATAGGATCTGGCCGCCAGCGTGCGCATGTTCCTCAGCACAACCTCCGGCGCATCCTTTTCCGGCAACGCAGCGTCCACCGCCCACAGAACTTGGTCACCGTACATCTTGACCTGGTCGATCGTCTGGTTGGCTCCGCTATGACGAAGTTCCGGCGGCCTGTCCGCCGTCAGCACCAGCATCGGCACCCCGGCCATCTTCGCCTCAACCACCGCCGCGTGAAACTCCAGCGCCGCCGTGCCTGAAGTGCACACCAGCGCCACCGGCCGCCCGCTAGCCTGGGCCATGCCCAGCGCAAAGAAGCTCGCGCAGCGTTCATCCAGATGTATGAAACACTCAATTCCGGGATGGGCGTCGAAGGCCAGCGCCAGCGGCGTCGAGCGAGAACCCGGTGCAATGCAGACCGCCTCCAGCCCTGCGTCGGCCAGCCCGGCCACCATCGCCTCGGAGAACGCAAAATTCGGGTTCGGATCGCCCCCTACGGCGCTCATTCCGGCTGCCTGCCTCCCGCCGAACGGACGATCGGCTGAAACTTCCATTTCGTCTCTTCCCACTCCGCCCGCGGAACCGAGTCGCCAACAATACCTGCCCCCGCATAGGCCCAGGCCCGCTCCTTCTGCACGACCCCCGAACGAATGGCCACGGCAAACGCCCCCTCCATATTGCTGTCAATCCACCCCACAGGCGCCGCATACCAGCCCCGCAGCGTCGGTTCATTCGCCCGGATAAACGCCATCCCGAGTTCGCGCGGCGTTCCCCCCATGGCCGGTGTTGGGTGCAGAGCCTCCACCAGCGGCAGCACGCCCATCTCCGTTCTCAGTCTGGCCTCCACCGGCGTGTAAAGGTGCTGAATGTTGCTTAGTGGCAGCACGGTCGGCTCCGTGGCCACCGTAAGCTGACTGCACTTCGGCTGCAGGATATCTCGCAGTGCCGTCACCACCAGCGCGTGTTCATGACGGTCCTTAGCAGAAGCCAGCAACGCCGCCGCCAGTTTCGCGTCCTCAGCCGCTGTCTTGCCCCGCTGGATCGATCCCGCCAGCGCCATCGTCTCCAACTCCACTCCTTTCACGCGTACTAGGAGTTCAGGCGTCGCCCCGAGGAAAGCATGCCCCGGCTGCGGCTCAAACAGAAAACTGTAGCAATCCGGATATTCGGCGCAAAGATATGTCAACATTTCGCTGATACGAATGGGGTCTCGTGCCTGCAGCCGCGCTATCCGCGAAAGTACGACCTTCTGCAGCGCAGACGAATCGAAAGTCCTCCTGGCCCTTTCAATTATGCGCGCCCACTCGTCGTAATGCAGCGGGTAATCAATCTCCAGTCCTGCCCGGTCCCCCTCCCCGTCCCAATCTGGTCCATCGACTCCCTGTTTCGGGATACCCTCTTCACCCCTCAACAGCAACTCTACTTGGACATCCAAAGCCTCGGCCAGGAGAGGGAACACAACCGACGCGGCCTCTTCGGGCGGCAACAACGCGTTGATCGTTAGCCAGCCCTGGCCGTCCTGCTCCACGAACTGGTAGTGAGGCAAGATGAAGTGCCCCGGATGGAAGCCCGTCCACGTCAGGTCCGGCACAAAGTCCTCCCGAAAAGCGAATCCGCCGAAAAGCCGTGGACGCGCCAGTTCCGGTCTGACTGCATGCTGATCGGGCGGCGTTGGACATGTTTCGGAAAAAGAAAAGAGTTCTCTCGCCTGTCGCTGAATGGCAGCAAACCGGCTCCCGCCGTAACCAATCAGATTGGCGGCTACACCAGTCCCGGCAAAAGTGATCCCCTTCCTTCCGTCGCGCCAAAAAAAGCGCTCTTGCCCAATTGCCGCCCGTAGAAAACGCTCAAACCGCAGGTCGGCGACAGGACGACTCGCGCTCACAAGGCGCCCGTGGCGCGCCGCGCTGTACTCGTCCCCGAATCCCCCGCCTTCGCCCTCCAACCAGTGGGCATCCCCATCAGATTCAGGTTCGCTCTCGCTTGGTGCCTTCTTCTCGCGTTCCTGTAATGCCATCCTATCTCAACCCAGCCTCTGCCCCACGTCTTGCTCCCGGGTAACGTCAGGTCGATTTCGCCTGAAAGTCTGTTCAGTCCTTCTTGTAGTTCACACTCCGCAGCAGCATTGGCACTAGCGTGCTGACAATTCGCGCCGGCTCCGGCTCCCCACTGTAAACCCAACGAATCGTCAGATGGTAGATACTTCCCAGCCATGCATACGCGATAACATCGGTGTCCACCGCCTCGATTTCACCGGCAGCGACCGCCTCATCCAGGTAGATTCGTATCAACCGCGCGAAGCGCTCGTTGATCTCTAACCGCTTCTCCTCAAATACCGTCCCCAATCCGGTGGCCTGAACCAGCATCACCTTCGCCGGACGGCGGTAACGGCCAAATGCCTCCAGGCAGGCCTCCAGCGCCGCCTCGACCTTGGCCATCGGGCTCGTCTGCTTCGCAATCGCTTCCGTAACCCGCCGTTCAACCAGGTCGGCAAACTTTTCTACCAGCGCCAGAAAGAGCCGCTCTTTATTCGGGAAATGAAAGTAGATCGAGCCCTTCGATGTGTCGGACTCCTCCACAATCTCGTCCAGCCGGGCATCATGGTATCCCTTGTTGCTGAAAACGTTCAATGCAGCGTCCAGAATGCGCTCCCTGGTCGATTCAGGACTTCGAACACTCTTCTCTGTCATCGCATTCACCTGGTGTCAGTATGTCTAAACTGACCGGTCGGTCGATCCCGCGACCAAAAAAACCCGGGTTCAATTCCCCATTGTGGTACTACTTCTGCAACGCCTGCGCCGTATAGTGTCGTCCAATATGGAAAAAGGGTACCTACTGGCCAGCTAAAGAGTCGTCACAAGCAGAGGCGGCGCTATCCCGGCCTCCTCTTGACCGCACACTCACCACCCCCGCGGCACCGGGAAGCATCGAAACTGCTGCGCCTGCGCAAAGACGTCCCAGATCTGCGCCATCTGTTCAACGATGCGCGTCGGCCGAGTTGCCATCTCGAATCCCCTGTGCTGGCCTCTCACCACCCGCCTCGGCTCCCACCCGGTTCCCTTGCAGTAATCATAATAGTCCCGGAAAGTCGTGAACTGAACATTCATGCCGAAGTTGTCTGGCTGGCGGCTCATCGGCGACATCGGGTCGAGCGTGTGACACGGATTGAGCATGCGCAACAGATCATGCGGATAGCTCTTGCCTATCTGATCGGCCAGTTGGAGCGTTTTCTTGAAGGTCTGAGGCGTCTCTCCCGGCAGATTCAAGCTGAAGTAAATGAAGATCGGCACTCTATGCTTCTTCAGCGTTTCCAGCATACGCAGGAAGCGTTCATTCGTATAGAACTTCCCGTTCCTCCGCCGCACCTCCTCATCGCCTGACAGCGGCGAAATGGCGACCTCAGTGTGCTCAAGATCGGCCGTACCGCACATCTCGTCGATAAAGTCATTCGAGGGAAGCTGGAAGAACTCATTGTAGATGCCGATACGAACTTCCCTGTCCCGCAGCTGCTTAAAAAATGAGCGCCACCATCTGGCCGGATACGTGGCGATGTCCAACGAAAGATTGACCTGCTGAAATCCCTCCCTCGCCAGGCGGGCCACATCCTCCACCACCCCCTCCGGCGACCGCATCACATAGCCGTTGCGGCCGGCAAGTTCGCTGTGCGACTCCTTTCCGCCTCCGCAGTAAATGCAGTCGAAGACGCAGCCCCGCCCTACCGTGAGCCAGTGACTGAGCAGCTTCGGCTTGCGCAACGTCATCAGTCCGGCGCCCGAGTACTGAAGCGCGGCATAAGCACGCGCATTGGATAGCCAGTCCATCGACACAAAATCGAGGCTGTCCAGCGTAGCCGGGTCCGCAAAATAGAATCCAAGATTCTGCGCGGGCTTCTGCCCGCTGCCGGGGCGCCGAATCAGATTCGGTATGTCGTCAACCTGCGAGGACCCCTTGCCCACCACCCGCGCCGCCAGCTGCCGCAGCGGCTCCTCCGCATCGCCCCGTATCGCATAGTCAACGTAGGGAAAGTCCTTCAGAATCTCTTCCCCGTAATACGAAGTCGTCAGACCGCCGATCACCACGACCGCATCAATCAGGGTCTCTTTGACGGCTTGGGCAACGGCGAGGGCGCCGAAGGAGTGCTCGTACCAGTGAAGATCGATAAGAACGAGCTTCGGCGGAACCCGCTGGCTCCGCAGCCACTGGCGAAAATTGAAAGTGGGGCGCTGCAGCAATTCAACCGGAAGGTTCAGGCCTTGGACTTTGTATCCCTCGGCCCGCAGCATGTTGACAAACCCGACCACGCCCACCGGAATGAAAGGATAGGGCGGACAGGAACGAAACTTGTCATACCTTGCTTCGACTTCCTGTTTGGCCGGATGTATATAGAGGATATCCATTGCGCGAACTAACGTGCACTGCGGCGAACAGCGCCAAGGCCGCTAGACACTGCCCACCGGTGCCAGCATTCTGCCGCGCGGCGCTACCGGCTCCAGAATCTGACGGCGTTCCGGAGTAAGACGGGCGGCAAATTCAGGCGACAACTGGTAGTTGAAACGCGTGCGCAAGTAACGGGGCGAATAGCGGAAAATGACCGAGCGTCGGAATCCCGGATTGGTGCGTTCGGCCGACCCGTGGGTGATAGCGTCGGTGAAAAAGACGGCGTCACCGGCCTCCAGGTAAATCTCCTTCATCCCAAGAGCCGTGCCCGCGGCTTCCCGTTCATGGCTGGCAGCAACAATACCCTTCCCTTCCACCTCCAACCGCGGATGCACCTCGGTCGACTTGTGGCTGCCCGGAACCAGCACGGTCGGCCCGTCTCCCGGGCCGATGTCCTCCAGAGCCATCAGGACATTGATCTGCCCTACCATCCACGCTCCTGTGTTGTGCTGCCGGAATGTCAGATAGAAGAGCGGCGTGTGTCCCCCGCAGTGGATATAGAGAAACCCTCCCGGTCCCCGCACATTGAGCAGGTTCTCGTGGATCGAGACGCCATTGACCTCATTGATGTACCGTGCCGCCAGCGGATACCAGGACGGGTGGTCAATCAGTCTCTCAAAGACCGCGCCGCCTTCGACGATGTTCTGAAAGTTCACGCCGTCGTCCTTGCCGTAGCTATGGATCTCGACATTGCCGATCCAATACTCAGGATCCGGATTGACATCCAGTTGCGCCTCACCCAGAATGGGCGGGTCTTCCACATAGGCCCAATGTTCGTCCACCCAGCTGTTCATCTCCCCAAGGTCATCCTTGGAGATCGCGTCTTTCAGGACGAGATAACCCTGCAGGTCGAACAGATAGTCCAGTTGCTTCAACTCTTCTTGCGAACGCAATGTGCTTTACCTCACGATTTGGCGGCGAACACTGGCAGGTGGCCGGAAAAGCAACAGCAGCCGGCTGCAAGCCTCCGCAAACTACCCTTTGACGCCAGAGACAACGATCCCCTGAACAAAGTAGCGTTGAGCAAAGAAAAAGAGAATGATCGTCGGCAGGACTCCTAGAATTGAAGCCGCCATGAGCGCCTGCATATTGTTGGTCATATGGCCTTCAAACAACCGCAGTCCTAGCGCGACCGTATAGTTTGGCACGCCCTGAATGTAGATGAGCGGATAAAGAAAGTCATTCCACTGGCTGGTAACCATGAAGATTATGACGACGCCAAGCGCAGGCAGGCTCAGCGGCATGTGGATGCGCCAGTAAAGGCCGATCGGATTACAGCCGTCGATCATCGCCGAGTCATCCAGTTCTCTCGGGATCGTCATGAAAAACTGCCGCATCAAAAAGACATAGAAGGCCGGTGCAAACCAGTTCGGTATGATGAGTGGCCGGTAAGTACCTATCCAGTCCAACTGCACAAAAAGCAGATAGGTGGGCACCAGGCGAACGTGTTCCGGCAGTATCATGGTCGCCAGCACCACCACAAACATGATGTCCCGTAGCGGAAAGCGCAGACGCGCGAAACTGAATCCAACCACCGAAGAGGAAAGCGCCGCCCCAATCGCACTCCCCGCCGCAATAAACGTACTGTTCAGAAAGAACTTGGCAAAGGGAAAGACCGCAAATGGCGTCTTGAAATGATGCCACTCAAACCGTTCAGGCCACCACTCCGGCGGGAACAGATAGACCTGCGTTGTCGGCATGACCGATGTGCGCATCATCCAGTAGAAAGGAATTGCAAAAACTATGCCGCCCATGACGACCGCACCGTAGAGCAGAACGCGATAGATCAACTCGGTCACTCTGCTGTTGCCGTACTGCTCGGCCTGCTGCTGTACAGCCGCTCCCGTTTGGACCGTAGTTGCCATACCAGTAGCTCCTGCCTCTTGGAATCCTGAGGTCGCTGACTATACCCGCTCGTAATGCACCCAGGAAGACGCGCTTCGCAAAGCCAAAATAACGAAAATAAGCACTATGACGAATAAGAACCATGCTTGGGCGGACGCATAGCCGAAATAGAAGTTCTGGAAACCCGTATTGTATATGTGCAGGACCATCGTAAGCGTGGCGTTGTTTGGACCGCCTCGCGTCATTACCAATGCCTGCGTAAATACCTGCCAGGAAATAATAATATTGAGGACAACGTTAAAGAAGATAGTAGGTGTCAGCAACGGCAATGTAACCGCGAAAAAACGGCGAAATGAACTGGCGCCGTCGATCTCGGCAGCCTCATACAGAGACGTCGGGATCCCGCGCAGTCCTGCAAGGTAGATCAGCATGGCGCCGCCCGCCCCCCAGAATGCCATTATGATCAGCGACGGCAACGCCCACTCCGTGCTGAAAATCCAGCGCGGCGGGTCAATGCCGTAAGGACGCAGAATCGGCCCCAGAATCGAATTCAGCAAACCAATGTCCGGCTGATAGAGCCACTTCCACAACAGCGATACGGCCACACCGGACACAACCGAAGGAAGATAATAAACCGTGCGCCAGAAACTCTGCAACCGGATGCCTTGATTCAGCATGACCGCAATCAGCAGTGCCAGCGCTGTATTGATTGGAACCACCGTAAAGCTGAAGATCGCCGTGTTGATCAACGCCTTGCGCACGAGACTGTCGCGCAACACGTTCTGATACCACTTGAAACCGACGAAAGTCGTCTCAGTTAGAAAGTCAGTGCGGTACATGCCGATTATGAGCGAAGCCAGCATCGGACCAACCGTAAAGACGATGAACCCTATGATCCACGGGGAAGCAAGCAAATAACCGTACCACGCCTCCCGCGTTGACGGTTTCATCGGCTTCCCGTCACGCCTGAACAACGAGAAAAGGCCTCTCTGTGTCTGGCTTTCACTGATGCTGGCCATCTGTGTCCCCGTTTATCGCTGCGTCTTGCCCTCTACTGAGATGTTCCAGAAACTGTCCGCCGACTCCCGAAGTGCCTGATTTCGTTGGTCAAATCAATTAAGGCGTGGGAGGGAACTCTCCCACGCCTTTAGAAGTGACCGTCTAACTGAGCTTGTCTAGCTCCGCACCCAGATCTTCGATATTGATCTCGCCCCGGTTGAAGCGGGTCGCTACTTCCGCGTGCTGAACGATAAGTTCAACCGGCTTCTCACCCAGCAACATCACCTGGTCGAAGGCAGGCGTCAGGATCTGGTTCTTTGTAATCAGGTCTTCGGCGAACATCTCCTCTGGCCCGCCAATGTCCTGCCCAACCGAATTGGTGAACACATCTAGGTCGATTTCTTCGAACTTCTCATTGGCGGCACGCATAATCGATGCATATTCGGGCAACAGGCTCTTGCGTGAGGGCTGCTTCTGCGCCCAGGTGATGTACAGGCGGCCGTACAGAGGGCTCGTCAGCCACTTCATCAGTTCCCAGGACTCGTCCGGATGCACGGTTCCCTTCCAGACCATCGTGCCATCAACTGACTGATGTGTCGTGTGTCCGGCAGGGCCGTCTGGCATCGGGGCAACGTCCCAGCGGAATGTTGCGCCGTCTGCCTGCACACCCAGATTCCAGGGACCGATCTCCATCAAAGCGACGCGCTGGCCCAGGAACAGTTCGACAACACCCATGCCAATGTCAGCGCCGTAGGCGAAAAGCGGTTCATCGTGGACAATGCTGCGCATCCATGTCAGGGCATCATAGGCCTCGGGACTGTCCAGACCGCAATGCGTATTGTCCTCCTGGTCCACCATGTTGGCGCCGAAGCCGCGAATCCAGTACTGGGAAAGCCAGTTGGCGTTCAGACCGTAGTTGGACGTCCCCCAAATCTGCGGCTGCGCATCCGCATCGGCAAACTGGCGCAGAAGGTTGGTGTAATCCTCCCAGTTCCACGCGCCCCACTCATGAGGAGGGTACTCAATGCCCTTGGCGTCAAACATGTCCTTGTTGTAGTAGATCACCTGTGTACCCGTGAAGCGGGGCATCAGGTGGATGTCTCCATCCAACGTCCACGGATCGAACTGGGCCTCGTAGTAGTCGTCCAGGTTGACTTCCTCAGCATCGCGATCGATATAGGGCTGCAAACTGAGCGTCTCGCCCTTCTGCATGAAGAAGGTGGAACTGGAGCAGCACCACTCAGTCAGATCCGGCGCATTGCCGGCGACCATCGCGCTCAGAGCGCCTTCACGGCGGTTGGCGCCGCCCGGATCCGGCAGGAACTCAACCTCGATGTTGGGGTTGGCTTCCTGGAACTGTGGGTAGAACTCCTTCCAAAGTTCGGCGATGCCTGCAGCGCGCTCCGGCTCTCGCGACTGGTAGCGCAGCGAGATCATCTCAGCCATCGCCTCGCCGTCTCCCCCGCCTTCCGCGGCAGGCGCGGCCGGCGCCGCACAGGCCGCCAGGAACGCTGTCGCGCCCACGGCAGAACTCATCCGCAGGAACTGGCGCCGGTTTACACTTTGCTTCTCTAGCATGGTGTGCATTCTCCTTATGGATTCTGAAAAAAAGGGTTTCAACCACCTATGACCAATTCAACCGCGGCAACCCAAATCCGGCAACACGAATGGCTTCAGGCCGCAGGGTCATTGACTGAATATGTTCGAGCGCACGCACGCGGCTCGTGTTCAAGTAGGTGCTTTTGGGCGGAGGGACCCGCCATGATTGCCCGATAGCAGGTGTTACTCTTGGTGAGGGGAATTCACTAGGTCTGCTATCTTACCGCAATTTCGCCAAGAGTATAGCAGCAAACGAAGGTGTTCACCAATTCTTGTCATAGGTTCTCTTCTGATGGCCGCCCCCGAAACTGCTGCAAACCGTAAGAGCGCAAGACCCCAATTCCTATGACAGCACAAACCGTTCCAAAGCGACTGCGGCGCCATCCTCCTCCAGCGTCGGCGCCACCCAATCAGCCTCAGCCTGCACTACAGCAGTCGCCTGGCCCATGCACACTGCTAGCCCGGCCTCCTGCAGCATCGGGATATCATTCTCATTGTCGCCGATGGCAAGAACCCGTTCCGGGTCGATCCCGAGTCGCTCAGTCACCCACAGAAGTCCGTGCCCCTTGTTAGCCTCTGGCGCCGTTCCCTCCACCAGGTACTGATGAGACCGGCTCATGTGCACGCCATCGCCAAACCGCTGCTGCAAAGCTGCCGTCTGATCGGGCTCACGCGCATGATCGTTGATGGTGATAAACTTCAACATTCGGCTCGCCGGTTCAGACACAACGTCCGAAAGGCTCTCGTGCATCTCTCTGGGACTGCCGAACCAGTGATCATAAGTAGCGCTGTCCCAACCCTCCCATCCGGTCCCGCCTTCTGCCGTCGCCGGCGCGTTCTGCACCAGCCGCGTACGCCCGCCAGCGCCATTCAGATAGAAGACCGTCGTCCGCTCCTCCCCGTCGGCCCAGGCCGCAACGCTGAGTGCAGCCTCCTGCTCTATCATCGCCTCGCTTAGCACCTCTCCACTGACCGGATCGCCAATCACCGCCCCCTGCGCCGTGATCACCGGCAGTGTCAAGCCCAACTCCGGCGCGACCCCACGCACAAAATCAAAAATCCGCCCCGTTGCAACTGTGACCGGCGTCCCTGTCTCCTGCACAGCCGCGATCGCACGCCGCACCCGCGGCGAAATCCCACCCGCGAACTGCCTGCCATAGATCGTGCCGTCCATATCGAGGACGACCAAATCGATTCTTCTTCTCATTATCACTAGGGTTCGGTGAATTCGGTCAGAACTCCAGCGTTACCATCCGCACCTGCCCGCTGTAGTCCCGCCGCAGCCCGACGTAAGAAGGCCTTGGTCGCAGATCCTGTGCCATCTTCTGGACGACCTCTCCCTGCCTCGGCGAGATTTCCAGCAGTACCGCACCTCTTGGCTGCACCTTGGAAGGCAACTGTTCCAGGAGGCGCTCAATCAGATCCAAACCTTCAACGCCCGCCTTCAGGGCAACGCGAGGCTCATAGTCCCGTACGTCCGACTGCAGGCCGGAATACTCCTCATCCGCGATATAGGGGAGGTTGGCTACGATCACGTCTGCCGGCTCCGGCAAGGGACTCAAAAGATCCCCTTCCAAAAACAGCGGGCCCGCTTCCGGTGTAAGCCGTTTCCTGTTCTCTTCAGCCACGTCGAGCGCATCCGGACTGATGTCCGTACCGTACACCTTCGCCTCAGGCGCATGTGCGGCAACGGTAATCGCAATCGCACCGCTGCCCGTGCCCACGTCCGCCACAACCACAGGCCTCCCCCTTCGATCGCTGATCTGCGCCAGCACAAGGTCGACAAGAAGCTCCGTCTCCGGCCGTGGAATCAGAACCCGCTGGTCTACCACAAAATCCAGACCGTAAAACTCCTTGCGACCCAGCAGATAGGCCACAGGTTCCCGCCGCCTTCGCCGCGTGATCAGATCCGCGTAGCGACGGCAATCCCCTTCGCTCAGCTCATGCTCGTGATGGGCGAACAGCCAGCTACGACTCTGGTCCAACACGTGCGCCAGCAGCACCTGTGCATCCAATCGCGCCGTCTCGCTGCTCGGTTCACTAAGTCTCTGCGCCGCCGATATCAGCGCACGCCCAACAGTAGTACCCTGGGTCAAACTCCAGTGAAACCCGTCCTGATGCGAACTATTCTTCGAATGCGGCTGGCCTCCCTCATCTTCTGTCTGACCGTCCGTTCTGCCGCCGTCGAAATGACGCGTGCCCTCGTCAACGCGGCCGTCTAAGCCGTCTGTGGTCAGGTAGGGTGCCAATCTGTCCCCGTCAGAAGGACTCTCTTTGGGTTCAAACATGCCTTATTCTTCTTCGCCCATGGCTTGCAACTGCTGCGCCTGGTCAAACGCCGCCAAGTCCTCGATAAACTCGTCTAAATCGCCATTCAGAACCTGTTCCAACTGAAAGAGCGTCTTGTTTATCCGGTGGTCCGTTACGCGGCCTTGCGGGAAGTTGTACGTGCGGATCTTTTCGCTGCGGTCGCCCGAACCAACCTGGCTGCGCCTCGCCGCGCCCATGTCCGCCAGCTGCTTCTGCATCTCAATATCATAGAGCTTGGTCTTCAGGATGCGTACCGCCTTCAGCCGGTTCTGAAGCTGGCTCTTTTCGTCCTGGCAGCTGATGACAATGCCCGTAGGCAAATGCGTAAGCCGCACCGCCGAATCGGTCGTATTAACACTCTGCCCCCCCGGACCGCTGCTGCGGAACACGTCGACCTTCATCTCATTCGGCGCGATTTCAATCTCAACGTCCTCCGCCTCCGGCAAAACCGCCACAGTCGCCGTGCTCGTGTGTATCCTTCCCTGGCTCTCTGTCGTCGGTACCCGCTGCACCCTGTGAACGCCCGACTCGTACTTCATCCTGCTGTATGCGCCCTTGCCCCGGACCTCAAGGATCGCCTCTTTGATCCCGCCTACACCGGTCTCGCTGACGCTCATGAGTTCGCTTTTGAACTTGTGGTCGTCCGCCCAGCGCGTGTACATGCGCAGCAGGTCCGCCGCGAAAATGCCGGCCTCATCCCCGCCCGCCCCAGCACGTATCTCTACGATCACATTCTTGTCGTCGTTGCGGTCCTTGGGCAGCAACATCCGGCGCAGGTCGTCCTCCAGCACGCTTACCTCTCCTGCAAGCTCGGCAATCTCCAGCTCGGCCAGTTCAGCCAGCTCCGGATCGTCGCTCTCTTCCAACAGCTCCCTGCTGTCAGCCAGTTGCTGCTGCAGATCCTGGTACCGCCGATATGCGCCGACCAGCTCCTCCAGCCCGCTGCGCTCCTGCGCCAGCTCCTGAACGCGCACGTAGTCGGCCAGCACGTCCGGGTCCGCCATCAGCTGGTCCAGCTCCCCGTATCTCTCTTCGACTCTTGACAGCTGCTCAGTCAGTTCCATAGCTCTGCGTTCTCTTCTGGAGCTACCGATCGACCTTCCCGACTCAATCAGTGAATATGGGCAAATTTCCCAAAGCCGTAATCTGGTCCCAGGCTCCGGGATCTCCTTCGGTAAAAACTGCCATCACGCCAGCAACCTGCCCCCCTCCGCTCTTCACCAGTGTTCGCAGGCCGTTCAGCGTACTTCCCGTGCTCACGACGTCGTCCACCAGCAGCGCCTGCTTCCCCTCAATCAGCCTCAAATCTTTGCCGTCAATGATCAAGGTCTGTGGCTCGCCCGTCGTAATGCTCACGACCTCCGTTTCCAGGCAGTTGACCATATACGGCTTGCGAATCTTGCGTACGATCACCAGGGGAAGTCCGGTTGCCACAGACAGCGCGTGTCCGAGCGGCACCGCCTTCACCTCCGGCGCCAGGACCACCTCTGCCGATTCCGGCACATGTTTCGACAACATCTGCGCGGCAGTCTCGACGACTTCGGTATCCCCGAGCATGTTGAAAATGGCGATCTTCACGCCCGGAGCGACTTCAAAAATCGGCAGCTCACGCTCGCACTCTCCAATGGTTACTCGGTAAGTTCTTCCATCGTAACTCATGGTAACCGCTCCTCCGCGCGGGAGTTCCCGCGTCTCGGTCTGCAGCACGCCCAACCCTTCGCACTGCTGTATTGAACGGACCTGCTCAAAGCAAACGTGACACTACATCCTAGCACAGAAATCAACCCGCTCCAAGAATTCAGTACGCAAAAAGCAACCCAATTGCATCATAGTGGCGGAAGAGCTGGGACCTCCTGATTCGGACAAAGACAGCTCTTGTACCCGACAATGACCCAGCAAATGGGAGGTGTTCCTCTCTCCTCACTTCTCTCTCCTCTCTCCTCGCTTTTGGGCGGTCGGGCCTATTCGGCCCTCCCTTGTGCGGGGG
>VXOE01000068.1 GCA_009840225.1 Caldilineaceae bacterium SB0662_bin_25 | reverse complement strand
GGGGGCTCGGCGCTGGGTATACCAGCCCGGGCCGGGGTAGCGGACGCTGGCGAGGGCGGGGTGGCCGCTGAGGTGCTGGGCGACGAGGGCGGCGTTGCGGCACTGGCGCTCGACGCGGAGGGGCATGGTCTTCATGCCGCGGTGGAGGAGCCAGGCTTCGTGGGGGCCGAGGTTGGCGCCGGTCTTTTTGAGGAAGTCCCAGAAGGCGGGGCGCAGCTGGTTGCGGGCGACGACCACGCCGCCGAGGACGTCGCCATGGCCGCCGATGTACTTGGTGGCGCTGTGGATGACGACGTCGACGCCGTGGGCGAGGGGGCGGAAGAGCATGGGGGTGGCGAAGGTGTTGTCGACGAGGAGGAGGGTGTTGTGGGCGCGGCAGAGCTGGGCGAGGCGGGGGACGTCGACGACTTTGAGGAGGGGATTGGAGATGGTCTCGACGATGAGGAGTACGGGGGCCTCGCGGGCGAGGAGCCGCTCGACGGCGTCGAGGTCAGTGGCGTCGACGAAGAGGCCCTGGACGCCGTACTGGGGCCAGAGGCTGTCGACGAGGGAGTAGGTGGCGCCGTAGCAGTCCTGGGCGGCGGCGACGGTGGCGCCGGATTGGAGACCGCAGGCGGACATGGCGAGGTGAATAGCGGCCATGCCGCTGCCGGTGGCGAGGGCGAAGTGGCCGGCGGCCTGTTCGGGCATGTCGTGGCATTCGAGCTCGACGACGGCGTCTTCGAAGGCGGCGACGGTGGGGTTGCCGTAGCGGCCGTAGACGTAGAGGTCGGGGTCGCCGCCGAGGGCGCTGTCGAGGTGGGCGGTGTCATCGTAGACGTAGCCGATGCTGGGGATGATGCCGCTGACGACGGGTGCGGCGGAGACGGGTCGGGCGGGTGGGCCGTAGCGGCGGGATTCGCCGCTGTGGAGGGCTTTGCTGTCAATTGATCTGGGAGAGAAAGGCATGGTGTTTGGGTGGGTGGTGGCTTGGATAACTTGAATGCCAGGAGGGATTTATCCGCGAAGTTACGCGAAGGGGCGCGAAGAACACCTTAGCTTTTCCGCGAAGGGACGCGAAATGTCGCGACGGGTGTGGGCGCCTGGGGGGGCGCGCGGGCGGGTTATGAGTAGAGCATGGGCAGGCTGCGGCGCATGATTTCGTAGTTTTCGAGGGCGCGGCCGGCGCCGAGGGCGACGCAGGCCATGGGATTTTCGGCGACGTAGGCGGGGACGCCGGTTTCGTGGGTAAAGAGTGAGGCGATGAGGCGGAGCTGGGCGCCGCCGCCGGTGATGACCATGCCGCGGTCGATGATGTCGGCGGCGAGCTCGGGCGGCGCTTTTTCGAGGGTTGAGCGTACTGTTCTCACGATGGCCTGGAGAGGCTCCGTCATGGCATCTATGACTTCGCTGTTTATGATTTCGATGGTCTTTGGCAGGCCGTTGATCTGGTCGCGTCCGCGTACTTCGATGGCGCGGTCTTCTTCGGTGGGGAGTGCGGAGCCGATGGCTATCTTGATCTCTTCGGCGGTCTGTTCGCCGACGAGGAGGTTATATTTTTTGCGGATGTAGTTGACGATGGATTCGTCGAGGCGATTGCCGCCGACGCGCACGCTGCTCCAGACGACGATATCGTACATGGAGACGATGGCGGCTTCGGTGGTGCCGCCGCCCATATCGACGACCATGTTACCGGTTGGGGTGCCGATGGGGAGGCCGGCGCCGTAGGCTGCGGCGAGCGGTTCGGGGATGAGGTAGGCTGCGCCGGCGCCGGCCTGCATGGCGGCGTCGTGGACGGCGCGCTCTTCGACGGAGGTGACGCCGCGCGGCGTGCTGATCATCACCCTAGGTTTGAAGAGGGGGAAGCGGCCGACGATGTCCTGGATGAATTTGCGGAGCATGGCCTCGGTGACGACGAAGTCGGCGATGACGCCGTCGCGCATGGGGCGGATGACTTCGATGCTCTCGGGGGTACGGCCGAGGGTGTCATAGGCTTCGTGGCCGATGAGGACCATCTTGTTGGCTTCGCGGCGAATGGCCACGACGGACGGTTCGTGCAGGACGATCCCCCGCCCCCGGACGTGTACAAGAACGTTTACGGTGCCGAGGTCGATTCCGATCTGTTTTTCAAACATAGAGTTATTTCGTATGTGTTGTAAGTCAGGATGCAGGGGAGACAGATTTTTACGAGCAAGGCGCAACCTGTACGGCGATGCGGGAGGTCACGTCCCGTTTTTGCCCATAGAATTTTATTATAGCTTCAGCCTTTCGGGTAGGACAAATCAGAATCCGGAGATCGGGGTGGCATTGCCTGACCGGCACTATTTGCGCTTGGAACGTGCATAGCTGGCGGCGCCGTACATGCCGATAATGAGGCCGGCGAGGGAGGCGAAGTAGGAGAGGAAGCTGAGCAGGAAGCCGGGTTCGATGACGCGGAGGACCATGGCGAAGGCCAGAAGAAAGCCGAAGAGGAGTAGGAAGAAGCCGTAGAGCATCAGTTGCAGTGGGGAGGAGGGCGTACGCATTGGTGAATGGCCTTGTCGTTCACGAAGCAGCCGGTGGGTCCTTATAGAGGAAGCAGCGGGAATAGTGCTGGGGCTCCGGCTCGAAATCGAGGGGGGTTTCCAGCTCGCAGAGGTTTTCCATGAAGTGGGTGCAGCGGGGGTGGAAGCGGCAGCCTGAGGGGGGATTGACGAGGCTGGGG
>VXOE01000232.1 GCA_009840225.1 Caldilineaceae bacterium SB0662_bin_25 | reverse complement strand
GAGAGAGTAAAGAGAAGTGAGGAGAGAGAAACATCTTTCGCCATGCTGAATCATGAGCGCCTTTGGGCAAGGACTTAGCAGTCACGCTAAATTTAAGAATCCGCTTTTTGCGTGTCACGTATTGCGTAATGGCAGACATAACAGGTGCGATTCCAGTGCGTGATCCGCGCGTAAAGTCTTGGTGTCAAACGGAATATAAATTGGCTGCATACGATCGTGAACAATTGGTGAAAATGTTACTGTCCACTGGCAGTTGACAGAGATACACTGGGAATTGAGATGGATCTACTGCGTTTCTCCACCGCCGGCAGCGTCGATGACGGCAAATCGACATTGATAGGGCGGCTTTTATACGACTCCAAAGCGATATTCGAAGACCAGTTGGAAGCGGTCGAGGAGGCGAGCGCGGCACGCGGCGACCCTTCGGTGGACCTGGCGCTGCTGACCGACGGGCTGCGGGCGGAGCGGGAGCAGGGTATCACGATCGACGTCGCCTACCGCTATACGGCGACGCCCAGACGCAAGTTCATCATCGCGGACACGCCCGGGCACATCCAGTACACGCGCAACATGGTGACCGGCGCGTCCACGGCGGAGCTGGCGATCATACTGGTTGACGCCCGTAAAGGCGTCCTGACGCAGTCGAAGCGGCACAGCTTTATCGCCTCCCTTCTGCAAATCCCCCATATCGTCGTCGCCGTCAACAAGATGGACCTGGTCGGATACAGCGAGGCGCGTTACCAGGAGATTGTCGCGGACTACCGCGCGTTCGCGGCCAAGCTGAACGTGCGCCACGTCGTGTATATTCCCATCTCTGCACTGCATGGCGACAACATCGTCAGCCAGAGCGAAAATATGCCCTGGTATCACGGCGCGACACTGCTGCACCACCTGGAAACGGTCAACATCGGGGCCGGCCGCAACAACGTGGACTTTCGCCTGCCGATACAGTATGTGATCAGGGCGAACGGCGCGGCTGACATGGACTTCCGCGGTTTCGCCGGGCAGATCGTATCGGGCCGCATTGCGGTGGGCGAGGAGGTGGTGGCGCTGCCGGCCGGGATTCGCAGCCGCGTGGCCGGGATCCAGCGGGGCGACGAGAGCTGCGAGCGGGCCGTTGCCGGAGACGGCGTTGTGATCACGCTTGAGGATGAGATCGACATCAGCCGGGGGGACATGCTGGTGCGGGTGCGCAACCTGCCCCACTCGTCGAACCAGATCGACGCGACGCTGTGCTGGATGAGCGAAGAGCCGATGAAGATTCAGGGGGCGGTTGCAGGCAATTTCAGCGGACAGTGGTACTGGTTGCAGCAGTCGACGCGGCGGGTGCGGGCCTCGGTCCAGGAGTTGAATTACCGCATCAACGTGGACACGATGCACCGGGAGGATGCGCAGACGCTGCAGCTGAACGAGATCGGCCGCGGGCAGATTGTGACCACGGAGCCTCTTTTCTTCGACTCGTATCAGATCAACCGCGCCACAGGCAGCTTTATTCTCATCGACCCACAGACCAACAACACGGTTGCGGCCGGCATGATCCGGGACCGGGCGCGGCGCGTGAGTGAGCTGGTGCAGAAGCAGGAAGAGAGAGTAAGGCCTTCTGTGGGCACGGCTCGTTCCTCCAACGTGGTGTGGGAGCCGGTCGCGGTCACGCGGCCGATGCGGGAGGAGCAGAATGGTCATGGGGCGGCGGTGCTCTGGTTTACGGGGCTGTCCGGTTCGGGCAAGTCGACGGTGGCGAAGGCGCTGGAACAGAGGTTGTTTGCGTTGGGTGTGCGTACGTTCTCGCTGGACGGGGACAATGTGCGACATGGTCTGAACAGCGATCTGGGCTTCGGTGCGGCGGCGCGCACGGAGAATATTCGCCGGGTGGCGGAGGTGGCCAAGCTGGCGTTTGAGCATGGCAATATCGTGCTGTGCACGTTTATTTCGCCCTATGCGGCGGACCGGGAGGCGGCGCGGGCGCTGGCCCCGGAAGGCAGTTTCTGGGAACTCTTCGTCAAGTGCGACGTAGAAATCTGTAAGGAGAGGGATCCCAAGGGGCTGTACGAACGAGCCGAACGCGGCGAGATCCCGAACTTCACCGGCGTCTCAGCTCCCTATGAGGAGCCGCTCCAACCGGAGATGGTGCTGGAGACGGACCGGCACAGCGCGGATGAACTGGCGCAGCAGATCATGGAAGCGCTGGCACAGGCCGGGGTCGTACCCGGTGGAGACAGTTGACCGCCGGCAAGTGCTGTTCGGCGGGCGATCGGTGGGATTGTTGAAAACTGCAATTGTAGTTGGCGGCGGCATGGCTGGACTATTTGCTGCCAACGTGCTCGCCGACCATTGCGAGCAGGTCACTCTCCTGGAGCGGGACGAGGCGTGGCGTCCCCGGTCACGGCCCACCTTTCACACAGCAGACACGCACAGATTGCCGCAAGCCACCGGCCGGCCCGGCGTGCCCCAGTCCCGTCATGTGCATGTCCTTTTGTTGCGGGGCGTGCAGGTTCTGCGCAAACAGTTTCCCGGCCTGGAAGAGGAGTTGCTGGCCCTCGGCGCAACCCCTCTTAACTGGCTGAAAGATACGGCCGCCCTGGCAGGCGGCAGTTGGTTACCCCGCTTCGATTCGAATCTCCTCGGTTACAGTGTCAGCCGCGCCCTGCTGGAAAGCCAGGTGCGCGAGCGTCTGCGCCGCCGCGGCAACATCCAGTTCCGTACAGGCCACCGTGTGGTGGGGTTAAGCACCGGACGCGCACAGTCCTCCGTTAACGGCCCTCGAGAAAGCGAAGCCGGGGCGAACGGATCGCGCGTGACCGGCGCGGTGTGCACCGTGGGGGATGGAACGGTCACGCTGCATGCCGATTTTGTCGTCGATGCCAGCGGGCGCTCTTCGCGACTGCCGCGCTGGCTGGAAGAGCTCGGTTACGCGGCGCCGGAGGAATCGACCGTAAATGCGGACGTAGGTTATGCCACGCGCTGGTACAGTGTCCCTGAGGACTGGCGGGCGGATTGGAAAATGGTGTTGCTCGCCACCCGATTCCCCGATATCAAGGGGGGCGCGGTGGTACAGCCGGTTGAAGGCAGGCGCTGGGTCGTGACACTTGTCGGCTATGCCGGGGATCACCCGCCGACGGACGAGGCCGGCTTTGAGGAGTTCGCCCGCAGACTGATCGGGCCGCAGGTTTGGGAGGCGATCAGTGCGGCCGAACCGCTGACCGACATCGGGGGCTACCGGCGTACAGAGAACCACTGGCGCCACTACGAAAGACTGAAACGGTGGCCGGATGGCGTGATCGCGCTGGGCGACTCGGTGTGCGCGTTCAATCCGGTATACGCCCAGGGCATGACGGTGAGCGCGCTTTCGGCGGAAATCCTTGATGACTTTCTAAAGGGGAGAGGGAACCGAAAACGGGAGGGACTTGAGGGCGCCCGTATCGGGGGTTCCGGTCTGGCCTTTCAGAAGAAGCTGGCGAAGATGCTGAAGACGCCATGGCAGCTGGCAACGAGTGACGACTTTCGCTGGGCTGGGCGGAAAGCCGGTGACGCCAGCCTCGTCGAGCGCTTCATGCACCGGTATATCGAGCATGTGCTGGACCGCATCCATCGACCGGATGTCTGCCTCGCTTTCTTCAACGCCGCGCATCTGATCAGTCCACCGACCACCCTCTTCCGGCCCCGCATCGCTCTACCAATCTTGTGGGATATGGTGAGAAACGGTTCAATGCGACCGGTCTCGAGGACCTCTGAGAGCCAGGAACCGGAAGCTAGTTCGTTGTGACCAGAGGTGTGAGTTTTTCGACTGTGCCGGGACCGATACCGGGGACTCGATCCAGGTCTTCGATCGATGCGTAGGGGCGGCCGGCAATGATGGCGGCAGCTTTGGCGGGGCCAATGCCGGGCAAGGATGTGAGCTCCTCGGCTGAAGCGGTGTTGATGTTGACCAGTTCTGCGGCCGGCGCGTTGCCCTGTCCCGAGGGAGCGGCAGTTGGAGGCAGGTCACCCGACACGCCGGGCTGAGGCTGATTGGCGGTTGGCAAGGCCGTTGACGCGTCTGCGCCGGTCTGCGGTTGCGGCAGAGGGACATGAATCTGGGCGCCGTCGAAGACTATCTCCGCCTGATTCACCAGCGCCGGGTCGGCATCGGGCAGCAGTCCCCCCACTTTGGCTAAAGCATCGCCAACGCGAGCGCCTGCCGGCAGTGTGATCAGGCCGGGATTGCGCACGCCTCCGCTGACGAAAACTTGCAGCGGGCCAGGCGTGGGCGTAGGCAGGGGAGTCGGTGATGGCGCCGGTGTTGGCGGTGGGTGGAGTACGATGGGGGGCGGGGTTGGCCGGCGCAGAAGCCACATCAGGGCACCCGAGATGGTCGCGCTCAACAGAAAACCGAGTAGAAATCCGAGGCCCATATATCGCAGTGCTGTTGGTGCACCGGTGTTTCCAGCCGCGCGCGGTGCAGTTTCGGTAACCGGACTTCGAGTTGGTCGGGGGTCCAACTCAGCACTCATATTAAGGTCTCCCTTATTTGGATATTTCCTGGCACAAGTATCCTCTGTTGCCGCGGCAAGAGAGGACAGTATTGGTTCCTTTGTGACTGTCGTAGTGCGGCGGTTATCCGATCACCGGTTACCGGCCATAGCCGAAATACGCTTCAACGCGTTGCGCCCGAAGATGGTCAGCGCCTGGTCGTCGTTCAAGGGGTGGAAGAGGCCGGGACGGACGTCGCGCAGATAGCGCTCCAGCGGGAGGCTGCGGGACATGGCGGCCCCGCCCACCACGCGCACTGCGTGGTCGACGGCCTCGATGGCGTTGTTGGTGACGGTAAGCTTGGTGGCGATCACGGCAGGGGTGAGTTCATCCCGGCGCGCTTCGAACTGATCCCAGTCGCGGGCGGTGTTGTAGAGGAGCGCCCTGGCCTGGAGCAGAAGCAGTTCGGCCTGGCCGAGGCGGCGCTGGATGCTTTCAAGTTCGGCGATCGGTTTGCCGAGGGCAGTGGGCACGCGTTTGGCGGCGTAGTCGGCCGCGAAATCGAGGGCGGCCTGGGCTACGCCGAGGTAGACGGCGCCGACGGTGCAGATGAACCAGGCGTTGGCCGGAGCCTTGCCGGTCGTGCGCGGGCTGGGCGCGCCGCGCCCGATCATCTGCTCGTCGGTCACGCGGGCGTTGACGATCTTCAGATCATGGCTGCCGGTGGCGCGCATGCCGAAAGAGTCCCAGGTTTCGATGATTTCGAAGTGGGGACCGGCAGGGATGACGAAGCGGGCGACGTGGCCGCTGCCGTCCTGCAGGGCTGCGGGAATGATGAAGTAGTCCATCTCGGGACTGAGGCTGGCGAAGGTCTTGAGCCCGTTGATGCGCCAGGCGTCCTTGCCATTTTCCCGGACCGGTTCAGCGGTGGTTTCGGGCAGGCCGCCGCGACTGGGGCTGCCCAGGTTGGGCTCGGTGGCGACGGAGTTGATGAGCGCACCCTGTTCAACGGCGTCGCGGCAGACCTGGGCGAAGAGAGGCTGGGGCCAGCCGCCGCCGCCATATTCGGAGGCGACGTCTTCGAATGCTTCGGCAACGCCCCCTATGACTTGAACGTGCATCACAAAGCTGAGCGCGGTGCTGCCGTCACCCTGCGCCAGCGTCTCCATTGTCAGCGTCGATTCGAGCAGATTGGCGCCCCAGCCGCCGAACTCCTGCGGGACAATCAGGGCCGGAAGACCCACCCGCCGGATGTCAACGAAATTTTCGTGCGGGAATGTTCCGTCGCGGTCATGCTGGGCGGCCCGCTCGCGCAGGACGGGGATCAGGCTGCGGGCAACGTCGATGAAGCGCTGCAGGCGTTCAGTTCTCGGGTAGAGCATAGCGCCTCCGAAACTGCGGTCGTTCGAGCCGTTTCTGATTCCTGATCACTGTTGATTATCGACAGGTATTTCTGGTACTGGTTTTGACGATGCGCGGCGGGTATTTTAACATAGTTCGGACGGGAATAGCCATTATTGCTCAAGCTTTCGGCATGGGATTTCGATGAAGCAGAGTCAGATACGTGTTCTGATCGCCAAGCCGGGTCTGGACGGTCACGACCGCGGGGCCAAGGTGATAGCCAGGGCGTTGCGCGATGCCGGATTCGAGGTGATCTACACGGGCATTCGCCAGACGCCGCAGATGATCGCGGCGGCGGCGTTGCAGGAAGACGTGGATGTCGTCGGCCTGTCGATCCTCAGCGGCGCGCATATGACGCTCTGCCCCAAGGTGGTCGAACTGCTCCATGCTCAGGGCCAGGAGGATGTGCTGGTGCTGCTGGGCGGCATTATCCCTGACGAGGACGCCGCCCAGCTCAAGGCCGCCGGCGTACACGCTGTCTTCGGGCCGGGCACGACCTCAGCCGAGATCATTTCTTTTATTCGAAATGCCATGGCCGGTTGATAGCGGCTCTGGCAGCCGCGTACACGCGTCAGGCGGGGTTGCCGATGCCCAAACCAGTTCCCACGCAACAACTGATCGACGGTCTTCTCCGGGGGGACCGGCTCGCGCTTGCGCGCGCCATCAGCCGCGTGGAGGATGACGCGGAAGATGCCGCCGGCATCGTGCAGGCCGTGTTCGCGCACACGGGCAAGGCGCATTTGATCGGCATCACCGGAGCACCGGGCACGGGCAAATCGACGCTGGTTTCGGCGCTGATCGAGAGTTACCGCGCGAGCGGCGTGACGGTCGGTGTGCTGGCGGTGGATCCGACCAGTCCTTTCAGCGGCGGCGCGCTGCTGGGAGACCGCGTGCGGATGACGGGCCACAGCGGAGACGCCGGGGTCTTCATCCGCTCGATGGCGATGCGGCGGGGGGCGGGCGGCCTGGCGAAGGCGAGCGCGGAAGCGATGCTGCTGCTGGACGCGGCCGGGTTTGACCGCGTTCTAGTGGAAACGGTGGGTGCGGGCCAGGCGGAAATCGAAATCGCCAGCGTTGCCGATACGGTCGTGGTGGTTGAGGCGCCGGGTCTGGGCGACGAGGTGCAGGCGATCAAAGCGGGCCTGCTGGAGATCGCGGATATCTTCGCCGTCAACAAAGCGGACCGTAAAGGCGCGGCGCGCACGGTGGCGGCGTTGGAGATGATGCTGGAGACGGGGAGCGCAGCGGCCCAACCAATCTTTCACCACGGGCAGCGCATGGAGACGGGTGCGGCGGCTTCCGAAAGCGACGCCGGGGAGGGATGGTCGATTCCGGTCTTGGAGACGGTTGCGGTCAGCGGGGGCGGCGTGGCTCAGCTGCGGGATGCGATTGAGAGGCACCGGGCGTGGCTGGACGAGAGCGGTGGACGGGGGGCGCGTGAAGGCAGGCGTCTCGACCATATGCTGCAGACGCTTGTCCAAGCCGAGGTTTTAGCGCGGCTGGAGAGAGCGCTGGCCCCGGCTCTGCGCGGGGAGCTTGTGGAACTGATGCAGCGGCGGCAGATTGATCCTTACAGCGCCGCGGCGGATGTTATCAGGAAACTTTCCAGGTAGATCCGTTTCACGTTCGTTCTGAATTGATTCAGTAACCGACCCTTGAACCGGTCGTTGCGCGTGCATAGGTATCAGACAGCGAAACCAAACATAAATGCGTGATCCTGAAACTGAAACGCCGGTTTGGCGAATCGCAACCCTCTTTCCAAATCAAGGTGAATGGAGTGAGCAGGAATATCTGGCGCTGGAGACAAACCGCCGCGTCGAATTCGACAACGGTTTTGTAGAGGTGCATGATGCGCCAACGGACAGGCACCAGGGAACCATAGTATTCCTGTGCTTCGCTCTCAGCAGTATTGCGCGGCATATTGGAGGTGCGGTCAGGCCGGGCGGTCTACTGGTACGCTTGTGGGATCAGAAGTACCGGCAGCCGGATGTCGTCTTTCTGCGCGATCGCAACAACATACTGCGCCAGGAGAAGTTCTGGGATGGGGCTGACCTGGTAATCGAAGTCGTCAGCCAGGGCCATGAAGACCGCGAGCGGGACCTGGTGACGAAACGGATCGAATACGCGCGGGCGGGCATTCAAGAGTACTGGATCGTCGATCCAGAACAGGAGACGGTTACGGTTCTGTCCCTGGCCGGCGACACTTACTCCGAAGCCGGTCTCCACGGCCGCGGCGATATCGTTAAATCTCCCCTTTTGCCTGAACTTGCTCTGCCAGTTGCGGAAATCCTGGACGCAAATTAAGACCCCACGTAGGGGAGGACGGTGTTTACACAGTCGCAGTTACCGGACTCTTTGACCTGCGATTCCTCATTGTACCTCCGCCCGAGAGCACACAGATCTTGTAAAAGCAACTGGCCGAAGCAGGAGAGTCGGGCCGTTGATCGGCTCTGCTTCACAGCAGTTCGTCGTCGTCCAGCAGGCCGCTGCGCGCCGCCCAGACGCCCATCTCCTGCCTGCTGCCCACGCCCAGTTTGCGCCGTATGGCATAGACCGCGTTGCGTACGGTCATGGGATTCTTGTTGCCCCGCACTTCGGCTATCTCGACGTACGACATGCCCCGGGCAAACATCCTGAGCAGATCGCGCTCGCGAACGGTCAACCTGTCGAGTTCGGAGGGAGGGACCGGGCCGGGAGCACCACCCATTCCGGTGACCAGTCTCCTTGCCGCCTCTCCCTGAAGGCTGAATTCACCGCCGGCAACCTCGCGCAGAGTTGACAGCAGCATCTCCTTGCCTGAGAACTTCTGAAGGTATCCCGTAGCTCCGGCATTTACGGCCTGCACGATGGCACTGTCCCTGTTGGACGCGGTCAGCATGAGGACGCGCGTGTCCGGCAGAACCGCGGTAATGTCCCGGCAAGCTGCGATGCCGTCCTTGAACGGCATTACGATGTCCATGATGATCACATCAGGCCCGAGCTCTTGCGCCAGCTCCACCGCGAGTTCGCCGTCGCCGGCCTGTCCCACGACCTCGAATTCGCCAGACTGCTCCAATACTTCGGCGATACCCTCCCGCACGATGGCGTGGTCGTCAACTATCATCACTTTGATTTTGCTTTCCGATGACATGCGCCAGCCTCCTTTGACCTGCTAATTGGGAACAATACAACTGACGGTGGTGCCGTTGTCGTTGGACTCGACATGGAGTCTTCCGCCCATGCGCTCTGCGTCAGCCTCCATATTTCTGAAGCCGCGGCCGCGCACGGCGTAATCATCAGGAAGTCCGGTCCCGTCGTCGGACACGGACATCTGCAGATTCTCCTCGCCAAATTCCAGAGAGATTGTCACACTTTCGGCGTCTGAATGACGAAAGGCATTGGTGAGCGCATTGTGGGCGATGGTGAACAACAGACTGCGCTTGATGGTGGACAGTTGGGGTTCGACTCCTCGCAACTCCAGACTTGCGGGAATCGAGGCGATAACGGTGAAGGTGTCGGCGTGCGCTTCGAGGACTTCGCTCAACGTGCTTCCGCTGAATATCTGCCCGCCGTCTATCGGGTGCCTGAGGGCCCACATGGTCGATCTGGTCAGGGACCACATCGCATTCAGTTTGTCGACCAGCTCGGGGTTGGCGCTGTCGGCCTTTTCAATTGCGTCCTCAAGACCCAGCCCCAACGTGTAGGCTGATTGCGCGGTCGTGTCGTGGATGGTCTGCGACATTTCGAGCCGCTGCCGCTGTAACTCCCGCTCCCGCGCTACCGCTTCCAGCCGTCTGATCCTCTCCGACCTGGCGACCAGACTAACGATTCCCACCACGGCATACATGACAGCGATCCTGGCAATCAACGCCTTATCGTCTCTGGCTTCAAGGTCGAGTCCGCCCCCGACGGTCAGGCTCACGGCAGTGTAGAGGATGGCCATCAGTGTCGCCCACGAGAAGCTCAGCCTGAACGAACTGAAGAAGACCGCAAACCAGGCAAGGGCAGGGTAGTAGAGCAGGTAGAAGAAGAAGTGACTGAAGCCGCCGCCGACCACCATCGCCACGGTTATCAGGACCATGTCCGTTGCACTGATTCCCAGCATCAAGTGCAATGTCACGATACGGCCCGAACGAAGGCGGTAATGGAGGTAGGCGTTGAATGCCACCAGGACAATGAAGCACAGGATATAACCTGTGTACCTGGAACCGACGAACACAGGTCGGTATACCATCTGGAAGACGCAGAGAACGATGACAAACCACCGAAACCAAAGGGATATCGCGGCAGGGTAGCGCAGTTCTTCTGGGCCGACTTCCCTGATTACCCAGTTGCGGCCGACCAGAGTATCGACTGCATCCGCCAGAGACTTCAGAAAGGCAGCGCCGGGATTCTGGCTTGTCGTGCGTCGCTGTCGAGCCATGAGGATACCTTTCGAACAGCTGTACCGGCTCCTCTTCGCCCTGGCGCATCACCTTACCCAAGGGCGGAGGCAGACCACTCACGTCTGCTTTTTGGGTCCCCGTTGCCACGCGGCCCCGCGTGCGCTCGGCGTCAGGATGAAGGGATTTGGCTGAGCGCTCTCTGCGCAGTTTTCGCTGCAAACGAGAAGAGCATTGGACTAAAGGTATTCGGATCGAGTCAATTTGTTCAACGAAGTGGGACTATTGTTGCCAAAGACTATTAGACTATAACTGTACAAAATGACAATTGACAAGTGGCGCTTGTACCGATTGAACTGTTGGGGTACTTTACGACACTTCTGAAAGGGCGCTTCATGTCCCGGATCTTCTGGCGATGTAAGTCAAGCTGTCAAGATTTACAGGTTAGAAGTGCATTAACTGGAGGCGCTGTTGGCGTTGGCGAGGTGAACTGTATCTTCAACACCGCTTTCAGTTATCGGTGGATGATCGACAGTAAACCCGTCGCAGGCGCTGGCAAGCGGTCCCATAGGTTCTGCGTCGCCGGGAGGGTGGGCGTTCAAGGTAAGAGTCAGCTGCCTGTGACAGCGTCGTCTGACGCGGTCGAAGGTGCACCTGTGAGCCAGGCCAGCGCCGCCCTTTCGGCTTCGTCCTGCGCCTGCGGGAGGTTGTCAACGGGTTTCTGGAGATTTGGTTGGAGGAAAAGGAAGGAGACCTCCTTCACGTTGACGCCGGCGGCCTTGCTCAGGGCGAGCGCGTAGGCTCCGCCCTGCAGACGATAGCGCGCCATCGCCTGTTCGACCTCATCTTCGGAGCCGACGGCATCGGTCTTGAAATCAACGATCACGAAGCCGTCCTCTTCCTCGAAAAGGAGGTCGATGAACCCTTCAACGATGCCGTCGCCGACTGGGCCGGCGACAGGCGCCTCTCGCCACCAGCGTCCGGATGCCAGCGCCCGTTCGACGAGAGAGCTTTGAAGCGCGCGGCGCACGAGACGGGAAATCTGGTCAGCTTGCGCGGACACGCCCTCGGCGGCCGCCTGCGCACGCACGTTTTCGTCGAGGTCGCTGCCCGTGTGCAGGTCGACAACCTGGAGCACGGCGTGCACGGCGCGGCCGATGTTGGTCCCGGCGCGACCGCGGCGCCAGGGTTCGTCGGGGACGTCCTGTTCCAGCTTTTCATCCTGTTCATGCCGGGCGAGGCGGGTGGCGGCCGCTGAGATTGGGCGGCTGCGGGCGGCGAAGAGCTGGCGCCTCTGTTGTTGCCAGTGCTGGCGTGACTCTGGGGTGTCGTCGGCTGGGGTTGCAATTTCGCCCCCGCTGGCGCGCGGCGCGGGGTCAGCCGCGGGTTCGAAGCGCTGCCAAAGAAGGTCGGCCCCCTGCATGAACTCTTCGATACGGGCGGCGGCTGAGGCACTACCCCTCTTGTTGCGGTAGAGACTAACGACGAGATGATCGCGTGCACGGGTCGCGGCAACGTAGATCAGCCGCACGCGCTCCTCTTCCCCGCGCTCCTTTTCGAATCCGGCCAGCTCTTCGTATCCGAGTGTTTGCAGCTCGGCTTTCACTTCGATGCGGCCGCTTGTGCGATCGAACAGCACGGGGTCGGGGTTGGGGCCTCTGGTCGCGTTCAACCCGGCGAGGAGGACGATTGGGAATTCCAGCCCTTTGGCGCCGTGGACGGTCATCACGCTGACTGCGCCGGCGTCGGATTCGCGCACGACCGTCTCGCGCGCTCTTGCCTGCTCTTCGCGCTGGCGGTCGGTCCAGGCAAGGAATGCGCGCAGGGAACCTTCGCCGGTTGCAGCGAAAGCGCGGGCGCGGTCGATGAGGAAGACGTAGCGCGTCCAGCGCCCGCGCCACTGGCGTTCGTCAAGGGCCAGCTCCCGGAGCCGGCGGGCGCGCACGAACCGCTCGATGAGCGCGGCCGGGGCGGTCCATTTGCGGCATTCGTGGAATTTTTTCAGGACGGCCAGCGCTTCGGCGACGCGGCCGGGCGGGGCTTCAGCTTCGGCAAGGTAGTCAAACTGGCCGCCGGCTTCGACGAAGGTGAGCAGATCGGTGTCGGCGCAGGCGAAGGCAGGGGAGCGCAGGGCGGCCACGACCGCGACCGGGTGGGTTGGGTCGTCTATGGCCATGAGGCAGTTCAGCAGATCGCGTATCTCCTGCGTATTGTAGATGAGGGAGGCACTTTCGAGGCGGAAGGGGATGCCTGCGTCCTCGAGCGCGATCTCAAGTGCATCGAAGCCGGTGCGACGCGGCATGAGAACGCAGATATCCTGATAGTCTGCGCGGCGTTTCGCTCGGTCACCGTCCTCCGAACGGACCTGCCAGCCCTCGTCGATCGCCGTGCGGATGGCGCGGGCGATGGCTTCGCCTTCCTGGCGGCGCACGACGCCCATATTCCCTTCGATTTCTCCACCGATGAATCGAACGGGAGGCGACTCGCTCGTCTGCGGGCCGGCGACGAGGGGGGCATAGTCGGCCTGCGCTTCACCCTGCATCCACAGGCTGAAGAGGTGGTTGACCCAGTCGATGACCGGCGGCTGGGAGCGGAAGTTCTGTTGGAGCAGGACGCTGGCTCCGCCGACCGCCTGCCGCATCTGTTCCACCTGTTGAATGTCGGCGCGGCGGAAGCGGTAGATCGACTGTTTGGGGTCGCCGACGACGAAGAGCTTGCCGTCGATGGGCTGGACTTTGCGCCAGTCGCGGGGACGGTCGTCGGGGCTGGTGCGATCGGAGGTCTCTTCTGCCAGGAACATGGCGATCTCCGCCTGCAGCGGGTCGGTGTCCTGCATTTCGTCGATGAGGATGTGGGTGAAACGGTCGCGGAAGTGATCGCGGGCAGAGATACTGTCGCGGAGCAGATTGCGTGCGAGGACGAGCATGTCGAGGAACTCGACCTGGCCGGCGGCCCGCCGTTCGCGGGCGTATTCCAGCGTAAAGCGCTGCAGCAGCTCGAGCACGGGGATCAGCTCTGACGCCTGCTCGCTTTCGTCGAACTGTGATGCGGGCGCATCAAAGGTTGCGCCGGCGAGCAGGTCGTGATTTGTGTGGAAACTGTCCGCGATCTTGCGCATGTGGTCGAGGGTCATGCCTGCTGTCAGGGCGGGACGAAGGGCGTCCTGGGCCACTGGGTCCTCGAGAGTCGTATCCAGCCAGGCTGACCAGCGGTCTTCGAAGGCGATTTCGGCCGCAATCTCGTCGCGGATGTTGAACCCCGGCGGCAGGCCGGCTGCCAGTGGACGCTCACCCAGGAGCCGGCCGGCGAAGCTGTGCAGCGTCTGGATGGCAGCCTGGTCGAGTTCTGCCACGGCGTGCAGGCAGCGTTTCCGCTGGTCCTGGGGCAAGCTTTCGTCATCAGCGGCCAGTTGGAGGCTCTCGGCGATGCGGGCGCGCAGTTCGGCGGCGGCCGACTCGGTGAATGTGATGGCGGCGATCCCGCCGAGCCTTGCCCGGCCGGTCTTGATGAGGGCGACGACGCGGTCGACGAGGCTGCGTGTTTTGCCGGTGCCGGCGCCGGCTTCGACGACCATGTTCTGGTCGAGACGCTGGAGGATGGCGTCGCGTGCCGGCTGGTCGGAAAGGGTGGTCATCGGCCTGCCTCCTCGCCGGCCATGGCCATGTAGGCGGACAGGCGCCGGTCGTTGCGCTTACGGCGCCAGTGCCACTCGCGGCGGGTGGGGCAGAGATGCTTGAATTCGCAGTAGCGGCAGTTGTTGCCATCGCTGCCCGGATTGGCCGGGAAGAGGCCGGCGCCGATGCCGTCGGTGATGGTGCCGACGACATCGCTGAAGTCGTCAAGCATCTCTTCGAGCGTTTTCGGTGTGGGCGGGCGGGTCACAAATTTTCCCTTCTCGGTGACGAACCAGTAGGCGACCTTTATGTCGATCCCAGGGCCCAGCAGCTGACGGGCGGCGAGACCGTACATGGGCAGCTGCAGGAGTTTGCCGCGCTGGAGGGGGTCTTTGTTCATGTTTGCGTAACTGCTGGTACCGCCGGACTTGTAGTCGAGGATGAGGGCGGTGTCGCCGGAGGGTGAGAGGTCGATGCGGTCGATAAAGCCACGAAAGCGGAGCGTGCCGGTGCGGGCGCTCGACCACTCGACGGATTGCTCCGGCGATTCATCTTCCTTCCCGGAGAAACCGAAAGAGCTTTCGACGGAATGGGGCGAGACGCCGTGCTTCTTGCGAAGTTTGGCGTCTTCCTTGAGGAATCTTGCCAGATCGCTGATCATCTGGTCGCGGACCATCTCCCAGAGGAGGGGTTTACCGGTGACGCCGCGCTGCTCGGCCTTGTGGAACTCCTCTTCGGCGATCTCGAAAAGCTGGCGGCGGTGGTCGTCGGTCCAGGGTTGGTCGGGCGGGATGGCGCCCTGCTCCTGCGCTTCTCGAATGAAGCGTTCCAGGATTGCATGCAGCAGCGAGCCCCGCTCCAGGGCTGAAATGGTGGCCAGCTCCTCCGGCTGCTCGGGCGCGGCGATGCCGAGCACGTTGGAGAGGAAGTAGCGGAAGGGGCAGGTTGCCCAGGTTTGCAGCCGCGTCGGCGAGAAGAATTCACGGTTGGAGAGCCCGATGCGTCCGGATGGAGAGATGGCCGATGAGAGGTCTCCGTCCCAACTCGTCAAGGGCAATGCGTTTCTGGCCCGCTGCATCGCCAGTGCGCGGGACAGGACGGCTTCCGATTGGGCGAGATGATGGGCGTCGATTGCGTTGCCGGCCTGCCGCCACTGCGAAAGCCGGTGCAGATCGTAGTCATGGATATCTGCGGGCTGCGTCGCTGACAGGGTGTTGATGCCGTGTTGGGCCGATACGACCTCTTCAAACCAAGGGTGTTCCCGGAGTTGGGCGAGTTCACGGGGATTGGAGAGCATCGAAGGATAGACTGGCGAGCCGTATAGGCGGGTGGCCTCTTCGAGGAACCAGCGGGAAGGGTGTTGCTCGCGCATGGCGATGTTGTTGCCGCGGGCGAAGGTGAGCACGCGGGTGCGTCCGGCCGCGGCGGCGGCGAGGTAGTCGTAGCGTTCGGCTGCGGCGGAGTGGAAAAGAAGCCCCGTCTTCTCGCGTTCGGACTGGGGCAACAGGGGGTCGTCAGGGGGTTGCGCGGGCACCAGGCCCTCGACCATGCCAACGAGGAAGACTTTGTCGAAGCGCAGGCCGGCTGCGATGCGGACAGGTCCGACCAGGAGACCTTCACCCAAGGCGCCGGCTCTGGCGGCTGGCCGGTTGAGCGTCCCGTCGAGGGCAGCCCGAAAGGCATCGAGATCGGCGCCTTCCTCCACTTCGTCGAGATTCGTCAGCTCCTGAAGCGCCGCGGTGAGGGTGTCAAGGTTTTCCCGTTCAACAGATGGGAGCGACGCTTCGTCAAGGTAGTGGTCGATGATCTCTCCGGCCCAATTGACGAACGCCGCCCAGGTTTTGCTGACCTGTGCGTGGTTGAGGGTATCGTGCAGCCTGAGCATGAAGCTGCGCAACGCCCACGCTTCTGCCGCCGACTGTGCCAACTCTTTTTCGCTGCCTGCGGACAGCTCTTCGTCCTGGTTTGCAGCTTGGCGTTGCAGTGCCGCGGCATAGCTGGCCAGGCGGTCGCGCCACTGCTCGATGCCGGCAACGACGCCGGCTTCACGCGAGATTGCGTCCCAACGCGAGGGGCTGAATCCGCCCGAGGATGGCCTGACCGGACAGGAGGTGAGCCAGCGCATCACGTCTTCTCTGGGCAGGGCGCTTCCGGCGAGATCGACGATGCCTTTGAGGGTGCGCCCGACGGGGGTCGCGGCCAGCCTCTGCGTTGCGGGACCGGCGATGGGGATGCCGGCGGCGGCGAGCTGTTCGGCGATGAGTGCGGCGTAGGGCTCCTGCTGCCAGTAGAGGATCGCCATGCGGTGGAAGGGCGTGCCTGTGTGTGCGGCGGCGGCGACTGACCTGACGACGCTGCGTACCTCTTCGCCAGTGTCGGGAGCGACGAGCAGGTGAGCAGGAGGCAGTGAGGACATAGAGGACGACGGAGGCGAGGCGTTGTTGGGCAGGATGGTGTCGGCCTCGCGATCGCCGGTCGCGGCGAGGACGGTTGCGCATTTCCCTGCGTCGCGGAGCGCGTCGTACAGCCGCTGCTCGGCGGGTGTCAGGGTGCGCGGCAGGTAGGCGATTACGGGGCCGAGCGCGGTCAGGGCGGTGGCGGCGGCGCCGGTCCTGACGGCGTCTGCGGCGGCATCGGCGAGCGCTTCGCGGTCGTAGTAGGCGGCGGTGAAGGCACGATAGCGTGAAAACAGGCGGGCGATCTCGCCTGAAATCCCCTCACGGCTCTCTAAGGCGGCGAGGACGTTGGGCGCGGCGCGGACCAGGTCCCGAAATGTCGCGCGCAGGCGGGCGTGGAAGGCGGGATGGGTGCGGAAGGGTTCGAGCTCGCCTGCGGCTTCTTTGGCAGCGCGGCGCACGGCGGCGAATTCGATGGCGGGCTTGAGTGGGCCCCGGCCCTCGGCGGCCAGACTTTGTGCCCCGAGCAGCTCTGCGAGGCGGGGGAGCGGCATGAAACGCACGTTGACGAGGCCGCGCCTGCCGATGTCGCGGCGCAGGTAGAGGCCGGCATAGGTTGTCGGTACGACGACGGTGACGGGGGCGAAGGGGTCTTGGGCCTGATGTTCATGCAGGAGGCGTTCGAGGCGCTCCTGGGCTTGTTGGACGTGTACGACATGGGTGGGGGATTGCTGCATGTGTGATGTCTCCATTGAAAGGCGAGTTCGGTTTTGGCGTTTCCCCTATTGATGAAATCTTACGCAGAATAAGAGTAGGCCGAATCAGACTGAACCGCTATCAGGAATGGACTCTTGGCCCATCTGATCGATCAGAACATCGGCTGGCAAAATCGGGATTGCGGAAAATGCGCCCATTTGAAGCAGGTGACGATCACCCGATACAAGGACGTCAGCATTTGCGGCCAGCGCACAGGCAAGCACATTGTCGTCGTCCGGGTCCGACAGAACGACTGGCGTGATCTCGGATGGTTCGACAAGGGTGGCAAGCGCAGCATAGCCAAGCACCAAGTCGTCTGCAGTCACCTGGGCCTCTTGCAGACGCACGCGGAACTTTTCACGTCGCAGTACTTCGTCAAGTTCGAATAGGAGTGGAAGTGATGTGAAGAGTTGTACTGCGGACGAGCGGGCAAGGTGAAGCAGGTGCCGGGGCGCTCCGTGCCAGAGCAGTGCAGAAATGACAATGTTCGTGTCAAACACCAGACGCACGGCGGCGCCTTTCCGCCCGAGCGGCGGCGATTTCTGCGGATATCTCGTCAATATCGAGGATGTTTGTGTTCTTCTGGTCAAGCCGATCTAAGGCAGCAAACAGATTGTCAGTACGTCGCTGTCGCACCTCGCGCTTCAGTAACGCAACCAGGGATTCAGAGGTGAGCAGACCGGCTTGATTGGCTTCCGTAGCCAACTCACGCGGCAGTGTAAGTGTCAGTGTAATTGTTTCCATGGCCTCTCTCCGGCACGCAGCAGGGATTCGCCTTTGCGATCTCCTATGCGAGTCATTTTAGCGCGACGCGAAAGGATCGCAAAGGGCGAAAGGATCAGGCGGCTATGTTTTGAGCGGGGAAGAGCTGCATGCCGTTTGCCGCCCGGATGAGGGGGGTGATACCGTTGGTGTGGGACGAATTCTGATATTGGGGTGTAAGCCGTTGGACTCGACAGGAGAAAGAGCGGGCATGTCAAAGAACACCGGGAATAGCAGGCCAGATGTCAATATTGCGCTGCTGCGGGGGATAAACGTGGGCGGCAAGAACAAGCTGCCGATGAAGGAGCTGGCGGCGCTGTTTGTGGATGCTGGTTGCGAGGAGGTCCGGACTTACATTCAGAGTGGGAACGTCGTATTTCGGACGGGGTCGGCGGATGCAGGGGAGATCTCGTCGATCATCAGTGCGTCGATCCAGGACCGCTTCGGTTACCGGGTTCCCGTAATCGTCCGAACGGCGGGGGAGTTGGAGGGGATCGCGCAGGGTAATCCCTTTGTGAAAGCCGGTGCGGAAACGAACAAACTGCATGTGATGTTTTTGGCGGAGCTGCCCGACAGCGCCAGCGTTGAAGCGCTGGACCCGGCGCGCTCGCCGGGCGACGAGTTCGCGGTGGTGGGGCGTGAAGTCTATCTGCACTGCCCGAATGGTGTTGCGCGCTCCAAACTTACGAACAGCTATTTCGACTCCAAGCTCTCGACGACCAGTACGTCACGAAACTGGAGGACGGTGGGGAAGCTTCTTGAGCTTGCCGCAGAGGCAGGGAGCTAGCGGGGGATCCGGGTACACGAGAGGTGCTCCTCTCTCCTCACTCCTCCTCGTTCTTTTCCTGCTCTTCATCCGTTTCCAGGTCTTCATCTTCCATTTCCGCGAGCTCGGCGCGCAGGGCAGATAGTTCGGTCTCCAGCTCTGCGATGCGGGCCGCCAGGTCGTCGCGGCGGCGTTCCTTGTGTTCGCTTTCACGCGCGGCGGCCTCGGCCTCCTCATCGACCATGCGGGTGTCGTTGCGGATGGCGAGGAGATGGACGGCCCAGAAGGCGGCGGCGGTGGCGGCGCGCACGAGGCCGTCCAAGGTCTCGGCGCCGAAGAAGTCGGCGTTGGGGTCGCCAAGCGCCCACAGGAGCAGACGGTAGACGACCTGCGCGAGCTCGAAGAGGATCAGGAGCGCGCCGACCAGGGCGATGCCGTAGAGGTAGACGCGGCGGGGCCAGGAAGCGCGCTCGGCGCGGCCGGCCTCGTTGTCCTGCTCGGCGACGCGCTGGGCGGTGCGCCAGTGCAGCGACCAGACCGGTGCGCCGACGGCGATGAGGCTCACGCCGCTGGAGAATTGGTGGGCGCGAAAGCCCTTTTCGATCGAAATCGACCCGATGATGGCGAGATCAAGAAGCGCCCGCACCAGATCGACCAACCCGATCCACAAAAGAAGCAGACCGGTGGCAGCGACGGCGTAGTAGTAGAGGCGGCGCACGAACTCGCTCTCGCGCGAGTCGCCGTAGCGCTGCGCCTCTGCGGAGACCTGCAGCCAGTGCCAGCGCCAGGCCAGCGCGCCCACGGGCAGCAGGCCGAGGGGCGTGGTGAGATCGTCGATGTCGATATCGCCGGTGTCGACGCCGCCGAAGAGGAAAAGGACGCCCAGCCTCAGAAGCATCGCCACAGGAACGAGGGTGATGGCGGCGGCGAGCACGGTGGCGACGTAGAGGTAGAGGCGCCGCAGAGCCATGCGTCCTTCGGGCGGCTGGGCGGTCATGAGGGCATTCCAGTAGAGGTTGGTCAGCCGCCAGACCAGTGCGCCGACGAGGACGGCGGCCAAAGAACCGGAAATGCCGCGCTGCCACCAGCCCGTTCCCACCGTGGCCAGGGTGGCGGCCCCGAACGGCTCCAGCAGGGCGCGCCAGACGAAGTTGAGGACGTCGGCGGCCCCGGTGAGCAGCAGGCCAAGCGCAACCAGGCCGACAAGCATCTGGAAGAGCCGCCGCCAGCTGCCGGCCCAGCCCAGTTCGACACCCAGATCGCCGTCCTCCTGGAGTAAACGGGCGAAATACAGGGAGAGAATCAGATGGATGCCGGCGTGGAAAAACTGGGCCACCCATCCGCCCGGTCGCATTTCTTCCTCGGACGGCGCGGCGCCGAGCAGGAGTTGGAAGCTGCCTTCAATGATGTGATAGAGGGCGCGGGCGCTGACATAAGCGGTGGTAGCGAGTGCGGCGTAGATGAACAGTTTGCGCAGGGCCGCGCGCGATTCACCGGGTTGCTGGACCAGGCGGCGGATATAGCGCCAGTGGATGAGAAAGATGGGCGCGCTGACGATCAGAAAGCCGCCAGGCTGGGCGATGGCTCTCTGCACCGAGCCGGTGGCGGAAAGCCCGGAAACGGTCCCGTCCGGTATCCACAGTCTGATCAGCGCTTCGATCAGGCCGTAGGCGGCTGAGAGCCCGGCGATCAGGCTGATGAAGGCGATGAGATAGAGATAGAGGCGGCGAATCATCGCCAAGCGGCCGGTTTCGGCTGTGGATTGCTCGGTCATTGTCTGCTCAGTCATTGTTCACATCCTGAAAGGCGAAGAGAGAGGAACTGCAGGAGAGAGGAGAGAGAGGTATTCTCAGTCCGCTCTTCTTTGCGCTCGCTCCTCGGTTACCAGCCTTAATAGAAGAGGTCGTCGGTGTCGATCTTCCAGGCGTCATCCTCGCGTACCAGAGGAATCGTACGGCGGTAGGTCGAAGTGCCGCTGTCGAAGAGGCCGCCCTGGTGGAAGTTATCGATTGCCACGTTGACGTATGCCTTGTCGCCCTCTTCGTTAATGTCCACGTCCAGGACGCGTAGACGCCGCGCGGAGCGGCTGGAGTCGTAGTAATTGAACCGTTCGCGGAAATCAACCCTGTCTTCATCTTCCAATACATCCCGGGAATAGTGTTTCATGGCAACGTCCGGTTCATTACGCACAAAAGCCAGGAAGGCGTCGTGGACCACCGCTTCCGGTGTATCCTCGTTGAGGTATTCGGCGCTTTGCCAGCCGCGGCCGCCGGTGACGGTTACCGTGATGACGGCGCCGATGACCAGCAGCAGCACGCCGACAATGATGGCTAGGGTAAAGCGATCGATTTTGATGCCCATGTGTCCGCTTCCTTGTCATTCATCCAATTATTCGAAACCGGTCAGCTCAAAGGTGGCCTGGGAGCGTCCGTCGATGAACTTGACGACGGGGAAGGGTGCGGTCTGCGCAACCCAGGCCCTGGTCGTGCGGTCGTTGGCCTTCAGCTCGACGACCCAGGTATCGAAGGAGCCGGCCGGCACGGTGACGTTTTCCTTGCGCCGCACCTGGAGGGCCACCCGCTCCATCTGGCCAGCGATCGGCAGGAAGCTGTTGATGCGGGTGGCGTAGCCCTGCGCCAGCGGCAGCGCGCGCAGGATCAGCAGCAGTGTGCGCTCGTCGCGTATGTCGGAGGGAACCTGAACGCGTTGATAGACGGTTGCGCCCTGGCGATTGGTGAGGGCGATGTCGACCAGGGCGCCCTCGAACTGCGTCTCGACCACCTGCTTGCCACCGCCGAAGGTACGGACTAGATAGCTGTAGACGGGGCGATAGCCGACCGGCTGCATCTCGACCGTTGCCTGCTCGCTGACGCCGGCGTCGAGGATCTCGCGGATCAAGGTCCAGCCGTCATCCTGCTGCCGCCTGCTCACCTGGAAGGCGGCGGTGCCGACGATGCGATCTTCGCGGTTGGTAACGCGGTAGACGCTGATCTCGCCGTCGGTCCAGACCGGGTCGCCGAAGATGAGGGGCTGGGGTTGGGAGGAACCGCAGGAGGAGAGAGCGAACAGAAAGAAGGAGAGAGCGAAGAGGAGAGAGGAGAGAAAGATCCCCTTCGTTAGCACGAAAGGGGTTGGTGAAGGCGCTACCTCTTCTCTGGATAATCGCTTTGCGTAAGGCAGGCGACGCTCACTACTCACTGCTCACTCCTCGGTTCAGGCCCGTTTCTCCTGCATCCACTTGACGGCGGCGGCGGCGAGAGCAGCGGCGCCGATGGGCAGGGCGTCCTCGTCGATGCGGAAGGTGGAGGTGTGGACGAAGTAGCGCTGGGGCCAGTCCGGGTTGTGGGTTCCCAGGCGCAGGAAGCTGCCGGGCGCGGCTTGAGCCATGTAGGCGAAATCCTCAGCGGCCATCACCATTGGCGCCTGGGGCGCGTTCTCCTCGCCGAGGAACTCGGCGGCCGCGTTCAGGGCAATCTGCGTGGCTTCCGGGTCGAGGACGGTGGGCGGATAGCCCTCGTGGACCGTGAGCTCGAAGCTGCCGCCCATGGCTTCGACGACGCCGCAGGCCCGGCGCAGCTCGTCTTGCAGCAGGCGACGCGCCTCCGGGGAGAAACTGCGGATCGTACCGTTGAGATAGACGCTGTCGGGGATGACGTTATTGACGGTTCCGCCGTGAATCTGGCCGATGGTGATGACGCCGGGTTCGAGGGGGTCGAGGCGGCGGCTGACGATGTGGTGGATGGCGTGGACGGCGTGGGCGGCGAGCACAATGGGGTCGTTGGCGGCCTGGGGGCGGGCTGCGTGGCCGCCGGCGCCGCGAACGGTGATCTCGAACTCGTCGGCAGACGCCATCAGCGGGCCGGAGCGGCTGGCGACGACGCCGAGGTCCTTTGTGGGGTCGACGTGGATGCCGAAGACGGCGTCGAGGCCTTCGAGCGCGCCCTCTTCCACCATGCGAATGCCGCCGGACTTGCCCTCGTCGTCGGAGGCCTCTTCGCTGGGCTGGAAGAGCAGGCGCACGGCGCCGGGGAGGCGGCCCTCGTCGGCCATCTCCTTGAGCAGGGTGGCGGCGCCCATGAGCATGGCGGTGTGGGCGTCGTGGCCGCAGGCGTGCATGAGGCCGGGCCGTTCGCTGTCGAAGCTGCTGCCGTTTTCTTCCTGGATGGGCAGGGCGTCCATATCGGCGCGCAGCCCCACGAGGGGTCCGTCGCCGCCGTGGATATGGCCGACGACGCCGGTTTTGGCCACTTCGGTCTGCGTCTCGACGCCCAGGTCGAGCATGGTCTTGTTGACGAAGCCGGCGGTGCGATGTTCGGTGAAGGTGAGCTCGGGGTACTTGTGAATGGTGCGGCGCCATGCGCTGATTTTGGGTTGGATGGCTTTGGCGCGCGTGTACAGTTCTGCGCTGGTAACTGGTGTATCGTTTGGCATCAGATCGCTCCTGATCGAGTATTTTTCACCGTCAGCGGCTGCGTTAGGGCGAAGGCGGTTCGGGTGCTGCGGGCGGTTATCGGTTGGGGGAAACCATCATTTTGAAAAGCCCGCCTGCGGGGCCGCTGTATCCGTTCTGTCATTATACTACGCTTCTGTGCCGCGGGCTGCGTCGGGATGCTTGGCGGGTGAAGGCGCGGATGGGGTTAGTGCGAGGGCACCCACGAGGGCACCCACAAGGGGTGCCCCTACAGGGATTTATGGCGGGACAGTTGACTGAATTGCGGAATCGGTCAGTGAGGATGAGCCGAATTCGGGCCGCGCGGGAGGCGGAGATCCGGCAGCAGACGCGGGGCGAGAAATTACACACGCGATGTATAGTTCCGGATCCGGGGTGGGAGCAGAGAATTACACACACGATGTGTAGCTTCTACTGCTGTGGCGGCCTTCGTGGCGGGGCAGAGAGTTACACATTGCGTGTGTAACTTTTTTGTTGTTTTGGCCCGGAAATGGAGGCCAAGAATTGCACACGCGATGTGTAATTTTGACGGTTTCGGGGCTCTCATTGGAGGGGTTGATCTTGTGGGAATTTGTGGGTTCGTCATGTTTGGGTGGGTCCAAGGTACAAGCGGGGATGGAACATAGAGCACACACAAGGGGTGTCCGTACGGGGGTCTGCGGCAGGTTGGCGCATTTGGGGGCGACGCGGGTCTGGGCACACACGAGGGCACCCACAAGGGGCGCCCCTACGGGGGATGGCTGGTTGGCCCGTTTTGGGGGTGTGGGCCAGGGCACCCACAAGGGGTGCCCCTACGGGGGTTAACGACAGGTTGGCGCATTTGGGGGCGACGCCGGCTTGGGCACCCCCAAGGGGTGCCCCTACGGGGGGCTGTGGCAGGTTGGCGCTGATGTGTGGTAGGCATGAACTGCGAATAGGGGCCGGATTTTGCGCATTTTGGCGAATGCAGGAAAATTAGGCGCATCTTTCTCACATTTTCGGGCGCGGCGGCAGTGGCAGGCTGCCGGCCCGCCAAGAACCGAGGCGAACAATGACATCTGTTACCAGCCGTGAAATTCATTTGCGCAGCCGGCCACACGGGTTGCCGACTGCGGACAACTTTGCACTCGTCAGCGTCGAGGCGCCGGCGCCCAGCCAGCCGGGGCAGGTGCTGGTGAGCAATCGATATATCTCGGTGGACCCTTATATGCGGGGGCGGATGCGGGATACGCGCAGTTATACGCCGCCTTTCGGGCTGGATGAGCCGCTTACCGGGGGCGCGGTGGGCGAGGTGGTCAGCTCGAACAGCGAGGCGTTTGCGGAGGGTGATTTTGTGCTGCATATGTATGGCTGGCGGGAGTACGCGCTGGCGGAGGCGCGCCATTTGACAAAGGTCGATCCGTCGCTGGGGCCGCTGCAGAGTTACCTGGGCGTACTGGGTATGCCGGGGATGACGGCGTATGTCGGGCTGCTGGACATTGGGGCGCCGAAGGAGGGGGAGACGGTGTTCGTGTCGGGCGCGGCGGGCGCGGTGGGCTCGGAGGTGTGTCAGATCGCGAAGATCAAGGGGTGCCGGGTGGTGGGTTCGGCAGGTTCGGAGGCCAAGACGCGCTGGCTGGAGGAGGTGGCGGGTGTGGACGCGGCGATTAATTACAAGGAGACAAAGAATCTGCGGCGGGCGCTGAAGAATGCCTGTCCGGACGGTATCGACGTCTATTTTGAGAATGTAGGGGGCGAGCATCTGGAGGCGGCGCTGCAGTATATGAACGATTACGGGCGCATCGTGGTGTGCGGGATGATCAGCATGTACAATGCCACATCGGCGGAGCCGGGGCCGGCGAATCTGGGGCTGATAATCGGACGGCGGTTAAAGATGCAGGGCTTTATCGTTTCGGACCATCCTGAACGCCGCGACAGTTTCCTGCGCGATGTATCGGGCTGGATGCGGGAGGGTAAGCTCAAGTGGGAGGAGACGATCCACGAAGGGATCGAGAAGACGCCGGAGGCGTTTATCGGTCTGTTTCATGGCGAGAATCTGGGGAAGATGCTGGTAAAGGTGTGACTGCAGTTTTTAGTTGCTAGGTAGCTACTAAGCCATGTTCCGTATGTGTGTGCTTTGTGCGGTCTGCCTGGGGGGAATTTACCGTCAGTATTTCTGTAGCGGGCTCGCGATGGTCATTGCGGTGAACGTTGGGC
>VXOE01000140.1 GCA_009840225.1 Caldilineaceae bacterium SB0662_bin_25 | reverse complement strand
CCCCCCCCCCAAACGCCCCCTCCAAAAACACCCGCCGCATCGAGTGTGTGGCAAAATCACCTTGACGACCCGCTGCGACCAGGATTAACCCCCCCCACCACGCGTCTTGGCAGATTCCGAGTATGTGCCAGCGCAGGCAAGACAGGCGAGGCAACTCCCATGTATACCCAACGTTCACCGCCATGACCATCGCGAGCCCGCTACAGAAATTCTGGCGGCACATTCCGCCCAAACAGGCCGAACACAGTGCACACACTGAACATGGCTCAGCAGTTACGACGGATCTACAAGCTTCCAATTGAAAGACTATTAAATCTCTG
The DNA here is from genome assembly GCA_009840225.1 of Caldilineaceae bacterium SB0662_bin_25. GTDB lineage: Bacteria > Chloroflexota > Anaerolineae > Caldilineales > Caldilineaceae > Bin5. Next base: position 25,137 of record VXOE01000140.1, on the reverse strand, counting down.
CAACGTTCACCTTGTCGCCAGCAATGCCGCGGCCGCACCGAGTACGCCGGCTCTGCCCCGCTTGTTGAGCACAGGAAACCGGATCCGCGCGATTCCACCGTCTTGCATCAGATATATCTTGCCCCTGCGCTCGTAGTGATGGGCATCGGCATCCTCGGATAGCTGGGGCCAGATCGAAAAATAAGCAATCTGCCCCGCTTCATCGTAGCGCACCGTTCCCGATGGCAACGGTTCATCGGTCCTGAAACTGACTTCATCACAAGCTGCGCGTAGCCAGCGGCCAAGCCCCAGCCTCTTGTGGTCTTGAATGCTCACGCCGATCAGCCGGTAAGCACTGATGTGGGCCACAAGATCGGCGTTAGTCCAGTTGTCCGATTCCGGAGCCCTTCTCGCAATCCGCAAGTCTATCATGTCCTTGCGGCGAACCCAGACCGTCTGGAAAGGAAGCTCAAATGCGCGGACGCTCGTTCGATTCTCTGTAGTCATTCTCTAAGCAGGCAAGCAAGGTCGCTAAGACTATGAAACAGTAAACCAGCCAGGCCAGCGATCATGATGGCAGGTCCCCAACCAATTTCAGGGGTACTCCCGTATAGGTCGGCCAGGGTGGGAAGGATCTGGCGAAACTGGGCCACGGGAAAATAGACCGCGGCCCCGGCCAGAACAACTAGGACCAGGCCGCGTACAATGGCAATCGCCCCGGCGGCCCGCCAAAGGCAACCGCGGCGGCCGGCGACTCCAGCAGATTCGCCCAGAGCCCCTATCAGCGTTCGAGGCGACTGAAAAAGCGCGGCCAAGGGACTAAACGCGACCAGTGCCAGGCAAAGTAGCAATGCAGCCACCTGCAAACGAAATTCAGGCATGAGTAGTTGCTGTGGTGTCCACGCGGGGGGCAACATGTTGAGGGCAGCTACAATTGCGACCAGAAGGTACGCGATGCGAAAAGGCCAGGAGTACAGTGGCCTATCGCCTCCCACCTCCGTCCCCGGGCTCTCCCCGCCCGCACTGGCCGCGGCAATCGAACTCCGCCGAAAAGCGTTCAGACTCAGGCTGATACTCACCGCCACCAACGGCAGGTAAAATCCTTCGCGCCAGAGGCGAATCTCGCCCTGTTGCACCGGGTACAGGAACTTCACCAGTTCACCCAAATCCAGTCCCAGGACCGCCAGTCCTGCCGCCTTGTGATCGATCCACGGTCGGAAGTAGCCTGTCAACGTAAACAGCGCCCCGGCGGGCAGAAGCCATCTGTGCCAGGGCTTCGAGGACTGGTTTACAAAGCGTCGAAAGGGTTGCATCCGCGGATTGAGGCCGTCTTTGCCCCGCTCACTCCAGTTTCTTCCCGGCCCGTTTGAGCCTCTGGCGTTGCCGTTCTTCGCCCTCCTCAAAACGCCGTCGTTCCGCTTCGTTCGTTATTTCAAGCCGCGGCACCTCGGTAGGCAAGCCTCTCTCGTCCAAGGCTACGAAAATGTAGTAGGCGCTGTTGGTATGTGAAATCTCGCCGGTCAGCAGGTCCTCCGCCTGGACGATGACCTCGACCTCCATGGAACTGCGGCCCACGTACGTAATCCTCCCTCGCAGCCTCAGCAGTTGGCCGACCTGCACCGGCTCATGGAAGGCCATGCTGTCAACCGCGACAGTCACCGCTACGCGCCTGGCGTGGCGCGCGGCCGTGATCCCGCCGCATTCGTCGCACAACTTCAAAAGCACGCCGCCATGCACGTTCCCGAGCACGTTAGCGTGCTCAGGATTCATTATCTGGCTGATTCGTGTCATCGAGTCGGCGACTGTTTTGCTCTTGACATCCATACGTGGGTCCTGGCGGCTGAGTGCAGTGAATTGTACCATATTCTCAGGCCAGCGCCTGTTCATAGGCTTCGAGAAGCTGGTCCAGACTCCGACTCCAGGTAAAAGAACGGGCATGGACCTCTCCGGCGGCTGCCAACCCGGCGCACAATTCGGGCTGCGTAGCCAGGCGTACAATACCATCCGCGATACTTTCGACAGACTCGGCGTCAACGTAAAGAGCCCCCTCTCCGCCGGCCTCAGGCAAACAGGAGTTGTCTGAGGTAAGCACCGGTGTCCCGCAAGCCAGCGCCTCAATGATAGGAAGCCCGAACCCTTCGTATAGTGAAGGGTAGGCAAAAAACTCTGCTCCCGAATAGAGGGCCGGCAAGTCGGCGTCGTCTACGAATCCGGGAAAGTGTACATCTTCTTCTATGCCCAACTCCCGCACAGTGGCGAAGATCTCGTCAAAGAGCCAGCCTCTTTTCCCGCCGATGACTAACCTGTGAGGCAGACCCGAATCACGGCGGGCGGCGTGATATGCGCGGATCAACCTGGGATAGTTCTTCCGCGGCTCAAGAGTGCTCAGGGCAAAGATGTACGGCCTGTCCCCTATAGCGTACTTTTTGCGCGTAGCGTCTAACGCCCCCGCATCTGACACGCTATGGAACGCGCATAGGTCGACCGCGCCTTGGACTACGCTGATCCTGCCTTCGAGTTGCGGCCAGGTCGACTCCAGGTCCAAGGCAGTGTTATGACTATCGGCGATGAGATGGTCTGCACGGCTGATACTGCGAGGAACCACGACGTTCAGATAGTGATGCAGAGAAGGCATGGCCGCCTGCGGATAACGCATAAATGCCAGATCGTGCACAGTCAAAAGCTTCCTGTTGGCGCTTACCGGCGCCATGACAAAGTCAGTGGCATGAAAGAGATCGACACCGCCGCCGGTGAGCCACTCCAAGCGCGGTGCCGGAATATTCAGGCGGTGCCATATCCGCGTCAGGTTGCGCTCTGAAAATCTGGGAAAAGTGTGTAGTGAGAGAGGGGCGGCAGCCCGCTGTTCGGGGGTCACCTTCCCGGCAACAAATAGCCGGATGTCATAGCCGGGATTCTTCTGCACCAGCTCACTGATCTGCCCCCGGATGATACGGCCGATGCCCGCCGTCTGGCGCACGGCTGGCGTGTAATCGATGACAAGCTTCACAGCTCTTTAAAGGTCCACAGACGGTTGGCGGCGAAGTTCCAGAAGAGGACAACCCCAATTGAGAACAGCTTGGCAAAGATATAGCTCGCCCGAAATCCCATTTCCGAGCTGGAAAGTATGTCGATCCACATGTTTCGCAGGGATTGATCTACGTATTCAAAAATGACCAGATTAATCCCCAATCCGACGACGCTGACGAGGGCAAACTTCAGTATCTGGCGCCGCTTACTTTGTATCCGACTCTCGGGGAAAGTCCACCACCGATTCAGCAGGAAATTCTGAAGCACGGCCGCGCTGAATCCGAAACCGCTGGCCACTACTGGAATGACTCCCGCAACTTCGACCAGAATGATCAGTATCGAAAAATCGGTCAGCGCGCCCAGCGCGCCGACAACAGCGAACTTTACGAACCTGAGCGTCTCTTTCCGTCTGCTGATACCCATCGTCAGAGGTCTAACCCGGCTCAATTTGGAGCTCCAATTCATTATCGTGGAGTGGCAGACGGCTCTCGCCTTTGACGGTTCTCCAGGTTCCAACAAGAATCCATCGGCGTTCTGCGCCCCGCCTCCCGCAACTTGGGCGCTAGTTGCCTCAGGCGACAGCGCCGTCAGCCGCCTCGCTGCGCATGAGCGCCACTGCGGAGCCAAGCCAGAGCGCGACATGCAAATAAATGCCCTGAACGAAAAGATTATCGAACAGGTGATGTACTGAAAGATGAACGATCACGCCCATGACACCCGACAGAACTGCTGCGGTCCACGCCAACGAAGGCATCGGCGCGACGCCAAGTGACAGTGAACGAAATTGGCCGTCAACCTGCTTCCGACTTCTCAGTATCACGCGCCTTCGCATACAGATGAGCCAGACGACAACGCCCGTCCACAGCGCAAGATAGGCAATAATCCCAATCAGGCCGTTCTCTGCCAACACGTTCAAGTATGTATTGTGAGCGTGCCCCAACGGGTCTTCCCACCTGTCTAACCTTACCTGCGGGTAAACTGCGGCATAATTTCCCGGACCCACGCCGAGCCAGGGCGACATCTCCCACATGCGCAGGGCAGCGATCCAATGGGCCAGGCGCTCAATTACCGAGAAATTGCCGTCGGTCACCGGTTGCTGAACCACCTCCCACATTCCTGTCCCCAAATAGGCGGGCAAATCGGAAAGTCGGTCGGTCAAGGAGCTGGGAATGTACCGATACGTCAGCGGCCCGAGCAGCATAACCGCGCCCGCCCCTGCCAGAGCCGCGCCTTTGACTAACGGCCCGCCCTGCAAGAAGACGACGACGCCAACCCCGGCCGCGGCGCCGAGCCACCCGCCTCGACTCCAACTAGCTCCAAGTCCGGCGCCGATCACAGCTGCTGCCCCGCCATAGAATACTGTGCCCGCAAGAACCTGGCGCAATCCGGTGCTCGGACGCCCTACCATCGAGCCAAAACTCACCAGAAAAAGGGAAACCGCCACAGGCAAAGTCAACCCCAGATATCCGGCAAACGGATTGGGCTGGCCGAAAGTTCCTGCCGCTCGCATGAATCGGTCCAGCAAGAGAAAGTTCGGCGGCCCGATTCGAAATACAAACTGGTAGATGCCTAGCATCGCCTGCAGCACACCGCCGGCCAGAAGACCCCATACCAGCCAGCGCACCTGCCGCGACGTCAGAGCCTCCTGAATCAAGAGAACTGTCACCAGCATCTGCAGCCACTTGATCACGCCCTCAACTGCCTCCTGCAGATCAATCGCTTTGGGAAAGGAAAGCAGGAGCGCCAGCAGATAGACGCCAAATAGAGACGGCAGTAGGCCCGTGTTGAGTCGAAGTCGGCCCTTCCGCGCACCATCCACAAACCACAGCAGCACGGCAGCCCCCAGCATGACGTCCGCCAGGCTGACTGGTCCCCGTTTGACGGCGCTTGCAAAGGGAAGTGCAAGCGCAAGCCCCAGCCAGGCCAGATGCGGGAAACGCAACAACAACAAGCCCCCACCGCCGGCCGCAACCGCCGCCGCCGACCAGAACAGCGGCAGATTGGCCAGCAGCCAGGCCAATCCTGCAAATCCAATGACCCCGGCAGCAGTGCGAACCGGTCGGCCCGTTGCGTGCGGCAGACCGTCAGGACGGCCCAAAAAGCCTCCGCTAAGATTCAGCCGCGCTGCCCCGACCCACCCCATTCCCGCGATCCCCTTTCTTGGCTACCGCACACGACGCCCCGCTGAAAGTCAACGAAAAACTCCGACGAAACCACCTGTCCAATCAATGAAAATTCCCGGACATATTGTGTCCGGGAACCGAGGCGGAGAGGGAGGGATTTGAACCCTCGAGGGCGTAAACCCTACGCGTTTTCGAGACGCGCGCACTCGGCCAGACTATGCGACCTCTCCCTATAGTGCTCGTGCCGGGCAAGCCCGACCCGAGAGATCCTAGCACATTCGGTAACCTCTGTACAATTCTTGGCCGGATCGTCAGCCTGAAGTCCCTGCTCGAGAACCCCGACCCGCCCCCTGGTTGGGCATCTTGCCCGCGCCTGCTCTCAGAGCAGTGCATCTGCCAGTTGAGTGAAGTCTTCCACCGTCAGGGCGGGCTGGAAAGGTGTGTCTTCGACCGGCATCTTGTAGCGGTCCACATAGACCGCTTGAAATCCGCAGGCCCGCGCGCCCACGCAGTCAAAAGCATTCGCCGATACCATAAGGCACTCGTTGACCTCCAGGCCGAGAAGATGGGCAGCCCGCCGGTATACGCCGGGATGGGGCTTGAACGCGCCGTTACCCGTCGCAGATATGACATCGTCAAAGGTAAACTCTACCTGCTTCTCGACCAGATGATCCAGAAAATGGGGATCCCCGTTGGAGAGAACGACCAGCCGGTATCTCTTACGAAGCCGCTCCAGCGCCGGGACTACCTCGGGAAAGGGCAGGAGTCCCGGCCACGCCGCCATCAACTCCTGAATCCGTCCCTCCGTCGGCTCCATCTCGTTCAACCGAAACACGTAATGCAGCGCCCGCCGTACCGTTTCAAGATATCCTGCGTGGCCCACCATCATTATCGTATCCTGGTACTGCTCCAGTCGCTGCCGCGTCCGCCACTGATCCCAGAACGCCTCCGGCGACCGGGTAGGCGCCTCCCTTGCGAGGAGTTCAGTGATGGCAGGCTTCAGGCTTCCACCCAGATCCAGGATCGTGCCGAACAGATCGAACGTCAGCGCGCTGGCGGTCGGGCCCATGGATTCTCCTTACCGGTCTCAAGAAGCTGTTTTCTCCGCAACCGGGGGCAGCAGTGCGCCGTCTTCAGTGAACCGAATGCTCTGCGCTATGCCGACCTGGGTCAGGGACGGAATCTCAACGGCCTCTTCCAATAAGGCCGGCGAAAGCCACAGTGTTTCCAGTTCAAGCGTGTTCTGAATCCATACCACGCGCGCCGACTCGACTTCCTTGCCCATCAACCCGGTTTCGATAACCTCTCTGTCCGACGGCAGTACGGCAGGCTGTTTTGCAGCCGCGAAGCTGCCGGCAGTCAAACAGTTCGTATAGGTAGCATGCCAGTCGATCTTGGCGCGCAACCTTTCCGGGATGAGGTCGGCCAGACCAACCCCTGAGGCATTGCCGTGACTGCCAGCCGTCAGATCCAGGACCGCCAGAACGCGAAAATCCGGCTCTCTCGGACCGCCGTTCCTGCGCCACATCCCGATGATGTTGGTATCCATTCCGGTACCACTGATATTCTTGCCCATCTCCTGCACGATTAACAGGTCAAGAACGTCAAAGGGAATGGACGGCTGCAGCGCTTTCGCCTTTCGCAGTAGTACCGGCTCTTCGTCGAAAATCCTTTCACCTGCCAGGACAGCAATCTCAGCAGTGTCGTGCCGGCCGTTCTCGACGATGGCGACGCCGGCAACGACCGGCATCTTGTCCAGGATGACCCTCGCAGCCCTCGGGATAGCCACTGCGGCGTCGTGGGCATGCAGCGTCGCCGCCCCCTTCTTCTTCCCCAATCCGATCGTCATGATTTTGCACAAACCGCTTTCGTGATCGGCGCGAAATGCAGTGTGTGCCTTAACTCGGTTGACGGGAATCACAGCATCGGCCTCGGCCGCGTGACGGTCCCAGTAGATCGGCATACCACCGTCTTCACCGATCTGCTTCACCTCCAGGCTGCTGTGAATGGGAACGCCCAGGTCAGCCATTCCATATTCAACGAGGACGGCATGCTGCCCCTCAGCTGTACCCCCGCCGTGGCTCCCCATCGACGGCACAAGAAACGGCTCCGCACCCAAGGACTGCAACGATCCCACTACCCCCTGCACCACCTCCCGGTAGCGCGAGATGCCCCGGCTCCCAACGGCCACGGCCACCCGCATTCCTGGCCGCACCCGTTCAGAAAGAGCAACCGCGTTCAGACCGTTCCAAACGGCTGCAGACACATTCCCCACTTGCTGTTCCGAGACCGATTGCCGTACCGGGGCGAGTTGAATCATTGAAACCTCCCTGTAGCCCTTCTGCCTACGTTCCCACCTGTCCCTTCAACCAGGCCTCGATAAACTGGTCCAGATCACCGTCCAGGACCGTCTGTGGCGAGGCAGTCTCCACGTTCGTGCGCAGGTCCTTCACCATCTGATACGGGTGCAGGACATAGGAGCGGATCTGACTACCAAAGTCAGCCTGAACATTTTCTCCCTTTAGACGGGCCTTTTCGGCGGCGATCTTCTCCTGCTCGATGGCGTATAGTTTTCCCCGCAGAATCCTTAGTGCAATTTCCCGGTTCTGTGTCTGGCTTCGCTCATTCTGGCAAGATACGACGATGCCGGTCGGAATATGATGCAGGCGAACAGCCGTCGCGTTCTTCTGCACACTCTGGCCCCCTGCCCCGCTCGAAAGAAAGACGTCCATCCGAATATCATTCGGCGCGATCTCTATCTCAATGTCTTCGTCAATGATTGGCATCACCTCAAGCTTGGCGAAGGAGGTATGACGCCGGTTGCCCGCATCAAATGGGCTGAGCCGTACAAGTCGGTGGGTGCCCCGTTCCGCCTGAAGATAACCGTAAGCATAGGATCCGTCCACGGTGATCGTGACGCTTTTGATGCCGGCCTCTTCACCTTGTGTCATGTCGGTGATCTCGGTCGCATAACCCTTCTTCTCCGCCCAGCGCAAGTACATGCGCTGTAACATCTCCGCCCAGTCCTGCGCCTCGGTTCCGCCGGCCCCAGCATGAATGCTGATAATTGCTCCGCCTGAGTCATATTTCCCATTGAGAGCCAGCGTAAACTCCCGTCTTTCCAGCTCCTCGTCCAGAGAACTGGCCTCGCCGTCCAACTCCGCCAGCAACTCCGCGTCGTCTTCAGCGATCTCTGCCAGGTCAAGCGCGTCCTGCGTCCGCTGCTTAAGCTTATCCCAAACGCCGATCTGCTCCTGCAGAGCGTTCAACGCCTGCATCTTCCGTTGTGCAGCCCTCTGGTCCTCCCAAAAGTCGGGCGCTATTGACTCCTCCTCCAGTGCCTTTGCCTGTGCGACTTTGTCCGGCAGGTCAAAGCCGCCCCCGTATCGTGTCGACCCGCTCCGCGAGTAAGTGAAGTCGGTCCGTCAATTCCCCCATGTTTCCCTATCTCCTTTGATATAGTTTGATGGCATCCTCAAGCCGCCGCCGGCCCCAGGATTTAGGACCCTCCTGGTCGGCCACCAATGAAGCACCCTTTGCCACTATTCTCCCAATAGGCCTTCCACAAATGTAACCGGTTCAAACTCTGCCATGTCTTCCAGCTTCTCCCCTGTGCCTACAAACCGCACTGGAATCCCCAACTGCTTCTTGATATTGAGAACCGCGCCGCCCTTGGCAGTACTGTCCAGCTTGGTCAAGATGATCCCAGTTACCCCTGACGCCTCCTTGAAGCCTTTCGCCTGCAAAATGGCGTTCTGGCCCGTGGAGGCGTCCAAAACAAGCAAAGTCTCGTGCGGCGCCCGGTGAACCTGTTTTGCAGCCACACGGCGCATCTTCTCCAGCTCCTGCATCAGATTGAACTTGTTTTGCAACCTGCCTGCCGTGTCCGTGATGAGCAGATCCGCGTCACGGCTCTCCTGGCTAGCCCGAATTGCGTCGAAGAGGACCGCCGCCGGATCCGATCCCGGCGCCTGCGCAATTACCTCAACGCCCGCCCGCTCCCCCCAAATCTGGAGCTGGTCGATAGCCGCCGCCCGAAACGTGTCACCCGCGGCAAGGACCACTTTCTTGCCTCGTTCCTTGTACCGCAGGGCTAACTTGCCTATCGTCGTTGTTTTGCCCGACCCGTTCACGCCCACGACCAACACCACTGTCAGAATACGCGGCGCCTCTATCTGCAACGCCTCGTCAGCCTGCAACAGCTTGACCATCTCCTGCTTCAGAATAAGATAAGCTTCCTCGCTGCGCCTAACGCCCTCCTGCTGGACCCGGTCGCGCGTGGATTCGACGAGTTCCAGCGTTGTGTCCATGCCGACGTCGGCAACGATCAGCGCCTCCTCCAGCTCCTCCCACAGTTCATCGCTGATCTCGTTCTCCTGAAAGATCGACCCGATCTGACTGAAAATGCCCGATCTGGTCTTCTGCAGGCTCTCTTCAATTCGAACGTCGTCGGCCGTCTTCTCTTCCTGGCGGCCGAACAAGCGCCTGAGCACGTTTGAGTCTCCTGGGAATCGCCCTGAGGGCTGGTCACGTGGCAATTATAGCACGGGCAGGAACGATAGAAAGAACATCCACTCCCCGTCGCGTCCACGTCTGAACATGACCATAGGGCTGAGGCAGCATGATAGGAGTTCGAAAAAGGTGAGTTAGCAGGATCAGAGCGCCTGACTGTATACTGATCTCTGTCAAAGGATGATGGTCTCTTGAGCCGCCTCGGAGACGCTATGACTGCCCGGTTCCCAGTCCCCCCTGAGGCGAAAATGATAGTAACCAGGGAAGAGTTGGAGCAGAGGGAAGTTAGGGAGTTGGCCGCCTATGCCATGCCCAGCTGTCACAGCCGCGGGCGGGTCCATCCGGACGGCGAGCACGCCTATCGCACCGCCTACCAGCGCGACCGTGATCGCATCATCCATACAACCGCCTTTCGCCGCCTGCAATACAAAACGCAGGTTTTTGTTTACAACGAGGGCGATCACTATCGCAACCGCCTGACTCACACTATCGAAGTGGCCCAAATCGGCCGCACGCTGGCCCGAGCCCTTTCCTGCAACGAAGATCTCACTGAGGCCATCTGCCTCGCGCATGACCTGGGACATCCCCCTTTCGGCCATACCGGCGAAGCAACCTTGAATGACCTGATGCAAGGACACGGCGGCTACGATCACCAGAAGCAGACCTATCGCATAGTCACTCAGTTGGAACGGCGGTACCCCGATCATCCCGGCCTCAACTTGACCTACGAGGTACGTGAAGGGGTGGTCAAACACGACACCGACTATGACATCGTCGACGCCAGAAACTACAACCCCGACGAGATGGGTACTTTGGAATGTCAGATAAGCAACCTCGCAGACGAGATCGCCTACAACACCAGTGATTCCGACGACGGCTTGCGCGCAGGCATTCTGCACCCCAGCGCATTCCTGCAACTGGAAATCAGCAGGCGAGTCCTGGAATCACTTGGCGAATCCGCAGCCTCCATTGATCTCACTCAACCGCTGGACCGTTACCGCTTCATCCGGCGCCTGGTAGGGATCGAGGTCAGCGACGCCATCCAGGCTACGGTGGCAAACCTGCGCACCGCCGGCGTGCAGAGTCTCGTCGATCTGCGAGCACAGGGAACAAATGTGGCAGCCTATTCGGATGAAGTGGGTGAGGAAAATAAAGAGCTGAAGCGATTTCTCTTCGATCGTTTCTACCGGCACTACCGCGTAGCCCGCATGGCAGCCAAGGCTGATAGGACGATCCGCGCCCTCTTTCTGGCATTTGTCGAGGAGCCGGCGCAACTGCCCCCTGAAACCCAGGCAAACCTTGCTGACTCAGGCAGAGACCTCCACCGCGTCGTCTGCGATTACATCGCGGGCATGACCGACCGCTACGCCATCGCCGAACACCGCCGCCTGTTCGACCCGGAAGAAGGGGTCTGAACTGCATGCCTCTCGGCGCCTTCAGTTCCAATCAGGTTTGAACGTAAACAGCTAGGCTTACCCTGACCGCACGGAACGGCATCGGCGCCTGCTCGCCCTCCAGAAATGAAGCGCTCTTAACTGTGCATTCCAATATTATGCGGTCCGACTGCAGCGTGCACGTCAGGCCGGGAATGACCTCCAAGGGAAGAGACGACTCCGAGCCATTGCCCTCCCCGTAGCTAACCAGGCCCGATTCGTCAAATCCAGGCGAGACAAGTGGCTGGCTAACGCTGCGCACCGCTGACCGGTCATAGAGCCAGATGTCAAGCAACCGGACTTGGTCCGTATTCGCGGCAGCGCGGTCCACAGACTCGTTGATTCCCACCCCACAAGCGCCTAGCAATTCACCGTCCGCCCCGTTGACTGTAAAACTCTCGTCATAGGTCTGAATGCCGAAGGCGTAATTCGCCTCGAACTGTCCCACAAGCTGTCTTGTAGTACGGTCAATTGGCGCCGCTTCCGGCCGAGTTAGCCCTGTCTCGACCGATTCACTCTCCGGTCCCTGGATCAATGATGCCTCCGGCCCCACTCCCGCCCGCTCATACGGTCCGTCCGGGCCTGCAGCAGACTCAGAAAGCTCATGTCTTTCCGTACTCGAAACGGATTCCTCTTCCACTTCATCAGGGACCTCGGCTGGGGGTCCCCCAGAGGGCATCGTTTGCCAATCCTCTTCCCAGAGGTCCTGGCCCTCGCTGTCTTGGCTCCCTCTGTGCCCTTCGATCTCAGGCTCAGTCGGCATCGCCCCGGCTGGGAGCCCGCCTCCAAGTTCTTCAGTATCCTTGTCTGTGCTCGATTCCACCGGGGACAGGTCCCGGTCGACCCCTTCAGCGAACCGCTCGTAAGCCGCTTCGTCGTCGCTTTCTTGCATGCCCTGCGTCGCAGTTTCAGAGCCATCAAGAGACGCCGGACCGTATGGGCCGCGTTCACCTTCGACCGCCTGCTCTGGCGGCGCTACAGAAGCACCCGCCAAGTGGCCGGTCGTACCCCCGGGTGATGGATCTTCATCCAGTTGCGTAGGAGCGAACTCTTCTTGACTGCGCTCGATTCCTCTTTGAGAGGACTCGTTGTCCGCAGTCGGGGAATGCCTTGTCCGTTCATCTGGGCGTGGCACGGCGATGGACTGTTCTCTGAAGACAGGCTCCTCGGATGTTGTCTGTCTTTCAGTTTCGCTCTCTCTGCGCAGCCACCTGAGACCGGGTTGGCGTTGTCTCGCAGGTCTACCCGCAAGGGTGGGAGGATGAGCGCGCGCCTCTCGTGGGGCAGTCGCTTGATTGGAGTGGTTTCTGTTGAATGGAAGTGGAAAAGGTTGTTCCGGAGGATCCTTGCCTTTTGACTGGCGCAACAGCTGGTAGCCAATCACGACGCCTCCTACCAGCAGGAGCGCCGCCGCTACGTACAGCAATCCCTGACTTACCCAGTTCAAAACCGCCGAATAGTTCGAATCGGACCGTTCGCTGCCTACCGCAGGCCCTTCTGCGGTTTGAGCCGGTGCCGATACTGCCGGCGCTGCCCCCGGCGTCTCGACCCACTGCACAGGCCACACCCACCAACCGACAAAAAGGCCAAGTGTCAGCCCAACCAACCCGGCCATTAGAATGTGAATGAGTGACCTGTGACGGTCGATCATCTTCCTGCCCGTAGCTTTCGCCGCGGCAAACGGTTCGTCAGAGAAGCTCGTTCCGTTCAGCGGCCTGCAACTCGGCGACGACCTGCTTCACTTGCTGTATGCTTTCCTTCTTTCCGATCAACAGTGCGTCCCCCGCGTCAATCACGATCAGGTCGTCGACGTCGATCAGTGCTACCAGCCGATTGTCGGCTGCGATAATGTTGCCCCGGCTGTTCATCGGCAAAACCTCCCCTTCCACAGGGTAGTTCCCTGCCGCATCCTGGGCAACAACTGATTCAAGCGCATCCCAGCTCCCCATGTCGTTCCAGCCAACCTGCATCGGCACTACCGCCACCTTCTTCGCGCCCTCCATGAGCCCATAGTCTATCGATGTCTCGGGCATGGTCGGCCAGACCTCAGCCAGCACGCTTTCTTGTTCTCTGGTGCCTAGCGCATCCGTGATGCGATTCAATCCATCATACAGTTCCGGCATTTGCCTCTCAAATTCGCCCAGCAGTCTCTCCACTCGACTCACGAAAATGCCGCCGTTCCAATAGTACCCTCCATCCGCCAGGAACTGCTCTGCCGTATCCTGGTCGGGCTTTTCCAGGAAGCGGCTTACTGAGAAAGTTGGCAGGTCCCCTGACAGCGGCAAAGGCCCGTCTTCCCGCTGGATGTAGCCATAGCCCGTGTGGGCTTTCGTTGGCTCGATGCCCAACACAACCAGAAAGCCCTCGCGGGCGCATAGCTCCGCCTGCCGTAACGCCTTCTGGAAACCGGCACTGTCCTGAATCAAATGGTCGGCGGGAAGTACTGCAACCACCTCCTGCGGATCGCGGCGCCGCAGATGTGCACAGGCGAGAGCAATCGCCGGCGCAGTATTGCGTCCTGTCGGTTCTACCAGGACATTGGCTTCCGGTAGGCCGTCAACCTGCATCGAACATAGGCCCGCATAGCGCCTGCCCGTAATGACATAGGTGTCCTTCGGGCTGACCAACCCCTTGAGCCTGGCGACCGTTGCTTGTATCATGGTGCGCCCGCTGCCGGTGATGTCGGTAAACTGCTTAGGCGTGCTTTCCCGGCTGCGGGGCCACAAGCGTGTACCTACGCCGCCGGCCAGAATCACTGCATACATGTCATTACGGAATTAGTTGGCGCGCACATACTGCATCAGCCCAACCTGGCGTACAAGGCCCTTGAGCTCCATCATGGCCAGCAAACTACTGACCTCAGACGTTTCCAAGGGGGCGGCCCGCACGATTTCGTTCATGTGCTGCGGCTCGGTCGAAATGTGTCTCAGAATCAACTCTTCTTCCGGCGACGCCGGTACCGTAACGCGCGCCTCCTGATGCGCGACGGCGTTCGCCAACTGCAGATTCTCCAGAAGATCGCTGACCGATGTAATGGGATACGCGCCGTCCTGAATCAACCGGTTGCAACCGTCGCTGCCCGGGCTGAGTATCGATCCGGGAACGGCAAAGACATCCCGAGCCTGTTCAGCCGCAAAACTGGCTGTTATCAGTGCACCGCTGCGCTTTCCGGCTTCCACAACGATGACGGCCAGACTCAAACCACTGATGATCCGGTTGCGGGGTGGAAAATTGCTGGCTTCAGGCTTCGTACCCAGCGGGTACTCGCTCACCAACGCGCCCTGTTCAATAATCTGCAGTGCAAGTCTTCGGTTCCGTGCCGGGTAGATCTGGTCGACACCGCTCCCCAGAACCGCAACCGTGCGGCCGCCAGCCTCTACTGCGGCCTGATGGGCGATAGTGTCGACGCCCAGCGCCAGGCCGCTTACAACGGTAACGCCGTGCCTGGCCAGTTCACTACCAAGTTCTCGTGCCACCTCCCGCCCGTACGGGGAAACCTGCCGTGTGCCAACGATTGCCACGGCCAGTTCGTCCTGCTCGACGAGCCGGCCGCGCACGTACAATACAGGTGGCGGATGCGGAATCTTGCGTAGGTTGGTCGGATAGCCGCGACTGTCCCAACAATGTACATCGTAGCCGCGGCGGATCACCTTGCCCAACTCTGCTTCGGGGTCCAACTGCTGCCGGGCAGTCAAAAGGTTCTCGATGCTGCGCCGGGTGAGCCCTGCCGCCTGCAGCGTCTGAATCGGCGCCTTCCAGGCCGCCGCGATATCTCCGCAACTTTCCAATAGGGCCGTCAACCGCGCTGGTCCGATTCCCGGCACCCGGTTAAAGGCGATCCAAAAAGCACGCTCGTCCATTGTTTCAGGAAAATGTCCAAAGGCCAGCGGCAGCAAGCCGGCAACTACGCTTCACCATCCTCAAGCATCCCTGGCTGCAAGCGAACCGTCAATGTCCCGGCCCCAACATCCACGCCGCGTACCACCTCCGCCAGTGCGGGGATCAATAGGTCGCGGTCGCGGTTGACCCCCGGTTCCGGACGGATAATGTAGACTTCGTTGGCGCCGGTGAAGAGAACGTCCACCACCTCTCCCAACTGGCTCCTGGCTTCTGTTTGCACTTTCAAGCCCACTATGTCGTGGACCCAGTAGGAATCCGCATCCAACTCCATTGCCGCCGCTTCCGGAATGTACAACCATTCATTTAGGAGTCCCTCGGCCGCAATTCTATCGGTGACCTCACTAAACTGGACCAGGATTATCCCTTTGTGCGGCCGCGACGACGCGATCTCCGCTAGTAGCAACGCCTCGCCAATCAGGACCTGCTCGCCGGCAGCAAAGCGGGCGTCAAAGTCGGTATGAGACTCGACCTTTACCTCTCCCCGCAATCCATGCGCGCCCAGGATTCGCCCGACGGCCAGGTGCCCGTCTGGTACCGTGATTGAGCGCTGGTGAAAGCGGTTCGTACGTGAGCGGCCGCCCTTCCTTGCCCGCCGCCGATTTGGCTTTGATCGAGCCTTCATCCTGATGGTCCTTGTGCCAGCAGACCCCCGCTCAAAGAAGGATGGCTAGCCTGCGAAACAGATTTTTCTGGAGTCTCTGCGCAGACTGCACTGTCAAGAGACTGCCCGCCCACTTCAGGAAACCACCTGGGGTCCGCCTTCCTGTGGGCTCGAAGTACAAGGCGGACCATATTGCGGTCGTGGAAACGGGCAGCTGCAGGGAGCCTGCCTGGAGAGGAATATGTGACCTTTTGGGGCAGTTACATTATTTTCAGTATTACTTCGCGAGACTGGCGAATCGATGCTACTTTCAGGACTGACCGCATCGCGTTGGCCACTCTACCGTTCTTGCCGATCACTCGGCCGGCATCCTCCGGCGCAACCTGCAGGCGCAGAACTACCCTTTCCCGGTATACGCGTTCCGATACGTGCACGTCATCCGGAGATTCCACGAGTGCTCTTGCCATGAATTCGACCAGTTCTTTCATCGGGTTCTCGCCTTATCAGGCAGCTTCAGGCTCTGCCTCTGCCTCATCAGCTTCTGATTCAACCGCCTTAAGCTTTCCGTCTTCATCGGTGATCCCGGTCTTTGTCAACAACCGCGCCACAGCTTCACTGGGCTGGGCCCCGACACTTAACCAGTGACCGGCGCGTTCGCTCTTGATGTCGACTGTAGGCGGATCGGTCATCGGATCGTAGGTGCCGATGTTTTCAATGAAACGGCCATCGCGCGGGCTGCGCTGGTCGGCCACGACAATACGATAAAACGGCTTCTTTTTGGCGCCCATGCGGCGCAAACGAATGCGGACCACTGATTATGACTCCTTGGTTTATGTCTACAAATCCCTTTTCAGAAGAATTTGCCGGTTACTAGCACCGTGTTCACTTTTTCTGAAGTTTATCTGCCCATTTGGCCTTCATGAAAGGCGACCTTGCCGCAACGACGCCAGAATGCCATCGGTGTTCGGCTCACGGCGCCTGCGCCTGCGCCGCCTTTTCTTCTTGCTGCCTTGATCTCCCAGCATGCCTGCCTGCTTCATCATCTTCTGCATATCTCGGAAACGTTTGATGAGCTGATTGACGTCCTCGACCTTTGTGCCGCTCCCACTCGCGATGCGTCGACGCCGGCTGGCGTTGAGCAAATTGGGCAGGCGTCTCTCCTGCACCGTCATGCTGTTGATGATGGCTTCGATCTGCTTCAAGTCGGAATTGATATCCTGGGCGTCGATCTCTTTGGCCATCTGCCCCATGCCCGGAACCATTTTCAAAATATCCTGGATGGAGCCAAGTCGCTGCAACTTTTGCAGTTGATCGCGGAAATCTTCAAAATCGAACTGGCCGCCGGCCAGCCTCTCCTCCATCGCCAGGGCATCCTCTTCGCTGATGCCGTCCGATGCCCTTTCGATTAGCGTGAGCACATCGCCCATACCCAATATTCGCCCCGCCAACCGGTCCGAATGGAACGGTTCAAGCCCGTCCATCTTCTCGCTCGTGCCAAGAAACTTGATCGGGACCCCCGTCACCTCGCGAATGCTCAGCGCGGCGCCGCCCCTGGCGTCACCATCAATCTTTGTCATCACAAGCCCGGTCACCGGCACGCGTTCATGGAAGCCTTCGGCAACCGTCACGGCCTCCTGTCCCGTCATCGCATCGACCACCAGCAGCACATCCGCCGGTCGCGCCACCAGGCGAATCTGCTCCAACTCCTGCATCATCGCCTCGTCAATCTGCAGTCGGCCCGCCGTGTCCAGAATCAGAACTGTGTAGGCCTTCTCTCTCGCCAGACGCAGCGCGTTCTTGACGATACTGCTCGGCGCAACATCCGTTCCCTCGCTGTGGACCGGAATATCGATCTGGCGGCCAAGCGTCTCCAGCTGCGCGATCGCCGCCGGCCGGTAAATGTCTGCCGCGACCAGTAGAGGGCGCTGCCCTTGCTTGCGCAAACGCAGGGCAAGCTTGGCTGCCATCGTCGTCTTGCCTGCCCCCTGCAATCCCACCAGCATGAGCACGTTGGGCGGCGGCCCGGACAGGTTGAGCGGCGCCGGTTCGCCTAGGAGATTGACCAACTCTTCGTTGACGATCTTGACAACCTGCTGCGCCGGCGTAAGGCTATCCATCACCTCCACACCGATCGCCCGCTCCTTGATCCGGCCGACAAACTCTCTGACCACCTTATAGTTGACATCGGCCTCAAGCAAAGCCAGTCTTACTTCACGCAGAGCCGCGTTGACATCGCGCTCAGAGAGCCTGCCGCGAGTGGCCAGATTATCAAAAACGTCTTGAAGCTTGTCGGACAAACTTTCGAACACGAACTCTTTCCCGATTACTTCTCTGTCCCGGTACGCGGAGAAGACACAGAAACCGTATTATAAGCTAGAACGGGTGTGTTAGCCAAATTCCCGGCTGCACAAGTCAGTCTCATGCCCGTACCGTCATACTCTCAAAGTCTATAATGATTTGAGCTTTTCTGCCAATGGAGACGCTTGCTAGGGAGTCAAGGAGGTGGAGGCATGATTGCGTCTGAACGCCAAAACTGTGGAGAATACTGTGGCCTCACCTAGTTGCCGGCATGCTGCTTACTTCGGGACGGCGAAGTACGTGAGTAAACTTCGTAGATCCGCTGGATTGCCGTAATGTTCGTCATCACGGCCAGCACCCACAAGACCGGCAGAACAAAGCCCAGGATCAGTCCGGCAATGAGCAGAACGAGACGTTCAGGCCTCTGGAGGATACCTACTTTACATTCAACGTCCAGCCCTTCAGCCCTTGCCCGCGTATAGCTTACTGCCCAGGAACCCACCAGAGTAAGGAAGATTAGAAGAAGGTGGGTCTGGGAGCTGCCCTCATTGGCGTAGTAAACAGCCAGCCCCAGAAACGTAATGCTTTCCGAATAGCGATCCAGTGTGCTGTCCAGAAAAGCGCCGAACTTGCTTTCCGATTGGCTGAGACGGGCCAAAGCGCCGTCGACCATATCGAACATTGCCGCCACCCACAACACGCCGCCTCCTATACGCAGGCTTCCTGTCGCCAGAATCGCCGCCGCGCCAATTGTCAACGCAAAGCCGGCAAAGGAAACCATGTTCGGAGTCACGCCGATACCGTGCAGCCAGCGGACGATTGCTCCTACCGAGGACGAAAGTAATGGTCTAACGTACTTCGCCAACATCGATCGTTATCTTTCCGACTCTCTAAGGAAAATCGACTTATTCCGGATAGGTCCGGCGCAGTATACAATCGACGCGGTATGACCGCAAGAGGCCTTCCAACTACTGACGCTCCAATCTGCCCTCAAAACCCGCCCCCTCACGTTATCGAAAGCAAGTTTCCAGGGTTTCTGGACAGTCAGACTTGCACCGGCTGACCATGCATGGAAATCGGATTTGTATAGAGCTGCCCGCCCCGTAGCGAACCGAGCGTGAATCCCCACCCGTCTCGCTGCCGAGTCGCCCGTTGTGAACCCGGATCAAGTATGTACGCGGTAGCAGGGGTCGTAATCGAAACAGCATCTTCAAAAGACGTGACATGTGCGTAGTGAATGTGCCCGCTCAATACTGCATGAACGCGGTGACCGGAAACTGCCTCCGCGAGATCATCTGAGTTCTTCAGGCAATGTTCGCTCAACGGCTCGACTGTGCTGAAGACCGGCGGGTGGTGAATTGCGATCAGATTGCCAAGCGGGGCCGGTTTGCGTAGCTCTTCGGCAAGCCACGCCAACTGAGGCTCGTCTAGGTCGCCATAGACTGCGCCTGGCAACTTGCTGTCCAACATGATCACTCGCAGTCCACCGAACATCCGGCTATGGTAGTAGCGCCGCGACTCGTCCTCAGACTCCTCTCCCAACACGACGCGTCGAAAGTGAATCCGGCAATCATGATTCCCCAGCCCAAGAATTAGCGGCGCGCCGAACTCTCGCAGCTCATCTAGCACTGAGTTTAGCCTTCTGTATTCGGCTTCCTTTCCGTCGTTGACCAGATCCCCACTCAGAATGAAAAAATCTGGGCTGACGTCCATGTCCTGGATAAGCCTAATGACATCGCGCAGCTTGTCTGTTGTCCGCCGCCCATAGAGCAGCTCCTCTTCATCCGGAAGAATATGCAGGTCGGTCAGATGCACAAAGGTCATGTCGGTCATTGTTGTTGCACCTTCCCCCTTTGGGGCTATATATTGAAAGAGTAACTTCCTATGCCAGCCAAATGGACCGTGAGCGGCGTACAAGGCCCAATCATAAACGTCTAAAGGTTGCTGAACAAACACAATTAAGGGAAGAATTCCGCGATGAGCGACAAAATCATCTACTCCATGGTAGGTGTTGGCAGAACCTACGGACCCAATCAGCGCGTTCTACGCGATATCAGCCTCGGTTTTTTCCTCGGGGCAAAGATCGGTGTTTTGGGCCTGAACGGCGCCGGAAAATCCACCCTTCTCCGCATTATGGCTGGTGAGGAGACCCAATTCGATGGCGAAACGATTCTGGCAGAAGGCTATACGCGCGGCTTTTTGCCCCAGGAGCCCGTCCTCGACACGTCCAAAACAGTGCGCCAAATCGTAGAGGAGGGCGCGCAGGAAGCAGTGGACGCACTTGCCGAGTTTGACGCTATCAACGCCCGCTTCGGCGAGGATCTCTCTGCCGAGGAAATGGACAAGCTGATTGAACGGCAGGGCGCCGTGCAGGATCGACTGGACGCACTCGACGCCTGGGATCTCGACAGCCGCCTTGAACTGGCTATGGACGCCCTGCGTTGCCCGCCCGGCGATACGCCCGTGGCCATACTCTCCGGCGGTGAACTGCGGCGTGTCGCGCTGACCAGGCTGCTCCTGAAGAAGCCCGACATCCTCCTCCTTGACGAACCTACCAACCACCTCGACGCCCAATCCGTCGCCTGGCTGGAGCGCCACCTGCAGGAGTACGCAGGCACCGTCATCGCCGTTACCCACGATCGCTACTTCCTCGACAACGTAGCAGGTTGGATCCTCGAACTGGACCGCGGACACGGCATCCCATGGCGGGGCAACTACTCCGGCTGGCTGGAACAGAAGCAACGGCGTCTTGCACAGGAGGAAAAGCAGGAGGGCGCACGCCAGAAAACGCTGCAAAGAGAGCTGGAGTGGCTGAATATGTCACCCAAAGCCCAGCAGACGAAGCGCAAGTCACGCGTCAACGCCTACAACGACCTTCTCAGCCAGGAGTTTGAGGAAGCCCGTGAGGACCGGGAGATCTACATCCCGCCCGGCCCTCGCTTGGGGGACGTGGTGATCAGGACAGAGGCCCTGACCAAGAGCTTCGGCGAAAATCTCCTGTTCGAAAACCTGACGCTCGACATTCCGCCCGGTGCCATCGTCGGCATCATCGGTGCCAACGGTGCCGGCAAAACAACCCTCTTTCGCCTCCTCACTGGCGGAGAAACACCGGACAGCGGCAGCATACAGCAAGGCGAGACCGTTTCACTTGCTTACGTGGACCAGAGTCGCGACAGCCTCGACGCCAATAAGACCGTCTGGGAAGAGATTAGTGCAGGCAACGAGCAGTTGCTGCTGGGAAGCCGCCAGGTCAACAGTCGCGCCTATGTAGCCCGTTTCACCTTCACCGGGCAGGACCAGCAAAAAATGGTCGGTTTACTGTCCGGTGGCGAACGCAACCGTGTCCACCTGGCCAAACTGTTGAAGAGCGGCGCCAACGTCATTCTGCTGGACGAACCCAGCAACGACCTCGACGTCAACACCCTGCGTGCACTGGAAGATGCATTGGAGACCTTCGCTGGCACGGCCCTCGTCATCTCTCATGATCGCTGGTTTCTGGACCGCGTCGCCACGCACATTCTTGCCTTTGAAGGGGACAGCAATGTGCTGTGGTTTCCAGGCAACTACAGCGAATACGAAGAGGACAGGCGCCGCCGCCTTGGTGCAGAGGCTACCCGTCCCCATCGCATTACCTATCGCAAACTGAGTCGCGCCTGAACACAGTCGTTACGCCTGGCCGGCCAGCTCCCTTGCTTGCTCCCTCAGACGCTCTCGCTCCACCCGCAACGTGGGGCAGCCGATGACCTCCGCGATCTCTTCCGCGTCCAGGTCAGCCAGGTGGGAAAACCTGGCAACCCCAGCCTCCCGCAGCCTCGCAGCATAGGTGGGACCAATGCCCGCAATTCGGGTAAGATCGTCCGCTTCGTTCACCCTTTCTGAAGCTGCGGTTATAGAATCGGTAATCTCCTGCCCGCCAGTGGCAGCTGTACCTTCCACTTCCCGGCTTTCGAAAGACGCCTCTGAGGGCGCCTGGGTGGCGCCGGCTGTTGACTCAGATACGTCTGGCAAGCCAGTTTCTGAGATGTCTGTCGTCGCGTCACCTTTATCACTTCTCCCCGGCGACGCCGCCCCGCCGCTTGGGGCAGGGCCCCCCAGGTTGCCTCCCAATGCCCCCCCTTGAAGACGTCCCGAACGCCGCGCCACATGCACAACCACCGCCCCCGTACCGGTAGAGCCGATCAGCAGGGCCATTATGAAGCCGAGACAGGGAAAGATCACCCAGGAAAACGCTGTAACGCCGGTCACAACAAGGGAACTGAGCCCAACCGAAACCAGCGGATTCCAGGTGTGCACGCCCGGTCCGGCAACGAGCTCATCCAGGCGGCGTCCCAACCAGTAGCAGGTCACGGTCCAGCCGCAGAGCAGCACCAGTGCCAACAATGCCAGAAGCGGCAACGCAAGCAAGGCAAAGCAAATAGTAATGGTCAGAATGGCGGCCAGAACAGCCGAACCCAGGATTCCGATCGCTCCCGTTGCGAAACTCAGCGCGGTCTCCTTCTCCGCCGTGCCGGAAATCGCTTTGACCTGCTTCGGCAGCAACCAGGCAAACAGAAGGACAAGACCGGTGATCAGCAGTGTCCACAAGAAGGCCTGTACCAGCTTGCCCAGAAAGACTAGGAACCAGGGCGTCCGATCAAGGGCCGCATGGGCACGCGCCGTGGCTGATGCTTCGCGTTGCAGCTCGGCCTGCTCGCGCGCGGCTTCTGCCGCGTCTTCCACCGCTTCTGCCCACTCCTCTGCTGCTTCCTCCGCCGCTTCTGCCCACTCCTCCGCTGCCTCCTCCGCCGCTTCTGCGGCCTCCTCCGCTGCCTCCTCCGCCGCTTCTGCGACCTCCTCTACTGACCTTCGACGCCGTTCGGACCGGGCCCGAACTTCCTCTCCTGGCCCTCCCGCAATAACGACCCGCGCAACTGGCCCGGCGGGCTGCTTGGGCGGGTCCGGTACGTCGGGCGGCGCCGGCGCCGCTGAATAGAGATTCGGTTGCGCTACGCTATTCGTGTAAATGCGCCAGCTGATGCCTCCATCCACGCGCGCGTCCGGATCCTGCTCTATCCGTCCACCTACAACTCTGACGTTCCCGCCGACGTGTGAGTGTCCAGCCAACTCAACGTCGCCGCCGACAACGGCAACATTGCCGCCGATCACCGACGAGCCCTCTATGTCCGCATCTCCGCCGACTACACTGACATTGCCGCCAACCTGAGCGTGCCCTTTCAAGTCAACGTCACCGCCGACAACAACAAGATTGCCGCCGATCTGCCCTTCCAGAGTCAGGTCGTCCCCGACGACCATCAGGTTTCCTACGATGTGCTCGTCTTCACTGATGTGCACGTCGCCGCCGAACACGGCAACATTGCCCTGCAAAGGTCTGCCACTGAATTCGTTTCGCCCTTGCCTGGACTGTGTGAAGAGAAATATGATCGCCCCAAGCGCGAAAATGAGCATGAACGCCGTCCAGCATCCGGCTCTGCGCAACGACTTCATTCGGCGATTCCCTCCAACACAAACGGCGGCGCCGCTTTTCGATCTCCGTATTCGCCCGCCACCACACTCTTACTCGGATCGTTCAGGCTGGAGCAGCCCAACAACGTACAATGCGCTCTGCAGCCTTGAGTCCGAAAGAACGTCACAATGCCCACCCTCTTCAGTCCTCCCAGGCCCGGGATCGGAGCGGCTGGGTCGTACGCTGGATAATGACGCACCAGACTGCCAGCGCCGCGATGACGACGACCAAATAGGTGGATGCAACGCCTAACGCCGTTGACGTCGCTGTTAATTCAACAATGACATCCCACAGCGACTGCCCTACCACCCCCGCCACCGCCCATGCCTCGCTCAGGAATAGACCCGTTTCAGTCAATCGCTCCAAATTGGTATAAATGAGCGTCCCGGCTAAAGCGCAGACCCCGACTAGGCCCAGGGACCAGACGACAACGGTGAACACCGTCAGAATCACGCCAATCTGCAGGTTGCGCCGGCGTTCCTGAAGAGCCAGGCGCTGGGCAACAGAATCGGCAAAGCCGGGTGCCGGCACTGGCATCGGGGTCTCTCGCAACCTGTTGTCGAGCGCCCGCCACAGCTGCCACTGGGCCCGGCACGCGCTGCATCGTTCCAGGTGTCCGTCCAGCCTCTTTTTCTCATCCGAGTCCAACATGCCGTCCAACTCCAGCGAAATCAACATTAGATACTCGCTGTGGTCCCCGGCTCTGCTGGAGGACTCGCCTGCTCTGGTCAGCATATTCGACATCATTACCTCCTGAACGCCTACAGGCCGGCCCCGCTGGTGAGGGCCCTGTGCAAAGGAATGGTCAACGCCTTCCATACTTCCTCGGGCTCCCCCTTCCCTCCTGCCGCATCGAACTGGGCGGTCGGCTGATCCGGCTCTCCCTTTCGATGCCCGTCTGTCTGCAACGAGACGCCGCCGGTATTCGTCTTGCCTTCCACTCGATGCGGCTGTTGAGCCGCCTCGTACAGCTCAGCCAGCTTTTTCCTGGCACGGAATAGCCGGCTCTTGACTGCCGCCACCGAAATGTCCATCACGTCAGCGATCTCCTGATAGCTGCAGTCATTCCAATAACGCAATACCAGCGGCGTCCTGTATTCCGGCTCCAGCTGATTCACAAGGGCCTGCATCTCCTCGGCCTGCTCAACTGCGAGAGTCTCCGCCTCGGGCCGGGACGATTCGCTTTCCAGGCTGTACACGACCGGCGACTCGTCCAGACCGACAAACTGCACACGCCGCTTTCGTAACCTGTCAATGCAATGATAATTGGCGATCGAAAACAGCCACGTGCTGAACTTGCGCCCTGGATCATATTGATCCAGACGGGAATAGGCCCGCAGGAATGTCTCCTGGGCGGCGTCTTCGGCTTCGGATAAATCGCCGAGCATGCGATAGGTCAAAGCAAAGACCGGTCTCTGATACGTCTCTACCAGCCGGCCAAATGCCTCCTGCTCACCAGCCCTGGCGCGGTCCAGCCACTCTTGTTCCTGTTCATTCATTCGCAAATACCTTTGGACACTTATTGTCTACTACGCAACTTCGAAGGTAAAGTTTCGGGGGTTTTGGTCTGTCCTGCCACCGGTCTTCGCTTTAGTGACCTTTCAGCCATCGCCATCTCGCATTCAACTTTGGGCCAGAGGAAACGGCAGTTCTCCCTCCTCACTCCTCTTCCCTCTCTCCTCGCTCTTTTGGGCGGTCGGGCCTAGTCGGCCCTCCCTTGTGCGGGGGCTCCGCCCCCGCAACGCCCCCCCTAAACCATGC
>VXOE01000196.1 GCA_009840225.1 Caldilineaceae bacterium SB0662_bin_25 | reverse complement strand
TACCCAATACCTCCATCCACCGTAGGGGCACCCCTTGTGGGTGCCCTCGTACGCGGCGCCACCACCACGCTGCGCCCGATTCCAAAAACAGCTTGATGTGACTCCTTACAATAATGCATAATCACATGCAAACTCTTCCAATGCCGTGCCATTCCCGGCGCCTCCGACCACCGGCGTACACCAAGACGTGGCCCCGTGCTAAACTCCGGAGTCATATGGAGCATGCAAGATGAAAGATGCACACGACCGCCAGCACAGCACCAAAACCCTGCAAACCCGCCTGTCCATGCTCAACCAGGCCGTCACGCGCATCAAAGAGAAAACAGACCTGGAAAACGTGCTCCAGGAAGTGATGGACGGCGCGCGGGAGATCACCGACGCCAGCTTCGGTGTAATCACATTCCTGACCGACCCGCCGCGCGACTACAGGGTCACCTGGGCGCCCGTGGACGATCGCTTCCGTACCTGGCTTGACCCTTCCATAAATGCCTTCCCCATGACCTCCCCCTACACGATTACCGGCCTGGATCACTGCCAACGCTACATGGTACGTGTACGCGCCCGCTATGAAATAGGCCCTTACGGCGATTGGAGCCGCGTTGCCGAGGCTGGCGCCGCCCCGATCGCGCACAATGTAACGGCTGCAGACGCACAGAACACCAAGGCCGCGCCGGCAGACTCGGCACCCTATAGGCAGGTCGTCCTCCTGAACTTGGCGTGCAGTCGGCCAGGCGAACTCACTGTGTCGTGGGACGCGCCCGATGACTCAGGCCAGCCGCACGACCTCTTCTCCGCCGGTCTGAATGCCGCAGAGCATCAGCGGCTGGTAGACACGCAGGCAGGAATGCAGTTCTTAACGTACCTCAACAAGCTTTCAGAACCGTTGTGGATTCCCGACTCCCGCAGCCGCGCCAAAGTAAGAGACTTTCCCGAATTCTGTCCTCTGCCCGCAGGTTCCTTCCTGGCCGCCCCCATTCGTCACCAGGGGGCTGGCTTTGGTAGCATCTGCCTCGCCAGGGAGAAAGGCGAGCAGGCGTTCAGCCGGGAAGACAAGGAACTCTTTACCCTTTTCTCCTCCCTGGCTGCCATGGCTATCGACAGTACGCGCCGCTCCAAACAGGCCCAGCAGGCTGCCTCCAACCTGAAAACAGTCATAGAAACAACACCGGTCGGTGTCGCTGTCTTCAACCCCGTGTCGGGAGACCCAATGTCACTCAACGAGGCTGCGATCAGAATCCTCAAGGGCCTCGACCCGACGAATCGCCATCTGAAGCGGATGCTGGATAGCTCGATCGTCCGCTGGACCGACGGACAGGAAATGTCGCTGGCCGAATTTGTTTTCGCACTACTGCAGCCCGGCAAAGGAACCCTGCGGGCAGAGGAGCTGGTCCTGTCCGTGCCCGGCAGGCGGTCGCTGGCCGTTCTCGCTAACGCTTCACTCTTGAAAGCGCAGGATAATGAAGTCAAATCAGTGGTAGTAACCCTGCAGGACCTGTCCTGGATGGAAGAACTGGAAAAGCTGCGCGCCGAATTCCTTGGCATGGTAAGCCACGAGTTGCGCTCCCCGCTGACGTCAATTCAAGGTTCTGCCTCAAATCTGCGCGAATCGCTGAACACCTTCAGTCCCGACGAGATGATCCAGTTTATCCGCATCATTGAAATGCAGGCCGCCCGGATGCGCGATCTGATCAGAGAACTGCTCGACGTCGCGCGGGTCGAAACCGGTTCGCTTTCCGTCACGCCCGAACCGTATGATTCGGCCCGCTTGGTAGACGAGGCATGCAACACATTCCTGAGCGGAGGCGGTCGCGACAATTTGTCCGTTGACCTGGAGCCGGACCTGCCCTGGGTGATGGCCGACAAATGGCGCACTGTTCAGGTCTTGGAAAACCTTCTCTCCAACGCCGCCAAGTACTCGCCCGAGCAGTCGGTGATAAGAGTGAGCGCCGCCCTGGATGGCGGCCGCGTCGCCTTCTCCGTGGCTGACGACGGCCGAGGCGTGCCGCCGGATCGCATTCCCTACCTGTTCCGAAAATTCGCCCGCATTCACGGCGAAGGAGGGGAACGCCAAATCGCAGGATCTGGCCTGGGCCTTGCCATCTGCAAAGGCATCGTCGAAGCCCATGGCGGCCGAATCTGGGCCGAAAGTGCCGGTCCGGGCCTGGGAACACGGTTTACCTTCACCCTGCCCGTTGCCGACCGGGAGTTTGAGAACGCGGCAGGCAGATCCTCTCCGCACGCAAACAAAACGGCGGCCTTTGAGAAAAACGCGGCGCGCATTCTCGCCGTAGACGATGACCCGCAGACCCTCAGAAACGTGCGCCGGATCCTCTCCAGGGCGGGCTACGCTCCCATCGTGGCCTCCAAAGCCGATGAGGTCCTCCACATTGTAAGGTCAGACCCTCCACGCCTGATACTGATGGACCTGATGCTTCCGGGAAACGACGGCATTGAACTGATGAAACGCATCCTGGCTACGGCAAAAGTGCGCGTCATCTTCCTGTCCGCCTACGGCAGTGATGAAATCATCACAACCGCATTGGATGCAGGCGCCGTCGACTACATAGTCAAACCCTTCTCCCCCACCGAGCTTGTCGCCAGAGTCAGTGCAGCCCTGCGCCAACCATAGTCGCCACTTCCGAGAGAGCACGCAGTGCCTGCCCTCCCCCCTTACACGGCACCCTCTCCGCACCACCACCACATCAACCCTCCTTCACCTCCAACCCTCGCACCTACCCCAGTCGGTTATACACATCTGACGCGGCCGGCGCTCTTACGCGGGTAG
>VXOE01000075.1:8852-25733 GCA_009840225.1 Caldilineaceae bacterium SB0662_bin_25 | reverse complement strand
GGGCTGGGCGATGTAGAAGAGGAGGAGGAGGGCGGGGACGAGGAGCAAGGTCATTTCGAGGCAGAAGAATTGCATGCCGGAGAGGTCGACCTTTTTTCTGATGAGGCCGTAGAAGCTAAAGGTTCCGGCGAGGGAGAGGGCGATCCAGGGGAGCTGGCCGAGGCTGATGGTGAGGTAGATGACGCCAGCGACGGCGATGGCGACGGCGAACTGCTGGCCGCGGCGCAGGCGCTCGCCGAGAAAGAGGCGGGCGAGGAGGACGCTGAAGAGGGGGTTGATGAAGTAGCCGAGGCTGATCCTGGCGACATTGCCGGTGTCGACGGCCCAGAGGTAGGTGATCCAGTTGGCGGCGGTGAGGAGGGCGGCTGCGGACACGAGGAGAAGCGTACGCGGCGAGGTGCGAAGTGCGGGAAGCCAAGAGAGGTCCTTGAGGAGGGCCAAGGCTATGACCATGGTTACGGCGGACCAGATCATGCGGTGGGCAAGGATTTCGAGCATGGGGAGGGCCTGGAGCTGTTTCCAGTAGACGGGGAGGAAGCCCCAGGTTCCGAAGGCGATAAGGGCGTAGAGGTAGCCGCGGTAGGAGGAGAGGGTCATTGGGAGGCGGGGAGTGGGGTGGCGGCGCGTGATTCAGGTTTGGACGCTGCGTAAAGTGAAATTCGCATTTCGTATTGCGTATTTCGTAGTGTGGTGGGGCCTGCGGGGCTGTCACAGATCCACACTGGCGCGGGCGAGAAGGGAAGGATTGTGCTGAATGGTTGTTGCTGTTGGGAGAGAGATGAATTTATCAAGGGTCGCCGCTTTTGAGGAGGAGGCGGAGGGCAGATTTTTCAACGGCGGGGCGGCTCCAGGGCATTTTGTGATAGGCGCCTTCCAGCCACATGGGGATCTGGTCAGCGTAGTTGCGGCTGATGGGGTGACCGGACTGGCCGCTGGCGGTTACGCTTTGGGCGGCGTCCCAGTTGCCCATGTCGAAGATCTGGCGGTAGGCGGCCTGGACCTGGACGAGGCCGGGGGGCATTTCGGACAGGAATCCGGTCTGGTTGGGGGTGGTGCCGTCGCCGCCGATGGGGTAGGGGCCGCGGTTGAAGAGCCAGCCGAGAATGGGTGCGGCGCCGAGGACGTGGCTGTAGCGGATCTGGTGCATACGGCCCCATGCCCATTTGCGGGGCGTGGGATTGACTTCACGGCGCAAGCGGTGCACGGCGAGCTGGAGGGCGGTCTCGACCAACTCCGCTTTTGTGCGGCGGCGTCCGGTGGCGGCGTCGGCGTACCAGGGGGAGTTCTCTTCGTTTTTCAGGAGTTCGAGGAGTCGAGTTTGGGCGCGGAGCAGGAAGCCGTTGATGAGAAAGACGGGGCTGCTGCCTTTGCCAAAGAATCCGGGGGCGGTGGGGCCGAGCTTTTGGCCGAAGGTGAGGTCGAGGAGGTGCAATAGCGTGTAGTGGAAGACGAGAGCGGCAGGGCTTTCCTGGTCCATGCGGTAGCCCCAGTCCTGCAGCATGTTGACGGCGACGCGCACGTACGGGTCGTCGCTGAGGTGGCCGGTCAGCAGTGGGGTCAGCTCGCGGGCGTAGAGGCTGGTCTCGTCGAGCTGGATCTGTTCCATGTCGCGCAGGGTGAGCTGCTCTTTTTCGGTCAACATCTCTTCGATGCGGCGGGCGCGCCAGCCGGGCATGGTCTCGAAGGTGAGGACGTAGGGGTAGTCGTCGCCGGTGATCTTGTTGTTGGCGGTGACGACGAAGCCACTAGGGGGATTCAGGAGCCTGGGCAACTCGTCGTCGGGGATGAAGCCGTCCCACTCGTAGTCGCCGTTCCAGCCGGGGACTGGGACAAGGCCGTTGCCGTTGCGGCGAATGGGGACGGCGCCGGAGAGGCGGTAGGCGATGTTGCCTTCGCAATCGGCGTAGACGAAGTTCTGAGATGGTGCAGTCCAGTCGGCTACGGCGCCGTCGAATTCCTGCCAGTTGCGGGCGCGGTTCAGGCGTAGGATAGAGCGCATAACGGTGCCGGGGTCGTGGCCGATCCAGCGGAGGGCGAGGGGCGCGGCGGTGAGTACGGGTTCGTCGGGAAAGCCGACGTCAGGGCTTTCGGAAGTGAGGATGCCGGTGATGAGAGGGCCGTGGCGGGTTACGACTACCTCTTCGACATGTGGGCGGGCGCGGTTGCGCAGGTGGATCTCTTCGCGTATGACGGTGGCTTCTTCCCATTCTCCCTGGAATTCGAAGCGGGGCGTACGGCCGCTGTCGTTGTCGGGGTGTGGGCGTTCGATGTAGAGGTCCTGGACATCGGGGAAGGCGTTGGTCAAGCCCCAGGCGATGTGCTGGTTGTGGCCGATGATGATGCCGGGTGCGCCGGCGAAGGAGGCGCCGCTGACTTGGAGGCCGGATTCGGAGCCGTCGGGCGAGGGCGGGCAGGTGAGATGCATCTCGTACCAAGTGCCGGGCATGGACATGACGAGGTGGGGATCGTTACAGAGAATAGGGCGTCCGGAGAAGGATTTTTCTGCGGAGACGGCCCAGGCGTTGCTGCCCTGTCCGAACTCGGGCGCGGCGACTCCGAGCCAGTTTTTCAGCTGTTCGTATTGGTTGAGGATGAGGCCGGCGGTATGGAGGAGCCGCATCGACTCCTGGCTTCCCACGCCCTCCATAATTGCGGGGTTTGTGTTTGGATAGTCCGGTTCCAGATCGGCGGCGAGGGTGGGGTCGAGCTTGGCGGCCAGCTGGAGCCGGACCAGTTCACTTTCCCAGTTGACGCTAAGGGTCCAGGCCATCATTTTGCCGAAACCAATTATGTCGGCGGGCGACCACTCTTCGGGCTGGCGGCGGAGGAGGTTGAACTCGGCAGCCAGCCTGCCTTTGCGGCTGCGGATGTAGGCGTTGACGCCCTGGCAGTAGTGGTGCAGCGCGGCGACTGTGGCGTCGTCGAGGGCGTCGAGTTCGGCCTGGGCGGCGCGGTGGAAGCCGACGATGCGGCTGAAGCGGTCGACGTCGAGGGCGGCGGCGCCGAAGAGTTCGGCGAGGCGGCCGTGGGCGACGCGGCGGTTGAGCTCCATCTGCCAGAGGCGGTCCTGTGCGTGGGTGAAGCCCTGGGCGCGGTAGAGGTCGGCTTCATTTTGGGCGTAGACGTGGGGGATGCCATGCTGGTCGCGGAGAACCTCCACTTCTGCGTCCAGTTCGGGAAGGTCCAACTGGCCATCGTGTTGGGGGGCGGGCCGTTGAACCAGCCACCAGTAGATGTAGACGATGAGCCCGCCACCCAGCAGAAGGATGACGAAAATAAGGGCGACGGCCAGTATCACTGTTATGAGATTCATGGGCTCCCGTCTGTTGCGTATCACTTGAAATCACTTAGGGATGGAAGGGAGGAGTGGACAGTGCAGATGAAGCGTTTCCGCTGGTTCGGAGGTCCTGTTCGCCTTTTGGCGGCAGCGGGTTGCGGTCGACCGTACTCTTCCACGATTCTAACACCTGTGTTAAAACCAAGTGAAATCGCAGCCAGATCAAGGCGGCCTGCGGTTTTTGTCGACGACCTGACACTGGCGACACAGCAGGCGACAACCTAGCCGAAATGAGAACCGATTTATTCAGTTACGACCTGCCTAAGAGCTTTATAGCTCAGCATCCAGCCGAGCCGCGAGACAGTAGCCGATTACTGGTACTGGACCGTGTGTCGGGGCGAATTGAACACAGCCGTTTCAGTGAAATCGGTGGGTTCCTGCGGCGGGGCGACCTCCTGGTGGCGAATGACAGTCGTGTGGTTCCGGCGCGGCTGCGGGGGCGGAAGCCGACGGGCGGCGGGGTTGAGATATTCCTGCTGCGGCAACTGGATGGGAAGGGTTTGGAGTGGAGTTGCCTGGTGCGGGGAAGGGGTCTGCGCGCGGGCGCCAGGGTGGAACTGGATGGCGGCCCGGTGGAGGCGGAGATCGTCGCGGAAGGCCAGGGGGGACAGCGCAGGGCACGCTTTTCGAAGGCAATCGGAGGGGTTTTGGAAGAGCTGGGAGAGATGCCTCTGCCTCCCTATATCACTGAGTTCGCGGGCGACAAAGGGCGATATCAGACAATTTACAGTCGAAATGATGGCAGCGTGGCGGCGCCGACGGCGGGCCTGCATTTTACGCCTGAGCTATTGGAAAGCATACGGGGCATGGGCGTGGGTTGGGAGACGGTCACTTTGCACGTGGGGCTGGATACGTTCGGGCCGGTGACGGCGGAGCGGGTGGCCGATCATCATATTCACCGTGAATGGGTAGAGTTGTCTGTGGAGTCGGCCGGGGCTATCAGTGAAGCCAGAGAGCAAGGGGGCCGAGTCGTTGCGGTTGGGACGACGTCGACACGTGTGCTTGAGTATTGTGCAACGTCTGCACAGGGGGTGGACGGGTACGGGCCGGAGGCTAAGGAAACGGGCGTTATCCCATTTGCGGGCGAGGTCGATCTGTTCATATACCCTGGTTACCGTTTTCAGGCTGTAGACGCGCTGCTGACGAATTTTCATTTGCCGCGGTCGTCGCTGCTGATGCTGGTGAGCGCGTTTGTGGGTCAGGCGCATCATGGGAACCTGGACGCAGGACGGCAGATGCTGTTGCGGACCTATGAGGAGGCGAAGGCCGAGGGGTATCGCTTTTACAGTTTCGGGGATGCCATGTTGATTTTGTGAGGCGAAGGTCGCTTTGTGGGGGCAGGGCGTAGCGCGGAAGGCCCTAGGCTGCGGACGGCGCGGGCGGGGTGGAAGGCGATGTCGCGTAGAGGGGCTCTGTGTGGGCGCGGTCGTGGAGGTCGGCGATGCAGGCTATGTTTTGGGATGCCATCCATTGTTGGAGCTCGGTGCGGATGAGGCGGATGGCGTCGGGGCCGCGGTGGTAGATGGCGCTGCCGACGCCGACTACGGTGGCGCCGGCCATGAGCATTTCGACGGCGTCCTGGCCTGTGGTGACGCCGCCCGTGCCGATGATCGGTGTGTGGGGGCAGGCTTTGCGGGTGTCGTAGACGGCCTTGAGGGCGATGGGTTTGAGTGCGGGGCCGCTGATGCCGCCGGTTCGGTTGGCGAGGACGGGCTGGCCGCTGTAGGGGTCGAGGACGAGGCCGGGCATGGTGTTGATGGCGCAGAGGGCGTCGGCGCCGGCGTGGACGGCGGCCTGGGCGATGCGGCCGACGCTGGGGACGTTGGGGGCGAGCTTTACGATGACGGGGATGGCTTGGGAAGCAACGGCCTCTTTGACGTAACCGGTGACGGCGGCGGTGGCGTCTGCATTGGCGGCGAAGGGTTCGCCGAAGCTGTCCTCGACGTTGGGGCAGGAGATGTTGACTTCGATGAAGTCGGGTCTAGCGGAGGCGATGCGGCGGGCGACGCCACCGAATTCGGCGGCTGTTGCGGCGAAGATGCTGGCGATGACGGCGACGCCGCGGGGTTGGAGCCGGGCTTTGGCTTCGCGGAGCAGGCCGATTTCTTCTTCGACGCCGGGATTGGCCAGACCGATGGCATTGAGGAGGCCGCCGCCCCAGTCGATGCAGGAGGGGTTGACGTGGCCGTGGCGGGGTTCGGGGCCACAGCTCTTGGCGGTTACGGCGCCACAGCCTTCGCCGGCTGCTCGAACGAGCAGGCTTACGGTCGTGCCCCAGATGCCGCTTGCCAACACCAGAGGCGATGGCAGGTCACGTTCGAGAAACGGGACGGACAGGTTGGGAAGATCCTCGCTCAATGCGGAAATCTCTCACATAAGTAGGCCGCTCAGCTACTGACTTTCCCCTGCGGGTGCAGGTAAACCGAGCGACTGCCGAATCTCTTCTGGGATATGGCCGGTCTCGGATAGCAGATTCAGGACATCTCCCAGTGCCAGGACGCTGTGAACGCGTATTCCGGCCTTCTGCAGGTTTTCGACTCCTCCCTGCTGCCTATCCAGCAACACGATTGCATCTTCGACAACCAGTCCGGCGGCACGGAACAGTTCGACCGAGCTGACGATGCTGCCGCCGGTGGTGATGACGTCTTCGATGATGACGACGCGCTCGCCGGCCTGCCAGAGGCCTTCGATGTCCTTGCCGAGGCCGTGGCTCTTGCTCTCTTTGCGGTTGTAGATGAGAGGGACGCCGCTGGCCAGGGCGACGGCCATGCCGATAGGGAGGGCGGCGTAGGGTACGCCGGCGATGCGGTCGCATTGCAGGGTGGAAAGTTTTTCTGCGTAGGCTGCAGCGGCGGCCTGCATCAGTTCGGGACGGCTGACGAGGAGGCGGAGATCGACGTACATGGAGGACTTTTTGCCGCTAGCGAGGGTGAAGTCGCCGAACTGAAGGGCGCCGAGGTCGGCGAGGCCGATGATGAGGTCGGTGTGGGACTCTGCACTTCGATTGGGTTGAGGGGCAGGGGCGGCAGGCACAACTTTCGATGTGGAAGAGGACTTTGCGCGTGCGTCGTTTATGTCTTGGCGTAGGCGAGCGGCGGCCTGGCGAGGGTCGTTTGCCTGGGTGACGCCGCGGGTGGCAGCGACGAGGACGCCGAGACCGTCGGCGCGCAGACCGGCCGATAGCGCTGCCTGGAGGTCACCGCCCTGGGCGCCGATTCCGGGGGCGAGCAGCCAAGCGTAGGGTGCGACGGTGCGGACTTCGGCGAGTGCTTGGGGATAGGTTGCGCCGACGACCAAGCCTACGGCGGGCGACCAGCTGACGGCTTCTTTGGCAACGCGCATGAACAGAGGGTCTTGCGCGTGCGGGAACCGGCCGTTGGTGACGGTCAGCTTCTGGAGGGCGCCGGCCGCGGGGTTTGAGGTGTGACAGAGAACGAACAAGCCCTTATCGGGGTAGGCGGCAAAGGGGGCGATGCTGTCCTGGCCGAGGTAGGGGCTGAGGGTGACGGCGTCGACGTTGAGTTCTTCGAAGCAGGCGCGGGCGTAGGCGGCGGCGGTCGAGCCGATGTCGCCACGCTTGGCGTCGAGGAGGACGGGGATGTTCTCGGGTATGGCGGCGATGGTTGCGCGCAGGAGGGCCATGCCGGGCTGGCCGAGGGCTTCGTAGAAGGCGATGTTGGGCTTGTAGCAGCAGACGAGGTCGGAGGTGGCTTCGATTACGGCTCGGTTCCAGTCCAACAGAGACTGGCATTTTCTCTCGGCATCGTCTCCGGCCTCTGAGTGTGAGGAATCGGCAGTGTGCAGGAAGCGATCCGGGCAGGCCTCTGGGGTTGGATCGAGGCCGACGCAGAGGAGGGTGTCGTTGCGGTGTGCGGCGGCTTCCAGCTTGGTGTAAAAGGACATGCAGGGCCCTCACTTTGACAGAGTAGGACGGCGCGGCCCAGGCAAGTTGTGCGACTGGCCGGTTGTCTAAATCCATGCTACGCCACGGGGTTGGATTGGCCAAAACCGGGCATATAGGGATGCGTTTCGAGGTGTGTTGGCGATGGGCGGCGGACTACATGGCGGCGAGGGCGGCGAGGCCAGCCTCTTCGAGGTCTGCCAGTAAAATTTCCTCTTGTTGGGGAGAAATTGTTTCCTGGGGGAGGCGGAGGGGCCCGCAGTCGATGCCGAGGGCCTTCATGGAGACGCGCAGGGCGGCGGCGACACCGTGGTTGATCATGACTTCGGTGAGGCGGTTGGCCTGTTTTTGGAGGGACAGAGCCTGGGCGAAGTCCCCGGACTTGCAGGAGGCGTGCATCCTGCTATAGGCGCCGGGCATGACGTTGAGGGTGGAGCCGATGTTGCCTGGTGCGCCCATCATGGCGGCAAAGAGGCACTGTTCATCCATGCCGGAGAAAATGGTCCAGCCGCGGCCGGCGGGGAGGTCGTCGCCCAGCTCGATGATCTGGGCGATCTCGTACATGTTGGGGCCGGTGTACTTGGCGCCGCCCACGTTGGGAAACCGGCAGAGGAGTTCCTTCATCAGGGAATAGGCGTCGATCTGGCCGCCGAAGAGATAGGGGAAGAAGGGCAGGTTGGGCGCGGCGGCGGCGATGGCGCCGTAGTGGCGGTATGTGGCATCGAGGCCGCCGAGGTAGACGGGCAGGACGGAGCTGACGCCGTCGGCTCCTTGTTCCTGGGCATGGCAGGCGAGGGCGGCGGCTTCGACGGTGCTGATGCTGCCGACGTGGACGATGACGGGGATGCGCCCGCCGACCTGTTCGATGGCGGTTTCGAGGACGAGGCGTCGGTCCTCGGCTGAAATCAGCAGACCTTCGCCGGTGCCGCCGAGGACGTAGAGGCCGTCGACATTTTTGGCGAGCATGTAGTCGATCAGTTCGCGAAGGGGGGTGAGGTTGGCGCCGCCGTCGGCGGTGGCTGGCGTGATGAGCGCGGGCCATGCGCCGTGGAAGGAGTTGTCCATGTTGGAATCAGCCTTTGATGGAGCCGAGCATGATGCCCCTGACGAAGTAGCGCTGGATGAAGGGGTAGATCATGAGGATCGGCAGGGTGGTGATGACGATCATGGCGGCTTTGAGGGACTCCGCCGGCGGTGGGTCGGTGAGCTCGGTCATCTCGGCGAGGCCGGAGTAGTCGCTGTACTGGCCGGTGCCGTATTCGAGGATGCCGCGGAGGATCAGCTGGAGGGGCAGCTTTTTGGGATCGTTGATGTAAATTGCCGCGTCGAACCATTGGTTCCAATGAAAGACTGCATACCAGAGACCGATGGTTGCGATTACCGGCATGGAAAGGGGAAGATAGACACGCAGGAGAACCACGAGAGGGCTAGCGCCATCCATGATAGCGGCCTCCTCCAGTTCTTCGGGGATGGCCAACATGAAGTTACGCATGATCAGGAGCCACCAGGGGTTGATCAGGACCGGCCAAATCATTGCCCAGAAACTATCCAACAGTCGGATCTTTTCCACGAGGACAAAGTTTGGAATCAGGCCGCCGTGGAATAGCATGGTGAAAAAGATAAACATTGTAATGGGTACACGGCCGTATAGTCTGCGCTTGGAGAGTACGTAGGCGAGTGGGAAGGTGAATGCAAGGCCGAGGCCAGTACCGACGACAACGCGAGCGGAGGTGACTATATAAGCGTTGACTACTATTGAGCCCTGGCCCAGGAGCATGTCATAGGAGCTGAGTACGGGCCGGTACGGGTAGAGGATAAAGAGCCCGCGCAAGGCGTACTCTCTACCGCTGACGAGCGAAGTGGAGACCACAGAGAGGAAAGGGATCAGAAAGAACAGCGTAAGGATGGCGAGAACAAAGATATTGATCCAGTCGAACAGCTTTTCGCCCCGGGAAAGTTTCATTGTGTTCTCCTACCAGAGGCCTTCCTGGCCCAGGTACTGGGCAACTTTGTTTGCCATATACATAAGGATCAGTGCAAGAACGGACTTGAAGAGGCCTACCGCGGCCCCGAATGAGTATTGGCGGCCGATGAGGCCGGCGCGATATACGTAGGTATCGATGATGTCAGAGACGGAGTAGACGGAGGGTGAATAAAGGAGCAGAATCTGCTCGAAACCTGCGTCCAGCATACCGCCGATACGGAAGATGAGGATGATGACGATTGCGAAGGATATGCTGGGCAGGGTGACGTACCACATGCGCTGGAAGCGGTTGGCGCCGTCCATGGCGGCGGCTTCGTACATTTCCGGGTTGATGGTGGCCATGGCAGCCAAGAAGATAATACTGTTCCAGCCGGCCTGCTGCCATATGTCCATGGTGACCAGTATGGAACGGAAGAGGTTGGGATCGGTAAGAAAGGCCTGGGCTTCGCCGCCAAAGGCGACGATAGCCTGATTGAGTAGGCCACCTTGCGGAGTAAGCATTGCGCGGACGATGCCGGCGGCTACTACCATTGAGAAGAAGTGCGGCAGGTAAGAAATGGTCTGGACGGTGCGTTGAAATACGGTAATTCGCACCTCGTTGATCAGGAGAGCGAGGATAATAGGAAGTGGAAAACCGAATAACAGTTTGTAGAAGCTGATGAGAACGGTATTGCGAACGACGTTCCAGAAGAAGATGGAGTCGAAAAAGTTGGTGAAGTGTTTGAACCCCACAAAGTTATCCAGGCTGAACATGGCACCGATGCCGAGGAAGGGATCGTAGTCCTGAAATGCGATGATCAGGCCGACCATGGGGAGGTAGCGAAATACTACGAAGTAGAGGAGGGGAAGTGCGGCAAGGGCGTACAGGAAGCGGTCTCGCTTGATCTGGCGCCACGCTTCTTGGAAGCCCTTCTTCTCCGCGAAGACTGGGGCATCCTGCTCAAGTCGTACTCTGATCTGTTCGCCAAGGGGTTGTTGCATTCGTCCACCTCCTGTCGCCGAGGGGAGGGCTGAGGGAAGGAGGGGCACGCCCTCCTTCCCTCATGGTACAGGTCAATTAGGGGTGATAGAGCCGGAACTGCTGGGTGTAGAGCTCGCTCCACTGCTCAAGACCGGCGTTGTTCATCTCATCGACGAAGTTGCCCCATTCTACAATTGGGCGGGCGCCGGTGATGAACTTGATGCTTTCCTCTTCGACGAAGCGTTCGAAGTCGGGTTCGCCGGGGAAGGCATCGCGAATGGCAGTGCGGTCGTAAGGCACGTCAAAGTCGACGGGCATGCGTCCGCCTTCGTACTGGTTCCAATAGGTGTTGATGTGCTGCCAGTGGCGGTTCCACTCGATTGTGCCGTCATCCTGCTGAAGCTTGACGGCGGTGGCCCAAGTTTCCGGCCCGAGACCGAGGGTAATCTGGAAGTCGCGGGAGTACTTTTCTTCACAGACAGTGCTGCCAGCGGAGTGGAGTCGGGCGACTTTGCCCTCTTTGTCGACCCATTCCCAGTCTTCGCCGGGCACGCCCCAAGAAGCGATGAGGTAGTTGGTTACGTCATCGGGACCGTCCTCATAGATCCAGTTGGCATACTTGATGACAGCCTCGGGATAGTTGGACTTGCGGGGGATCATATAGGCACTGTTTGAGCCGGCGTTGTTGGTCTTGGCAACTCCGGCTGGTCCTGTGATCTTGAGTGCGAAGTCGTAGTCTTCCACTTCGTAACCTGCGTCGCGGCGGATCTGGTCCCACCAGATGGTCATACGGGAGTACCAGCCGAGCCAGACGCCGATTGTCAGAGTCTTGAGCATGGCGCGATAGTCGGGATTGGCGAATGACTCGCGCTGGAGCCAGCCATTGTCCCACCATTCGTTCATCTTGGCGAGCCAGTCCTGGTAGCCTGGCTGCAGCTCCGGTGGTTTGAGCATATTGTCGGCGGGGTCGATCCAGCGGGAGAAGCCGTGTTCAGTGAAGGCGCCGAGGGTATTGTACATGAGGTGGCGGCGGCCCATGGCGACGATGACTGCTTCGTCGTGGTTTTCCTTCAT
Organism: Caldilineaceae bacterium SB0662_bin_25; assembly: GCA_009840225.1. Lineage (GTDB taxonomy): Bacteria > Chloroflexota > Anaerolineae > Caldilineales > Caldilineaceae > Bin5. The sequence continues at coordinate 14,476 of VXOE01000075.1, read as the reverse complement.
CGCTTCGTAGGCATGTTCCATGCCATCCCAGGTATCGGGTATTTCGAGGCCGGCTTCGGCGAGCCAGTCGGTGCGGAAATAGGGGAAGTGGGTATGCCCCATGAGTCCGAGCCGGGGGTAGCCCCAGGTGGTGCCTTCGAAGTCCTTCATCATGCGCCAGTCGAGGTCGGAGTGACCGGCGAGGATGTCGGCGCCGTGGACTTCAAGCAGGTCGTCCATGGGGAGGGTGATGCCCTTGAAGTCGGGCCAGTTGCCGACGAAGAGGTCGAGGGGCTGGGTGCCTGAAGCGAGCAGGAGATTGAGCTTTTCGGTGGCTGCGGCACCTGGCGGCAGGATGTTGGTGTTGACCAGGACCCCTGTCTCTTCGAGGATGAGCTGGCGGACGGCGTCGGTGCGTTCCGGGTTACCGCCGCCGGGGCAGGGATTGGTCGTTCCAAACCAGATTTCGGGGGTTTCCATGGCGCCACCGTCGCCGGCCGGTGCTGCGACCGGCGGTGCGCAGGCAGCGATAACGGCGCCTGTAGCTACCATGCCGACACCTTGCAGGAACTGGCGGCGCGTAGGCCTTGACTGAGTTGTCATGTGGATTCCTTTCATAAGCTGAGAGTTGTGACAAATGGAACTACAATTATATAGAACGGTCGGGGCGAGTTGAAAGTTCGCCCCGACCGGCTGGCCGACTCAACTAAGGGTGGTACTGACGGTACTGTTCTGTGTGCAACTCGCTCCATCTGTCCAGGCCGGCGCTTTGCATTGTATCGAGGAAATTACCCCATTCGGAGAGGGGCCGGGACCCGGTAATGAACTTGACCGATTCTTCGTCGATGAGGCGCTCGAAGTCTGACAGACCGGGGTACTGGTCGCGGATCGCGGTCAGGTCGTAAGGAACGTCAAAGTCGACGGGCATCTTGCCGAACTGGAACTGGTCGTTGTACTTGACGACGTGTGCGCTCTGGCGGTGGACGGTACCGTCCTCCAAAACCCTTACGACGTGGGGTTCGGTGCCCATGCCTTTGACCTGGTAGTATTCGCCGGGATATCTGGCCTCGCAGGGGGCGGTGGCGGGGACGAGGGCGCGGTAGAGGCCGGCCTCTTTGTCGTGCCATTCCCAGTCGACGCCTTCGATGCCGGCCTGGGTGATGATCAGGTTTCTCGGTTCATCCGGGAGGCCAGCGTAGGCCCAGTCGGCGAAGCGAATTACGGCATCGGGATGCTGCGACTTGCGGGGGATCATGTATGCGGAATTGCCACCGACGTTGTTGGTCTTGGCCAGCCCCATGGGCCCAGTCATGGTTTCGGGGAATGTGTAGTCGATGTCGGTATAGCCCGAATCCAATCGGATTTGTTCCCACCAGATTGTGATGCGGGAGTACCAGCCAAGCCACGTGCCGATGGTGAGGGTCTTGAGCATGGCACGGAAATCAGGATTGGCAAAGGACTCGAGCTGGAACCAACCTTTGTCCCACCACTCATGCATCTTGGTAAGCCAGTCGATGTAACCTGGATTGGTCTCTACCGGTTTGAGCATGTTGTCGGCGGGGTCGACCCAGTTGGAGTAACCGTTTTCGGTGAAGGCGCCCATCGTGTTGTACATCAGATGGCGGCGGCCCATGGTGGTGGTAACGGATTCGTCGTGCAGTGCCCTGAATTCTTCGATGGTGTACTCCATGCCGTCCCAGGTATCGGGTGTCTCAAGGCCGGCTTCGTCGAGCCAATCGGAGCGGAAGAAGCAGAAGTGGGTGTGAGCCATGAGCCCGAGCCGGGGGTAACCCCAGGTAACGCCTTCAGCATCTTTCATGCGCGCCCAGGCGAAGTCGTTGTTGAGGGCGAGGACGTTCTGGCCAAAGGCGTCCAAGAGGTCATCCATGGGGGTGATGATGCCCTTGAAGTCGGGCCAGGATCCTTCAAAGAGGTCGAGGGGCTGGGTGCCGGAGGCGATCAACAGGTTCAGTTTTTCTGTTGAGGCGGCTCCGTGGGCGGAGAGATAGTTCTGGACGAGGACGCCGGACTCTTCGAGGATGAGATCCTGCACGGCCTTGGTCTTTTCCGCGTTGCCGCCGGCGGTACAACCGGTAACGACAAATACCCAGATTTCGGGCGTTTCAGCGGTCTCGGCCATATCGCCGGCCGCTTGCTGGACGGGCGGCGCGCAAGCGGCGATAACGGCGCCGGTGGCCGCGACTCCCATTCCCTGCAGGAAGCGTCGTCGACTAAGAGTGCGGTCAGACATGGTTTGTTCTCCTTTCGTGTGCGTGTGGTCAGCGCTCCAACATTGAACGAAGGTTCACGATACAGTTGACCAAGTGTGTCACGGGAAAACAGCCCTGCGGGATCCATCAGTTCTCGGTAAATCACCTCCTTTGAACGTGTCAGCCTCAGACATACTCAGTGGGTGTAGGACCTTGCCATTCCTTCAAGCTGCTGGTTGCGCTTGGCGCGGTCGTCTACTTCATCGGGGTCCAGTCTGGCGACGAGTTCCTGGTGCAGGTTCGACTGGGCTGCTGCCCAGCCAGGATGGCCTGCCAGATTGACGAATTCATTGGGGTCGGCGGCCAAGTCGAACAGCTGCGGCGGAAGGCCGACGTAGTGATTATACTTCAGATTTCCCTTTTTTGCCATGTAGCCTGCGCTGAGCATGCCCTGGGCGTGGTATTCGGCGACCACGAGGTCATCAGGCAGAGTCTCGCCGCGCAATGAGGGGAGAAGGCTGCGGCCCCGCAGACCTTCGGGTACGGGCGTTTCAGCCAGGTCCAGAAGCGTAGGCATGATGTCAACCAGGCTGACGTTTGCGTTGACACGTGCGCTCTCGGACAGATGGGGACTTCTGACGATGAGTGGGACGCGAACGGCAGATTCGTAGAAGCACTGTTTCTGCCAGATGCCGTGCTGCCCAGCCATTTCGCCGTGGTCGCTGATGTAGATGACGACGGTGTTTTCCTGCAAGGGGGAAGTGTCAACGGCGGAGAGGAGGCGTCCGATGTGCTCGTCGGTCAGGGTGACTAGGGCGAAGTAGCTGGCAAGGGCAGTGCGGGTGAGCTCCTCGGGCAGCGGGTGGTCGTTGTGGAAGAAGTAGCGCAACTGGCGGATGGCGGGGTGCTGGTTTTCAAGAAGCTCATCGCCCAGAAGCGGCAGATCGATGCGGTCGGGTGGGTAGAGGTCGAGGTATTTCTGCGGCGCGTAGAGGGGGAAGTGGGGGTACATGAAGCTGGCGACGAGGCACCAGGGCTGGTTGGCCGTGTTGTTCGCTTTGTCGCGCAGGAAGCGTTGGCTGAGGTCGGTGACGGTGCTGTCGTATTCGAGCCAGCGGGGCGGGCCGGGGCCGCATTCGGTAACGTGGGAGTTGCTGCTGCGCCGCGCCTCCGGTGTACGGACGGGGCCTTTGCCGAATCGGACCCAGTCGCTCTTGTCGTCAAGGAGGCGGCGGCCGAAGCCGTGGAGGCGGTCGGGACCAATCATGTGCATGCGGCCGCAAAGGGCTGTCTCGTATCCCGATGCTTCCAGGTAGTGGGCGAAGGTGGGTACGTCGGGGGCCAGGGGGGAGCCGTTGTCGAAGACATTGACATCGGAGGCGTATTTGCCGGTGAGGAAGGACATGCGGGAGGGAACGCAGATAGGGTTGTTGCAGTAGGCGTTCTCGAAAAGGACGCCTCCGGTGGCGAGACGGTCGAGGTGGGGCGTTTGCACGAGGGGGTGGCCGTAGCAGCCGGCTACGGCCGGGTCGTGCTCATCGCTCATGATCAGGAGAATGTTCGGTCTCTGCAAAGGGATGCCTGCCAAGTTGTAGATGTGTACGCAGGGGCTGGCAGATGGAGAGACGATCGGGTTACTGCTTTTCGGTTCTTTTCGGCTATGAACTGTCTGGCCGAGAAACTTACCAGGCCAGCGGTTCGCTGCGATGCATTTCGATTACGGGCGTACCATCGACGTCGACCCAGCGTCCACAGAGACCTCCGCCCTCGCTGACATCAAGCTGGACCGGAGAACCGTCCATGCGGTAGATGGGATGGTAGTATTTGGCTACTTTGCGGGCTTCGCCGGCGATGTAGTGGCCGATGAGGGCGCGGCGGAAGCGGTCGGCGCTGGTGTTGGGGAAGCTGCCGTGGACGACCTGGCCGTTGAAGAAGACGACGTCGCCGGGCTTCATGATGACGGGTTGGGCGTCGACGTCATCGGGCAGGTCTACGGTGACGTCGGTGAAGCTCTGGGTGGTGTCTGCTTTGGCTGTGCAGAGGATGGGCCAGGCGTGGCTGTCGGGGACCATGCGGAGGCAGCCGTTTTCTTCGTCGCAGTCGTCGAGGGCGAGCCAGGCGGCGATGCAGGTGCCGGGCTGAACGCGGAGGTATTGCTGGTCCTGATGCAGGGCCTGGCCGCGGGCGCCGGGCGGTTTGAAGTAGAGCATGGTCTGCACGGCGAAGGGTTCGCGGCCGAGTATGGCGGTCATACAAGCATTCAGCCGACTGTCCAGCATCCAGTTCCAGCTAAGTTTATCCCAGCGGTGCATGTGGATCATGCGGGGGTATTTCTTGAGCGGGTCGTTGCTGTCGTTGTCGACACCGGCGGAGTCGCCGGGGTAGGAGCCGGCGGCTCTAAGGTCCATGAAGTGCTGGCGGAAGCTCCGGACCTCGGCCTCAGAAAAGAGACCTGGGACATTGAGGAAGCCCTGGTTATCGAATTGGATCTTCTGTTCTGTTGTCAGCATGTGTAGTGTTCTCGCGGTGCAGTCAATGACAAGGATTATGGAACTGGAAGAAGGCTATTTCAGTAGTTGTGCGTTCTGGTGCTGGGTCTCCGGTTCGGAACGGGCCATTACCTTGGGAAGACAGTAGTCGAAGCTGGAAGCATGGCCAATTCTACTGATTTTTCGTGTTTGTGCAAGGTTTGCAGGAAAGCGGGCGCCTCCGAGGGTTTTGCGTGTTCGTTGTCTGAATCAGGATTTTCGGGATTGATGAGGATTTTCGGGATGGCAAGCCATCGTGTGTTGTCTGCAGGGCGGGGACCTCTGCGCCAGATGAGAAATTCGGCGGGAATTGCTGTCAACTGTTTTCTTTACTGAACTGCGGCCTTTATGCCGCGACTCATTTCTTGCCAGAGTCAGGAAATATATGTTCATGGAGTGTGGTCACGAGGCCGAATCCGAGGGCGAAGGCCATCATGAGCGCTATTCCCGATTGCTCAAGGAATAGTTCAAAAGAAATCGAGGTGGCAGATAGGATGAGGAAGGCCATAAGCAGTCTTAACTGCATGCGCACTGCGTCCAGGCGGTCGAATATCTTTTCGACAGATCTCCCCACGACAAGCCCGACGACACCACCGAGTATGAAGGAGAAGAGAATCGATGTGAAATCAGTTGCGGTGAAGCTCATCGTGTCTTTGTGGCTACTGAGCCATGATCTGTGTGTGCTGTGTGCGGTCGGTCTGGGGGTAATGTACCGTCAGGGTTTCTGTAGGGGGCTCTCAATGGTCATAGCGGTAAACGTTGGGGCTATATGGGCGTTGTCTCGCCAGTCTTGTCTGCGCTGGCACATACTTGGAATCTGCCAGAACGCGGGGTGGGGTGCGGGGTTAATCCCGGTCGCAGCGGGTCGTCAAGGTCATTTTGCCACACACTCGGTGCGGCGGGTGTT